>CAZEPK010000166.1:0-10844 GCA_964514085.1 uncultured Nocardioides sp.
CGAGTGGCGCACCTTCCTGCTGTGGCGCAACGGCGTGCCGTTCGGGCGCGACGACGCCTACTTCCAGAAGGACATCGGCTTCTTCGTCTTCGACCTGCCCTGGTACCACTTCCTCACCGACTTCGTGATGGCGGTCAGCGTGGTGGCCCTCATCGCGGCCGCGGTCGTGCACTACCTCTACGGCGGCATCCGGCTGCAGAGCGCCACCGACCGGCTCTCGGGGGCGGCGCAGGCGCAGCTCTCGGTGCTGCTCGGTGTCTTCGTGCTGGCCAAGGCCCTCGACTACTGGCTCGACCGCTACGACCTGGCCTACCAGTCCGGCTCGCTGCTCACCGGCATCACCTACACCGACGACAACGCCGTGCTGCCGGCCAAGGCGATCCTCATGGGCATCGCGCTGTTCTGCGCGGTGCTGTTCTTCCTCAACGTCTGGCGCCGCACGTGGCTGCTGCCCTCGATGGGCCTGGCGCTGCTGGTCCTGTCCGCGATCCTGCTCGGGCTGATCTGGCCGGGCATCGTGCAGCAGTTCCAGGTCAAGCCGAGCGAGTCCGACAAGGAGTCGCCCTACATCGAGAAGAACATCGCGGCCACGCGGGCGGCGTACGACATCGACTCGGTGGAGGAGTACCGCCTGCCCTCGAGCGGTACGTCGGCCAGCCAGGTCGACGCCGACACCGACCCCAGCATCAGCTCCATCCCGCTGGTCGACCCCGCACTGGTGCGCTCGGTCTTCCAGCAGAACCAGCAGGTGCGCGGCTACTACTCGACCGCCGACGTCCTCGACGTGGACCACTACAACATCGACGGGACCGACCGGGCGCTGGTCCTCGGCGTGCGCGAGCTCGACCAGAGCGCGCTCAACAGCGACGTCCAGAACTGGCTCAACCTGCACACCGTCTACACCCACGGCAACGACGTGATCGCGGCCTTCGCCAACCAGCGCAACGAGTCGAACCAGGAGCAGGTGCTGGGCGACACCGACAAGACGCAGTGGGCCGAGGGCAACCAGATCGGCCAGGACGCCCTGGCCAAGGCCGTCGGCACCTACGAGGACCGCGTCTACTTCGGTGAGAAGAGCCCCGACTACTCGGTGGTCGGCCGGGCCGGCGACGCACCCAACCGCGAGCTCAACCTGAGCAGGGCCACCTCGACGGACACCACCGACGAGGGCGACGACGACACGAGCAGCGAATCGACCACGACGTACTCCGGCGACGGCGGTGTCTCCGTCGGCTCGACGTTCCGCCGGCTGCTCTACGCGATCAAGTTCGGCAGCACGAACTTCCTGCTCTCGAGCCGCCTGAACGAGAACTCCGAGGTCATCTACAACCGCGACCCCAAGGACCGGGTGCAGAAGGTCGCCCCGTGGCTGACGCTGGACGACGACGCCTACCCGGCCATCGTCGACGGCAAGATCCTCTGGATCGTCGACGGCTACACCACGACCGACCGCTTCCCCGGCTCCGAGCGCGAGTCGTTCAAGACCATGACCGACGACACGCTCCAGGACGAGACCGGCCTGCGGACGCTGCCCACCGACGAGATCAACTACATGCGCAACTCGGTGAAGGCGACGGTCGACGCCTACGACGGCACGGTGACGCTCTACGAGTGGGACGACCAGGACCCGATCCTCAAGGCCTGGTCGGCGGCGTTCCCCGGGACGGTCAAGCCGAAGGCGGACATCCCGCCCTCGCTGGAGGAGCACCTGCGCTACCCCGAGGACCTGTTCAAGGTCCAGCGCTACCAGTTCGCGCGCTACCACGTGACCGACCCGCAGGCCTGGTTCCAGGACAACAACCGGTGGGAGGTCCCCGAGGACCCGAACGGCGCCAAGGCCTACCAGCCGCCGTACCGCATGTTCGTCACCCAGCCCACCGGGCTGATCCCCTCCGGTGACAACCCCGAGGACGTGCCGGCGGTGCCGGAGGGCCAGGTCTGGTCGATGACCTCGACCTTCGTGCCCTACAAGCGGCTCAACCTCGCGGCGTACGTCTCGGTGGACTCCGACGCCACCTCGGACACCTACGGCCAGATCCGGGTCATCGACGTCATCGACGAGCAGCAGCAGGGCCCCAGCCAGGTGGCCAACAGCATGCAGTCCGACCCGACGGTCTCCGAGCGGCTGGCGGAGTTCAACCGCTCCGGCAACTCCCTGACCTACGGCAACCTGCTCACGGTCCCGCTCGGCGACGAGCTGATGTACGTCGAGCCCGTGTACGCCCGGCGCGCCACCAACAGCGAGGCGAACTTCCCGATCCTGCGCTACGTCCTGGTCTCCTACAAGGGCGGTGTGGGCCTCGACACCACGCTGCAGGGCGCGCTCGAGATCGCCATCTCGAACGTCGACGAGCCGGGCGACGACGGGACGACCGACCCGGGCACCCCGACCCCGACGCCCACGCCCACCGACGACCCCACGGACGACCCGACCTCGTCGTCCACGGCCGACCCCGGCTCCGTCGAGGACCTGCTGGCCCAGGCACAGGAGGAGTTCCAGCTCGCCGACGAGGCGCTGACGGCGAACGACCTCGCCGAGTACCAGGAGCACATCCAGAAGGCGCGGGAGCTGGTCCAGCAGGCGCTGGCCCTCGAGGGCGGTGGCGCTTCGTCGTCCCCGTCCCCGTCACCGAAGCCGTCGGGGGCGACGCCGACACCCTGATTTGGCCGCCTCCCACCGGTGCCGTAACGTTGTCCTCACCGACGCGGGGTGGAGCAGCTCGGTAGCTCGCTGGGCTCATAACCCAGAGGTCGCAGGTTCAAATCCTGCCCCCGCTACACATCGCACCAGCAGATCAGAGGCGGCGTCCGGATCCGGACCCCGCCTCTGACTGCATTTCGGGTCGCATCCCTGGTGCCCGACCGCGTTCACCAGGAGTTCGCTGGCGCGTCGGGAAGTCGTCGCGGTGGCCGTCATGTGCCGTTCAGCGCCGGTCCACGAGGTTGGAGGTCCTTCACGACGTCAGGAGCTCAGATGCCCATCGCCCGTCGCAGCATGTTGACCGGGGGAGCCGCCGGTGTCGGCCTGGTCGTCGCCGGCGCAGTCCCGTCCTTGGCCGAGGCCTCTCCCGGCGGCTCGCGCGGTCACGGTCACGGTCACGGCGGGCCGACCTCCCGCCCGTTCCCGCCGCTGGTCGACGACCCGGCCGGGCTCCTGGCGCTGCCGCCGGAGTTCGAGTACCGCGTGGTGACCTACGCCGGGCAGAGCAAGCTGAAGACGGGGCAGCCGACGCCCTCCAACCACGACGGGACCGCGGCCTTCGACGGCCCGGGCGGCCGGGTGCGGCTGATCCAGAACCACGAGCTGCCCGCCGGCTCCCTGCTGGGCGTGCCGCACGTCCCGGGGACGGTCTACGACCCGACGGCGCTGAACGGCGGTGGCTGCACGGTCATCGAGACCGACGGCCGTGGCCGCAACCTCGGCGAGTGGGTCGGCATCTCGGGCACCCTCACCAACTGCGCCGGAGGGCCCACCCCGTGGGGCACCTGGCTCACCTGCGAGGAGACCGACACCAGGGCCGGGACGGCCTGGTCCGCGAACGGCCAGAGCGGCACGTACTCGCTCGACCACGGCTACGTCTTCGAGGTCTTCGCCGACGGCCGGAACCTGCCCAAGCCCATCAAGGCCTTCGGGCGCTACGCCCACGAGGCGTGCGCCGTGGACCCGACCCGCAAGCGGGTCTACCTCTCCGAGGACGCCAGCAACCCCAACGGCCTCTTCTACCGCTGGACCGCGCCCGGCGCCGTCCGCCTCGGCCCCGGCATCGCCGACCAGCTCGGTCCCACCAGCGGCACCCTGGAGGCCATGGCGATCCTCATGGACGACGGGTCGGTGCTGCCCGACGTGGCCTACCTGACCTCCGCCCAGCTCGGCCGGCCCTTCCCCGTCCGCTGGGTCACCGTCCCGGAGCGCGACGGCCAGACCACGTCGGTGCGCAAGCAGTTCACCACCGAGATCACCCGCGGCAAGAAGTTCGAGGGCGTCTTCGGCACCCGCGACGGCGTCTACGTGGTCAACAGCTACGCCTTCAACTCCGCCGACCTGCCCGCCGACGCGGTCAAGCACGACGGCATGGTGTGGTTCTACTCCTACGCCGACGAGACGATCACCCTCGTCACCTACTTCCCGCACCAGACCACCACCGACTCCGGCGCCGCCCCGCGCTACGACGGCGTGGTGTTCGACGGTCCCGACAACGTCACCGTCACCCCGTGGGGGACCCTGGTGCTGGCCGAGGACGGCGTCGGCGCCTCGCACGTGCTCAGCTCGGTGCCGGGCGGGCCGACGTACGCCATCGCCCGCAACCAGCTCAACATCGGCACCGCCGCGGCGCCGGAGTACTCCGAGTTCACCGGCCCCACCTTCACCTCCGACGGCCGGGTCCTCTTCGTCAACATCCAGACCCCGGGCATCACCCTGGCCATCACCGGGCCGTGGGAGAAGTACCTCGCCTAGGGCTGGTGGGCCCAGGTATCCAGGTCGTGGATGGGAGGCATCAGCGTCGGCTCCGTAGCGCCGACGCCGGGCCATCGTTCAACCCCTGACCAGCTGCGGGGGAATCGGGGGATCGCCCCGCAGCTGGACGCCCACCCGTGTCGGCGCGGCGGGTCCTGCGCGTCAGCGGAACTCCTCGACCCCGCCGCCGTCCTGGCGCTCGATGCCGTGGCGGGCGATGTAGCCCCAGCAGTCGGGCTGCGAACCGTCGGTGTCAGTGACGCCGTAGGCCTCGGCGAGGTCCCACGAGGTGAGGACCCGGCCGGCGAACCGGCCGTGGTCGGCGTCCGCCGCCAGCGCGGCGAGTCCCCGGGCCACGTAGGCGGGCGACTCGGAGATCGCGAAACCGGGCACCTTCTCCAGCGCGTCGCGCCAGGTGGCCTCGGTGACGCCGAAGTTCTCGAGCATGTGCTCCGAGCGGAGCCAGCCGGGCGTCAGCCCGACGGCGGTGCACGGGTGGTCGGTCAGCTCGGCGGTCAGGCCGCGCACGATGCGGCTCACGCCCGCCTTCACCAGGTCGTAGTAGAAGCCCACGCCCCGCCGGAAGGCGGCGTTGAACTCGTCGGTCCCGTCGGTGACCTCGACCAGCAGCGCCGCGGCCGCACCCTCGGGGCGGCGCAGCATCAGCGGCAGGGCGAAGTGGGCGGTGACCAGGTGGGTGTCGACGCCCATCCTGAGCATCCGGAGCCCGCCGGCCAGGTCGTGCTCCCACAGCGGCTTGTCCCACTGCGCGTAGCGGTCGCCGCCGAACATGTCGTTGACCAGCACGTCGAGCCGCCCGTGCTCCTCCTCGATCCGCGCGACCAGCGCCCGCACGGCGTCGTGGTCCTCGTGGTCGACGACGAGCGCGGCCCCGGAGCCGACCGCCGCGATCAGCTCCCCCGTCTCCTCGATGGTCTCGGGCCGGTCGAGCTCCGAACGTCCGGCCGTCCGGCTGCTGCGCCCGGTGGCGTACACGTGCGCGCCGGCCCGGGCCAGCTCGACCGCGAAGGCGCGGCCGGCGCCCCTGGTCGCGCCCGCGACGAGGGCGACCTGGCCGAGGAGCGGCGCTGAGGCATCCACGCGGGTCAGTCCACCACGGACGGGCGCCCGAGGCTTGACCACCTTTGCGCTCTTCGTGGACTAGGGAGGAACGGGGCTTGACGGCAGAAACTAATAGCATTAGTTTTGGGCTAACAACATTAGTCATCCACGACAGGACACGTCATGACCCAGCAGCTGACCCTCGGCCAGAACACCCTCTCCTACGACCTCATCGGAGAGGGCCCGCTCGTGGTCCTGGCCCACGGGATGGGCGACACGCGGCACTCCTACCGCTTCGTCGCACCGGCGCTGGCCGCGGCCGGCTACCAGGTGGCCAACGTCGACATCCGCGGCTGCGGCGACTCCAGCGCCGACTGGGACGGGTACAGCCGCACCGACATCGCCGGCGACCTGGTCGCCCTGGTGCGCCACCTCGGCGGCCCGGCCGTGATCATCGGGCAGTCGATCAGCGGAGGCGCGGCCACCATCGCCGCCGCGACAGCTCCGGAGCTGATCACGGGGCTCGTCGAGCTGGCGCCCTTCACCCGCGCGCAGTCGATCTCGGTGGGCGGGCTCCTCCGGAACCGGCGCTACCGGTCGGGTTCGGTCTCCCTCATGCGCACCGCCCTGTTCGGGAAGGTCTCGAGCTGGGTCAGGTACCTCGACCTCGCCGTGCCGGTGAAGCCGAGCGACTGGGACCGCGAGCTGGCGCGCATCGCAGCCGTGCTGGAGGACCCGAGCCGCATGAAGGTGCTCCGGGCCATGTTCGGGACAGACCCCAGCGACGCCGGCGCCCAGCTGGGCCACGTCGCTTGCCCGGTGCTGGTCGTCGAGGGCAGTCTCGACCCCGACTGGGACAGTCCACGCGCGGAGGGAGAGAAGATCATCGCCGACCTGCAGCCCGGCCTCGGCCAGCTGGTGGTCCTCGACGGCGTGGGCCACTACCCGCACACCCAGGCCCCCGACCAGGTCACCGCGCTCGCGCTGCCGTTCCTCGCCGAGGTGCTGCCCCGTGCCTAGGGCCGGGCTCGCGCCCGCTGCGGTGGTCGAGGCGGCCGCAGACCTGGCCGACGAGGTCGGCCTGGACGCATTGAGCATGGGGCTCCTGGCCGAGCGGCTGGGGGTGCGGACGCCCTCGCTCTACAACCACGTCGACAACCTCGGGGACCTCACCCACCGCATCGCCGTCCAGGCCATGCACGAGCTCGGTGACGCCATCCGCGACGCCACCCAGGGCCGCGCCCACACCGAGGCCCTCCGGGCAGCAGCCGCAGCGATGCGCACCTTCGTCAAAGAGCACCCGGGCCGCTACGACGCCGGCAACCGGGCCCGGACCACCGGACCGGACGACCCGCTCCTCGCCGCCGCCGACCGTTTCCTCGGGTCCCTCTCCGCGGTCCTGCGCGGGTACCGGCTCGAGCCCGCCGACGAGATCCACGCCCTCCGAGCACTCCGCAGCGTGCTGCACGGCTTCGCCACGGTGGAGGAGTCCGGCGGCTTCATGATCGACGCCGACGTCGACGACAGCTTCACCTGGCTCGTCGACCTCCTGGACCGCGGCCTGATGTCCGCGGGTCGAGCAGGACACCCTGACCCAGGGACCCGCTGACGCGTGGTGCCGGGCTCAGAGCGCGGCGAGCTTCGCCCGCGTCGGTGCGTACGGCGTGGTGTGGAGCCGCATGTGGGCCTCGTGCGGGGTGCGGTTGGCCTTGCGGTGGTTGCAGCCGGCGCAGGCGGCCACGGTGTTGAGCCAGGTCGAGCCGCCGCCCCGGCTCTGGGGGAGCACGTGGTCGATGGTGGTGGCGTGCCGGCCGCAGTAGCCGCAGGTGTGGCGGTCGCGGGTCAGCACGCCCAGGCGCGACCAGCCCGCCGGCCGGTGCAGCCAGTGCGCGGCGACGTAGCGGACGAGGCGGATGACGCGTGGCCACGGGTGCGGCCCGATCATGCGGTCGCCGTGCTGCTCCTCGACCAGGGCGACCTCGCGGAAGAGCATCCGCACGGCGTGCTGGAAGCTGACCTGCCCGAGCGGCTCGTAGGAGGCGTTCAGCAGGGCGACTTGTCGTACCGGCACCGCTGACACCTCCCTAGCTCATGTGTCGTACGGCGAGCGCGGGAGCGCACGCGGGGACTGGCGGATCACGAGCACAGCGTAGGCCGGTGCCCCCCGCGGGACGAGAGCTTTTCGCGGCGCGTCCCGGTCGACGCGGTGGTGCTGGCCCCACCTGCGCGGGGGACCTGGGACTCCTGACGGCGGGTCGGTCCCGGCGGTTCGCTGGAGCCATGACCACGACCACAGCAGAACGGCCGGCCACCGGCGCCGGCAGCGACTTCGCCCAGCTCAACCGGAGGGTGGCCGCAGCCGGCTTGCTCCAGAGGCGGCCGGCGCACTACGCCGTCCGGCTGGGCGCGGTCGCCGCGGCGTACGTCGCGGGCTGGGCGGCGTTCGTCGCGGTCGGCGCCTCGTGGTGGACGCTCCTAGTGGCCGCCGTCCTCGCGGTGGTTTTCGCCCAGGTGGCGCTGGTGGCCCACGACCTCGCGCACCGCCAGGTGTTCCGGACCAATCGCCTCAGCGCCCGGGCCGGCCTGGTCGCCGGGAACGTCGGGATCGGGATGTCCTACGGCTACTGGATGGTCAAGCACACCCGGCACCACGCCAACCCCAACCACGACGACCTCGACCCCGACGTCGGTCCGGGCGTGCTGGTGTGGAGCCGCGAGGCGGCGCAGGGCAGGGGCTGGCTCACGGCGCACCAGGCCTACCTCTGGCTCCCGCTGCTCACGCTGCTCGGCATCTCGCTCAAGAAGGACAGCGTCGCGGCGCTCCGGGACGGCACGGTCAAGCGACCCCGTCTGGAGGGCGCCCTGCTCGCGGTGCACGCGGTGGCCTACCTGTCGGTGGTCCTCACGGTGCTCGGCCCGCTGCAGGCGTTGGCCTTCGTCGTGGTGCACCAAGCGCTCTTCGGCCTCTACCTCGGCCTCACCTTCGCCCCCAACCACAAGGGCATGCCGCACCCCGACGGGAGCGAGGACTTCCTGCGCAAGCAGGTGCTGACCTCGCGCAACGTCCGCGGCAACCGGTTCGTCGACGCCGCGCTCGGCGGGCTGAACCACCAGATCGAGCACCACCTGTTCCCGGCGATGCCGACCCCGAACCTGCGGCGGGCGCGCCCGATCGTCCGCGCGTACTGCGCCGAGCTGGGCGTGCCCTACGAGGAGACCGGGCTGCTCGGCTCCTACGCGCAGGCTTTTCGGCACCTGCACGACGTGGGGGCGGACCTCCGGCGCGGTGTCGGCGCGGGCGGCTAGACCGGAGGGATGCGATGGAGCGAGCTCGAGGACCAGCAGCCCCGCCTGGCCGCCCTGGGGCGCGACCGGCTGGTCTCCCCAGGGGTGCTGCTGGTCGTCACCCTGCGGCGCGACGGCACGCCACGGCTGAGCCCCGTCGAGCCGCTGGTCCTGGACGGGCGGCTGCTGCTCTCCATGCTGTGGGGCTCTCAGAAAGCGCGGGACCTCGGCCGCGATCCCCGGATCCTGGTGCACAGCGTGGTGCGGGGCCGCGAGGGCGACGAGGGCGAGCTCAAGGTGCGCGGCCGGGCGGTGCCCGAGCCCGACCCCGCGGTGCAGCAGCACTACGCCGACGCCGTCGCCGCCGAGCTCGGCTGGCGGCCGGAGGTGGGCCGGTTCCACCTGTTCGAGGTCGACGTCGAGCACGTCGCCTCCGTGCGCTACGACCCGCCGACCGGCGACCAGCACGTCGCGACCTGGCCGCCGGGAGAGGAGTTCGTCCGGCGGGGGACCGGCGCGACCAGCGTCGGCGAGAAGCAGGAGGTGCGCGACCTGCTGGTCAGGTGAGCGCGCGCAGCGCTGCGGTGACCACCACCGCGACGACCACGGCGAGCACCAGGGACCGGCCGCGCCAGAGCAGCACACCGCCGAGGGCGACCCCCACCGTGTCGGCGCCGACGCCGAGGCGGTGCCCGTCGGCGAACAGCGAGGTGACCACCAGCGCGGCCAGCAGCGCGGGCGCCATCATCGCGACCACGCGCAGGAACGCCGGGTGCGCCTCGCGGCCCCCGAAGACCACCGGGCCGGCGGCCTTGACCACGGCGGTGGTGAGCGCCAGGCCCAGGATCGCCACCCAGATCGTCGTGGACTGGCTCATCGGCTGCTCATCGGCGCAGGCCCAGCAGGGCCGCCACCGCGGCAGCCAGGATGGGGACGCCTGCCGGCGTGAACGGCACCAGCGCCAGCGCGACCGCCGCGCCGCAGAGGGCCACCACCCGCGACCGCGGGCTGCGCAGCTCGGCCAAGAGGATGCCGAGGAAGAAGACGGGGTAGACCGCGTCGAGGCCGAGCCGGTCGGTGTCGCCGAGCGCGTCACCGGCGAAGGCCCCCACCAGGGTGCCGAGGAACCACGTGACGTACTGCGGGAGCGTGGTGCCGAAGAGGAGCCAGCGGTCGAAGCTGCCGTCGCCGCGGTTGGCCAGCGCCCAGGAGGAGTCGACCACGGCCTGGCCCTGCACGGCGCGCTGGAGCGGGCCACCGGGCAGAGACGGTGCGAGCGCCGTGCCCATGGCCAGGAACCGGCCGTTCATCAGCGTCCCGGCCGCCACGGCGGCCACCACCGAGCCGCCGCCCGAGAGCACGGCCAGCGCTGCGAACTGCGCGGAGCCGGCGAAGACGATCGCCGCGGTCACGATCGCCTGGAGCGCCGAGAAACCGGCCTGCCGGGCCAGCACGCCGAAGGACATCGAGAGCACGAACCCCACCACGGCGTACGGGACGCCGAGCCGCACCCCGGACCAGAACTGAGCGCGCACGCGGTCACGCTAGACGGCGCGGGCTCGGGTCCTGCGGGCCGGGCGTCGTCGCGCCGGGAATCGGGCGGTCCGTCCCGAGGTTGGTTGAAGCATGAAGAACATCGGCTTCCTCTCCTTCGGCCACTGGAACCCCTCACCCCAGTCACAGACCCGGTCGGCCGCCGATGCCCTGCTGCAGTCGATCGAGCTGGCGGTGGCGGCGGAGGAGCTGGGCGCCGACGGTGCCTACTTCCGGGTCCACCACTTCGCGCGCCAGCTGGCCTCGCCCTTCCCGCTGCTGGCGGCGGCGGGCGCACGGACCTCGCGGATCGAGCTCGGCACCGGGATCATCGACATGCGCTACGAGAACCCGCTCTACATGGCCGAGGACGCGGGTGCCGCCGACCTCATCTCCGGCGGCCGGCTGCAGCTCGGCATCAGCCGCGGGTCACCGGAGCAGGTCGTCGACGGCTACCGCTACTTCGGCTACCAGCCCGCGGAGGGCAGCGACCACGCCGACATGGCCC
>CAZEPK010000167.1:0-10820 GCA_964514085.1 uncultured Nocardioides sp.
GCTCCCTCGCGTCGGTCCTGGCGCTCCTGGCGCTCCTCACCGGCGCACCGGTGGCGCACGCGGTGCCCGCCCCCGGCCCCGCTGCGGCCGCGGACCGCCAAGCGCGGACCGCGCTGTTCTTCGGCGACTCCTACGTCGTGGGCGGGGGCTGCAGCCCGGACGCCCGGCGCGGGATGGCCGCCCTCGCGGGGGTGCAACTCGGCTACGCGCCGGTGCTGCGCGGCGCCGGTGGCACCGGCTTCGTGCAGGGCAACGCGGAGTACGGCATCCCGCCGTACCTCGCGCAGATCCGCGCGGGCGCCTTCGACGTGACCGACCCGGCGCTGGTCGTCGTCGAGGGCGGCTCCAACGACGTGGGGCGCTCCCTGGCCAAGGTCACGCGCAACGCCCGCAAGGTGCTGCTCATCGCCCGCACGCGGTTCCCCGACGCGCTCCTGGTCCTGGTCGGACCCATGCAGACCTACGGCCCCTACTCCGACACCGATGCGATCCGCGACGGGCTCAAGGCGGTCGCGCGGCGGCTCGGGACGTCCTTCGTCAACCCCCAGAAGTGGACGGCCGGCCACGACGACTGGCTGTGCGACGACTACGTGCACCCGACCTACGACGGCCACCTCGCACTCGGGGCCAGGCTCGCGGCAGCGCTGGCCCGGCGGGGCGCCTGAGGCCCCTCGTGACGCCGGCTCGGCGTTGGAGGACCTGCCTAGAGTGACCGGGTGGCAGGCCGGGTCCGTGCGCTGGCCGTGCTCGCCGCGGTGCCGCTGGTCCTCGTCCTGGCCGGTTGTGGCCAGGACGACGCCGCTCCGGTGACCTCGCCGGCCACGCCCGGCGCGGCGGTCTCGTCGCCGTCGTCCCCGGCGCCGACCCCGGACCCGAGCGGATCCCCGTCCGCGGCCGGCCGGGTCTCGGCCCTCTTCTTCGGGGACTCCTACATCGTGGGCGGCGCCTACACCGGCCCGGAGGACTCGATGGGCGCGGTGGCCGCGCGCCGGCTGGGCTGGACCTACCAGGTCCGTGGGGGCGGCGGCACCGGCTTCGTGTCGGGCAACCCCGCCTACGGCCTCCCCTCCTACCTCGGGCAGATCCGCGCCGGTGCCCTCGACGTCGGGCCGGTCGACTGGCTGGTGGTCGAGGGCGGCGGCAACGACAAGCAGGACGCCCCCGCGGTGATCACCGCCCGCGCGGTCCGCACGCTCCGCGCCGCCGCCCGGGCGCACCCGGAGGCCCGGCTGGTCCTCGTCGGGACCATGGACCCGACCGTCGACGGCTTCACCGACACCGACGGCGTCATCGGTGCGCTGGCGGCCGCCGCGGACCAGGTCGGGATCCCGTACGTCGACGCCCAGCACTGGCTGGAGGGCCGGCCCGACCTGGTCGGCCCGGACTACGACCACCCGACCCCGGCCGGGCACCAGCTCTGCGGCCGCAAGCTGGCCGACGCGCTGGAGGCGCTCGCCTCGCAGCCCTAGTGCCCTGGGCTCGCCGTCCGTTGGACGTCGAGCCGAGGGCCCTAGCTCGTCGGCGCCTCGTCGAGCTCGCGCAGCCGCTCGCGGGCCTCGACCAGCTGCTCGGCTAGGTCGGCGGCCGCCCGCTCCGCAGCGGCCCGCGCGCCGATCGCCTCGGCCGCGGCCTCCTCGGCGACGGCCCGCGCCTCGATCGCCTCGCGCAGCCGCTCCTCGTGCTCCTCGGCGGCCACCTGCAGGTTGGCCAGGGCCTCGGCGGTGCGCCACTCGGCCGTGGCCCGCTCCTTGCCGGCCCGCGTGGCCAGCGCGGCCTGCGCCTTCGCGGCCTCCTCGGCCGTGCGCCGCGCCTCCTGCGCCTCGCGGGCCAGGTGCTCGGCCTCGGTCCGGGCCTGCTGGGCCTCGGTGGCGGCCAGCGACTGGGTGCGGGCCAGCTCCTCGGCCGCGGTGCGGGCGGCGTACGCCGAGCGGGCCTGCTCCGCGTGCTCCTCGGCGGTGCGGTGGGCGGCCTCCTCGGCGGCGGCCGCGGCCAGCGTCAGCGCGTGCTGGTCGGCGGTGCGGCGCTCGGCCTCCTCGCGGCGCCGCTGCGCCTCCTCGGCCGCGGCGGTCGCGCGGGTGGCGAGCTCCTCGGCGGCGGTCCGCTGCTCGTGCGCCTCAGCGGCCTCGGCGCCGTGCTCGCGGGCCGTGGTCTCGGCCGACTCGCGGGCCCGGTGGGCCGACGCGGCCGTCTGCTCGGCGGCCATCCGCGCCTCGTGCGCGGCGGCGGCGTCGGCCAGCTGCGCGGCGGCCACGCCCTCCGCGGCGGTCCGGTCGGCGTGAGCGGCAGCGGCCTCGGCGGCTCGGGCCTCGGCGGCCTCGTGGGCGGCCCGCTCGGCCTCGGCGGCGCGCTTCGCGGCCTCGGCCGCGCGCTGGCTGGCCTCCTCGGCGACGGTGCGGGCCGCGTGGGCCGTCTCGGCGTCGGAGGCCTGCATGGTGGCGACCTGCTCGGCGGCGGTCCGGTCGGCGATGGCCGCGCGGGCCGCCTCGGCCTGGCGGCGCACGGCGTCCTCGGCGGCCAGGCGGGCCTCGTGGGCGCCCTGGGCCGCCGCGTCGGCCTCGAGCTGCGTCTGGTGCGCGAGCCGCGCGGCCTCGGCGTGCTGCGCGGCGACGGCGTCGGCCTCGGCGCGGGCGTCGTGGGCCAGCCGGGCGGCCTCGGCCTGGGCCTCGGCCACGCCGTGCGCCGCCAGCTCGGCGGCGGCGGCCTGCCCGGCGGCAGCGGCCTGCTCGGCCGCGGCCACCTCGGCCTCACCGCGGCGGGCCTGCGCCGCCTCGGCCTCCTGCTCGGCCAGGGACCGCGCCTCGAGGGCCTGCCGGGCCTGCTCGGCCTGGTCGGCGGCGGCACGCTCCGCCTCGGTGCGGGAGGCGTGGGCGCTGCGCGCCAGCTCATCGGCCGCGACCTGTGCCTCGTGGGCCAGCCGGGCGGCCTCCGCCTGCGCGGCCGTGGCCTCCTCGGCGGCGGTCCTGCCCTGGTGGGCGGCGCGGGCGGCCTCCGCGTGCTCGCTGGCGTTCTCGTGGGCGGCCAGCTCGGCCTCGGCGGCCTCGGCCGCGGCGGCGCCCTGCTGGGCGGCCACCCGCTCGGCCTCGGCCCGGGCCGCCTGGGCCTCCTCCGCGGCGCGCTCGGCGGCCAGCCGGGCCTCGTGCGCCTCCTGGGCCAGCTCGATCTGCTCGGCGGCCGCCGACTCGGCTGCGGCCCGCTTCACCTGGGCGGAGTGGGCGATGTCCTCGGCGGTGGCCCGGCCCTCGTGGGCGGTGCGGGCCAGCCAGGCCTGCTCGGTGGCGGTCTGCTCGGCCTGCTCCCGGGCGGCGTGCGCCTCGGCGGCCTCCGCGGCCCGGGCCTCGGCGGCCTCGTGGGAGGCCTGCTCGGCGCCGGCCGACCGGGCGGCCAGGTCGGCCTGCTCCGCGGCTGCCAGCTCCGCGGCCTCCCGGGCGCGGTGGGCCTCGGCCCCGGCCAGGGCCGCCTCCTCGGCGGCCTGCTCGGCCGTGGTGCGGGACCGGGCGGCCTCCTCGGCCAGCCGGGCGTGCCGGGTGACGGCCTCCTCCGCGTTGGCGCGGACCTCGTGCGCCTCGCGGGCCAGCTCCTCGGCGGCGGTGCGGTCGGCGTGCGCCTGGCGCGCGGTCTCGGCGTGCTCCGCAGCGCGGACCTCGGCCTCGGTGCGGGCCGTGAGTGCCGCCTCGGTCTCGGCGGCGCGGGCCGCGGCGGCCTCCTGCGCCGTGCGCGCGGCCACGGCCGCCAGGGCCGCAGCGGTGGCGTGCTCGCCGGCGGCGGACTCGGCCGCGAACCGGGCGGCGTGCGCCTCGTCGGCGGTGCGCTCGGCGGCCAGCCGGGCCTCGTGGGCCTCACGGGCGCGCTCGGCCTGCTCGGCGGCCGACTCCTCGGCCGCGGTCCGCAGCGTCTGGGCCGACTGGGCGATGTCGTCGGCGGTGGCGCGACCCTCGTGGGCCGTGCGGGCCAGCCAGGCCTGCTCGGCCGCGGTCTCCTCGGCCGTACGACGCGCGGCGTGCGCCTCCCCGGCCTCGGCGGCGCGCGCCTCGGCGGCCTCGTGCGCGGCGCGGGCCGACTCGGCGGCCTCGGCGGCGCGGGACGCGTGCTCGCGAGCCGTCTCCTCGACCTCGGCCAGTGCCTCGGCCGCCTCGACCGCGGAGACCTCGGCCAGGCGGCGCGCGGCGTGGGCCTCCTCGGCACGACTGGCGTGCTCCGCCGCGGACTGGTCGGCCGCGACGCGGTCCTCGTGGGCCGTCCGGGCGAGCTCCTCCGCCTCCCTCCGGGAGACGTGGGCGCGGCGGGCGAGGTCGGCGTGCTGGGCGGCCGACGCCTCGGCCTCGATGCGGGCGGCCTGCGCCGCCTCGGCCTGCTCCGCTCGCTCGCGCGCTGCCTCGTGGGCGGTGTGCTCGGCGGCGGCGGCCCGGCCGGCCAGCTCGCCGTGCTCGCGCGCGGCCTCCTCGGCCTCGGTGCGGGCGGCGTGGGCGGCCTCGGCCGCAGCTCGTCCCTCCGCGGCCACGCGCTCGGCCAGGGCCAGGGCCTCCTTGGCCCGTGCCTCGCCCCGGGCGATCGTGGCGCGGGCGCGCTGCTCGGCCTCGGTGACCACGGCGCGCGCGGTCTCCTCCGCGGAGGCCACGAGGTCGCGGGCGCTCTCCTCGGCCGCCAGCCGGGCGCGGTGGGCGGTCTGGGCGTGCTCGGCGTGCCGGGTCGCTGCCTCGTCCGCGATCTGCCGCGCCTCGGCGTGCTCGGCGGCGGCCCGCTCGGCGGCCTCCCGCAGCTCGGCCTGTTCGCGGGCGGCGGCCTCCGCGCGCTCGCGCGCGAGCGTCGAGACCTGGGTCTCCTCGAGCGCCTGCGCGCGCACGGTCGCCAGCTCCTGGCCCAGGGAGGCCAGCCGGGTCTCGGCCTCGCGGCGTTCGCGGTGGGCCTGGGCGGCGCTGGCGGCGTGCTGCCGGGCCTGCTCCTCGGCCTCGGTCCGGGCCGCGAGCGCGGCCTGCGCCGCCTCGTGCTGGGCGCGGGCCTGTTCCTCGGCCTGGCCACGGGCCGAGGTCGCCTCGGCCGCGAGCTCGGCCTGCTGCCGGGCCACCTCCTCGGCGGCCGCGCGGGCCCGGGCCTGGGCCTCGGCCTGCTGCTCGGCCTCCTGGCGCTCCGCCGCCGCGGCCTCGGCGGCCCTGGCCTGCTCGTGCGCGGCCTGCTCGGCCAGCTCCCGCTCGCGGCCGGCGGCGAGCCCGGCCTCCTCGGAGCTGCGCCGGCTCTCGACGAGCTCGCTCAGCGCCTCCTCGGCGGCCCGCCGGGCCTCGTGGGCCTCCTGCGCGGCGGCCGCGTGCTGGGCGGCCAGCTCCTCGGCGCGCTGCCGGGCCTCGTGCGCGCGCTCGGCGGTCTCCTCGGCCGCGAGCCGGTCGGCCGCCTGCTGCGCCGCGGCCTCCTCGGCGACCCGCCGCATCCGGCCGGCGTGCTCGGCGGCCCGAGCGTGCTCCAGCAGCCGCGCCTGCACCGACTCGACGTCGAGCAGCCCGGCATCCTCGACCAAGCGCTCGTCGGGGACCTCGGGCGGGTCGTCGGGTGGGGCTGTGGGCGCGGACGAATGGGGATCGGCCGCTCGAGACATCGGGCTGAGTCTAGTTGGGATGGCGGTGTCAAGCGACCCGCTCGGAGTTCAGTACACGAGGGCCTGCACGCCCTCGCCGAGGACCTCCTCGGTGAAGGCCGCGGCACCCGCGATCCGGACCCCCGCGCGTACGTCGTCGGCCCCGATCCCGCGCCGCGCCGCGCACTGCGTGCACACGGTGACCCGGCCGGCGGCCAGCACCGCGGCGAGGAGGTCGGCCAGCGGCGCCGCCTCGGGGAGCGCGAACCCCTCGGCCCGCCCCGGTACGCCGAACCACGCCGCCTCGCCGGTCAGCCAGAGCGAGACCTCGGCGCCGGCGGCGACCGCGGTGGCGGCCACGGTGAAGGCCTGGTTGCAGCGCTCGGCGTCCTCGGCGCCGCAGGTGACCTTGACGACCAGCGCGCGTGCCATGGCGCCACCCTAGGAGACCGCCGAGGCGGGCCCGGCGCCGTTGCCCGGGGGTGCGCCGGGACGCCTAGTCTGGAGCCGTGCCCTTCGAGCTGCCCGACAACCTCCACCCCGACTGTGCGCCGGTGGCGTGGCTGCTGGGGACCTGGGAGGGCAACGGGCACGGCGACTACCCGACGATCGAGCCCTACCAGTTCGGGCAGGAGCTGATCTTCGCCCACGACGGCCGCCCGTTCTTCCACTACCTCTCCCGCTCCTGGGTGGTCGACGAGGAGGGCCAGAAGGTCCGCGACGCCGCCCTCGAGACCGGCTTCCTGCGCTGCCGACCCGAGGGCCGCCTCGAGCTGCTGCTCGCGCACAACACCGGCTTCGTGGAGACGTGGTACGGCGAGGCCGAGACGGCGAAGTTCGAGCTGGTGACCGACGCGGTGGTCCGCACCGAGTCGGCCAAGGAGTACGTCGGCGGCAAGCGCCTCTACGGCCTGGTCGAGGGCGACCTCCTCTACGCCTTCGACATGGCGGCGATGGGCCAGGAGCTCCAGCCCCACACCTGGGCGCGGCTGCAACGGCGATGACCGACTGGCGCGAGACGCTCCGCGAGAAGGGCTACCGGCTCACGCCGCAGCGCGAGCTGATCCTCGACGCCGTCGACACCCTCGGCCACGCCACGCCCGACGAGGTGCTGGCCGAGGTCCGCAGGCACTCCTCGGCCCTCAACATCTCCACCGTCTACCGGACCCTGGAGGTGCTCGAGGCGCTGGGCCTGGTCCGCCACGCGCACCTGTCCGACCGCGCCCCGACGTACCACTCGGTCCGCGACCACGAGCACTTCCACCTGGTCTGCCGGAATTGCCAGCGCGTGATCTCGGTTGGGCCTGACGTGCTCGACCCGCTGCTCGCGCGCTTGCGCGAGGAGTTCGCCTTCGAGGCCGACATCGGGCACCTGACGGTGTTCGGACGCTGCCTCGACTGCCCGGACGACGATGGAGGACCCGCGTGACCAGCCCCCTGCTCGACCTGCCCGGTGCGGTGGCCGGCGACGGCGTCGACGCCCCCGTGGCCGCCCACTACGGCTCCTTCAACCGCGAGCAGCGTGCTCTCGAGCAGGGTGAGGGGTTCGTCGACCTCTCCCACCGCGACGTGGTCCGCATCGAGGGACCGGACCGGCTCACCTGGCTGCACTCGCTCACCACGCAGCACCTCGAGACCCTGGCCCCGGGCGTCACGCTGCCGGGGCTGGTCCTCGACCCGCAGGGCCACGTGGAGCACGCCTTCGTCGGCTCCGACGACGGCACCGCCTTCACGCTGCACACCGAGCCCGGGCAGGCGGCCGCGCTGGTGGCCTTCCTGGAGCGGATGAAGTTCATGATGCGGGCCGAGCTCAGCGACGTGACCTCGTCGTACGCCGTGGCTTGGCGCCCGGCCCGCGGTGAGGGCTTCGAGCGCTACGAGCTCGTCCCGCGCGACCAGCTCCGCTCCTACGCCGAGGCGGCCGGTCCCGCCGCCGGCACGTGGGCCTTCGAGGCGCTGCGCATCGCCCGCGGCGAGCCGCGGTTCGGCCTCGACACCGACGCCCGCACGATCCCCAACGAGGTCGGCTGGGTCGGCTCGGCCGTGCACATGGACAAGGGCTGCTACCGCGGCCAGGAGACCGTGGCCCGCGTGCACACGCTGGGGCGCCCGCCGCGGCGGCTGACGCTGCTGCACCTCGACGGCACCGAGAACCGGCTCCCCACCGCGGGCGCCGACGTGCTGCTGGGGGAGAAGGTGGTCGGCTTCGTCGGCTCCTCGGCCCGCCACCACGAGCTGGGCCCGATCGCCCTGGCGCTGGTCAAGCGCAACGTCGACGTGGGCGCCGAGCTGCTCGCCGACGGGATGCCCGCCGCCCAGGAGGTCGTGGTCGACCCCGAGGTCGGGCTGCACGTCCGGCCCCTGCGCTGACCTGCTCCTGTCCCTGGTCCTGCCTCTGGTCCCGCCGTCCCCCGTCGAGTGACGGGTATTGGTCGTCCCGGAGCCCGTACGACGACCGTGGGGCGTCACTCGACGGGGGACGGTGACGCGGAGGGTCAGCCGCCGAGGGTCGGGCGCCAGGGCCGGAGGGCCTCCAGGAACGGCTCCGGCTCGACCAGGCGCGCGGTGATCTCGTAGGGCGCCATGCCCTTGCGGAGGAACAGCACCTTCCAGCGCCGCTCGCCGGGCCGGCCGACCACCTCCACCTTGGTGTGCGGGGTGGTCAGGTCGAAGCGCCGGTGGTGCTCGCCCTGCTCGATGTGCAGCACGCCGTGCTCCAGCCAGACCTGGCCGGCCGCGCCCTGGGTGCGACCGACGACGACCACGAGGAGCAGGGTGACCGCGCTGGCCACCAGCCCTGGCGCGGTGGTGAGCCGGTCGAGGTAGGCCTCGTAGACCGCGACCGCAGCGGCGGCCAGCGCGGCCAGGCCCAGCAGCACCGTGACCACGGCCGAGCTGCCGGGGGAGCGGAACCGGACCAGCTCGGGCACGCCCTCGGGCGGGATCCGGGGCTCGGCCGGCTGCGGTGCGGCCTCGGCCGGGGCTGCAGGCGGAGGTGCGACGGGGGTCTCGCGGGCGGCCTCGGGCGCAGCGGCGCGGTTCGCGGGCTCGGCGGTGGCCGCGGCTCGGGCCTCCCGCGCGACCCGCTCGGCCGCCTCCTCGGCCTGCCTGGCCCGCTCGACCTCCCGGGCCTGCTCGGCGGCCAGGGTCGCCCGGGTCTGCTCCAGCCGCGCCGCGCGGGCCTCCTCCAGCGAGGCGGCCAGCTCTTCGGCTCGGGCCTCGGCGGCCGCGCGCTCCTCCGACGCCCGGGCCGCGGCCTGGGCCTGAGCGCGGGCCTCGGCCTCGGCGGCCTCGCGCTCGGTGCTGGCCCGGAGCGCGGCCTCCTCGGCCTGCGCCCGGGCCAGGTGGGCCTGCTCGGCGGCGGCCGCCTGCCGGCGCGCCTCCTCCTCGACCGCCAGCCGCTCGGCGTTGGCGGCGGCCATCCGCTCGACGGTCTCGGAGGCCAGCTCCTCGGCCACCGCGCGGCGCTGGGCCTCGGCGCGGGCCTGGGCGGCGTGCTCACCGGCGGCTCGCTCGGCCGCCTCGCGGGCCTGCGCCGACCGGGCCGCCAACTCCTCGGCGCTGGCGGTCTGCGCGGCGTGGATGGCGGCGGCCTGCTCGGCCGCCTCTCGAGCGGTGTGAGCCGCGGCCGCGGCCTCGGTCAGCTCCCGGGTGGCCCGCTCCAGCTCGCGGCGCACGTGGCGGGGCAGCCGGTGCTCCGGTGCGGGATCGGCTGACCCTCCCGCCGGGTGGGCCGGAGCCGGTGAGGTGTAGCCGGTCCGGCGGCGCAGCAGGCCACGGCGTACGTCGGGCGGCTGGTCGGGGTCGGTCAGGCCGGTGGCGATCGCCTGGGCGATCACGCGCTCGGTCGCTGCGGCGGCCGCGGCCTCGGCGGCCTCGCGCTGCGCCTCCAGCGCGGCCCGCTCCTCGGCGGTCGGGCCCGGCTCGGCCCAGCGCGGGACCTCGATGACGACGTGCTCGTCGTCGTCCTCGGCCACGTCCTCCGCGATCTCCGCCGACGCCGCGCTGACCGCGTCGCGGGAGGAGGCGCCCGAGCGCCGCACCAGCTCGGCGGCCTGGTCCTCGTCGAGCTCGTCCAGCTCCGTGGACGGGCCGCGGCGCCAGCGGCGCAGGCGTGAGCCGGCGGACGACCCACCCGTGTCCGGGTCCGGTGTCCGCTCCGCGCCGGGGGCCGCCGAGCTCGTCACGACGGGTTCAACGACGGACCGCGTCAGGGGTGACGAGACGGGACGGTTCAGCCGCGGCGGTACTGCACGTGGGTGTCGGCGGGCGCGTGGGTGAAGCCCAAGCCGGCGTAGACCCGCACCGCCGGGGCGTTGTCGGACTCGACGTAGAGCAGCACCTCAGCCACCCCCAGCCCGTGCAGGTGCTCCAGACCAGCCAGCGTGAGCACCTTGCCCAGGCCCTGGCCCTGGGCGGCCGGGTCGATCGCGACGACGTAGACCTCGCCGAGCCGGGCGTCGTGCTGCTTGGTCCAGTGGAAGCCGCGCAGGCCGTCGCCGGCGTCGGCGACCAGCAGCCCGGCCGGGTCGAACCAGTCCTCGGCCATCCGCCCGGCCAGGTCCTCGGCGTCCATCGAGCCCTGCTCGGGGTGGTGGGCGAACGCCGCGGCGTTGACCCGCAGCACCTCGTCGCGGTCGGTGTCGCGGTAGCCGCGGACCGTGACGCCCTCCGGCACGGTGAGGGCGGGCCGGGGCAGGGCGGCCTCGCGCCGCATCACCCAGAGCTCGCGCGCGCGCCGCAGTCCGTGCCGGGCGGCCAGGCGCGCGGCGGCCGGGTGGTCGTTGTGCGACCAGGCGGTCAGCGGCTCGGCACCGCCGAGGCCGGCCGCGGCGAGCTCGGCACCCAGGCCCCGGCCGCGCGCCTGCGGCGCCACCGCCAGGTCGACGGCTCCGTCGTGCGCCAGCGCGAACCCGTCGCTGCCGGCCAGCCACAGGGTGCTGGCCTCCAGGCCGTGCCGCTTCAGCCGCAGCCGGGCCGCCTCGTCGAGCGGGTCCTCCTCGCTCGCCTCGACCAGCGCGCGGCGCACCGCCGCGACGACCTCGCGCCAACCGTCGTCCGCCGCGCCGTCGACCAGGGTGACCACACCGGCAACCTAGGCGCTGGTGTGCTCCGGTGCCTCGACGGCGTCCGGTGCCTCCTGCTTGTGGGGGTCCTTGGCCGGGATCACGAAGCGGTAGCCGACGTTGCGGACCGTGCCGATCAGCGTCTCGTTGTCGGGGCCGAGCTTGGCGCGGAGCCGGCGAACGTGGACGTC
>CAZEPK010000168.1:0-10792 GCA_964514085.1 uncultured Nocardioides sp.
CCAGGGACAACGGTTCCCAGCCCACCGCCGCCCTGTGGAGGACGGTTGCCAGGCCCCCCGGTCCGGGCCCGCTCAGCCAGCTCGGCGCCCTGAGAACGGCGTAGCGGTGCCGACCTACCAGCACCGGGTCACCTGGCTTCGAGGCTCAGGCGCAGGACGCCTTCGCACCTCAGCCACCGTGGGGCGGACGCCAGCTCAAGCAGGCAGGTCGTCGCCCGGCTGTGCCGAGTGGCAGACCGCCTCGACGTTGTTGCCGTCGGGGTCGCGGACGAAGGCGCCGAAGTAGGCCTCGTGGTACTCCGGCCAGAAGCGCGGCTCGTGCAGGACCTCGGCGCCGGCCTCGACGGCGGCGTCGTGGAAGGCGCGCACGGCGGCGGCGGTCGCCGCCTGGAAGGCCACGTGGATCTCGCGGTTGGGGCCGGCGGCCGGGCCCTCGGCGGGCTGGACGGAGATCCAGAAGTCCGGCTTGTCCGAGCCGTAGCCAATGGCCTCGCCGAAGTCCATGAGCCGGGTGAAGCCGAGGGTGCCGAGCACCCGGTCGTAGAAGGCCCCGGCGGCCGCGAGGTCGGAGCAGTTGATGCCGACGTGATCGAGCATGACGACACATTAGGGTCAGGTGGGTGACCGAGGCACCCACTGACGCATCGCCGTACGACCTGGCCGCCGAGGCCGCCCGCAGGCTGGCCGAGCTGAGCGGCGTGGAGCGCCACGACGTGGCGCTGGTGCTCGGCTCCGGCTGGCTGCCCGCCGCCGAGATGCTCGGCGAGACGGTGGCCGAGATCGCCACCACCGACCTGCCCGGCTTCAGCGCCGCGGCCGTCGCGGGCCACTCGGGCAAGATCCGCTCGGTCCGGGTCGGCGACCTCCGGGCGCTGGTCTTCCTCAGCCGCACCCACTACTACGAGGGCAAGGGCGTGGCCGCCGTGGTGCACGGCGTCCGTACGGCGGCGCAGGCCGGCTGCCGCACCATCGTGCTCACCAACGGCTGCGGCGGGCTCAAGGAGAGCTGGACCCCCGGCACGCCGGTGCTGATCAGCGACCACATCAACCTCACCGGGCGCTCGCCCATCGTCGGCGCGAACTTCGTCGACCTCACCGACCTCTACAGCAGCCGGCTCCGGGCGCTGTGCCGCGAGGTGGAGCCGAGCCTCGACGAGGGTGTCTACGTGCAGTTCCCCGGGCCGCACTACGAGACGCCGGCCGAGGTGCGGATGGCCGGCGTGCTCGGCGGATCCCTGGTCGGCATGAGCACCACCCTCGAGGCGATCGCCGCCCGCGAGGCGGGCATGGAGGTCCTCGGCCTGAGCCTGGTCACCAACCTGGCCGCCGGCATCAGCAGCGAGCCGCTCAACCACGAGGAGGTCCTGGCCGCCGGCCGCGCCGCCGCCGAGCGGATGGGTGGGCTGCTGTCCCAGGTCGTCCCGAGGCTGTGAGGAGATGACCCGGACATGAGCCGGCGATGAGCGGCACCCGGCAACGGCTGGTCGACGCCGGCACCCGGGTCCTGGCCGAGCAGGGCGTGGAGTCCGCCTCCCTCATCGAGGTCGCGCGGCGCGCAGGCCAGCGCAACCGCGGCGCCGTCCACTACCACTTCGGGTCCCGCGAGGGCCTGGTCGTCGCGGTCCTCGAGCAGTACGCCGACTTCCTGGCCGAGCGCGAGGGCGAGCTGCTCCGCCAGGGGCAGGAGGCCGAGGGGCTGCCCCCGGTCGTGGAGGCCGTGGTCCGGCCGGCGGTCGAGGTGGCCGAGACCGGGTGGCGGGGCCGGTGCTACCTCGTCGTGGTGGCCGAGCTGGCCGAGTCCCACCAGGGCTCGATCGACCCGGCCGTGGCGGCGACGCTGGCCCGGACCGGCGGTTACGAGGTCTACCAGGAGCTGGCCCGGCGGATGCCGGACCTGGACGACGACGTGCGCCGGGAGCGGCTGGCGCTGATGACCGGCTTCGTCCTGCACTCGGTGGCCGACCGGGCCCGTGCCGTGGAGCGTGGGAACGGCCGCGCGCAGCTCGGCACCGACGCCTTCACGGCCAACCTGGTGGCCATGGCGGCCGCCATGCTGGGCGCACCGACCCTTGACGCTTAAAGAGGCCTCTTAGTAGGTTCCGGCCGACGAGGGGAGCCCCCGTGAGGGCAGCGCGAGTGGTGCAGCACGGCGAGCCGCGCGAGGCGGTGGCGGTCGAGGACGTCGAGGCGCCGGAGCCGGGCCCGGGCCAGGTGCGCGTCGTGGTCGCGGCCGCCTCCCTCAACTTCGGGGACGTCGCGCGGTGCCGCGGCGGCGTGGCCGCCGTCATGGCCACGCCGCCGTTCACCCTGGGCATGGACGTGTGCGGCACCGTCCACGCCGCCGGCGCTGGCGCCGAGGACTGGATCGGCCGCCGGGTCGTCGGCATCACCCCCCAGGCGATGGGCGGGCTGGCCGAGCAGGCGCTGGCCGGCTCGTGGTGGGACGCACCGCCCGAGCTGGACGACGTGGCGGCGGCCGCGTTCACCCTGCCGTTCCACGTCTCGCACCTCGCGCTGCACGAGCGGGGCGCGCTCCAGCCGGGCGAGACCGTGCTCGTCCGGGGCGGCGCGAGCGCCGTGGGGACGGCCGCGATCCAGCTCGCCGTCGCCGCCGGCGCCACCGTGGTCGCCGTGGCCGGCGGCAGCGACAAGGCGGCGCTGTGCCTCGAGCTGGGCGCCACCCGGGCCATCGACCAGACCACCGAGGACGTCTTCGACGCCGTCATGGACCACACCGGAGACCGGGGCGCCGACGTCGTCTTCGACCCGATCGGCGGCGACCAGACCGAGATGTACTGGACCTGCGGGGCGCTGGGCGGCCGCTACCTCGCGGTGGGCTTCAACGACGACCCGGAGTCGGGGCTCACCGGCCGGGCCCTGCGCAAGCTGTCGATGGCCAACATGACCGCCGTCGGCGTCCTGCTCGCCTACCTCGACACCCCGCGCGACTTCCGGCGCTTCGGCATCAACGGGTTCCCGCCCGAGGTCGGGCAGCGCGTCCACGAGCACCTGCTCGGCCTGGTCGCGGCCGGCACGGTGAGGCCGGTCGTCGGGCGGACGATCTCCCTGGACGAGGTCGGCGCCGCGCTCGAGGACCACGCCGCACGGCGTACGTCGGGGCGCACCGTCGTCGTGCTCCCCGCCGCCGAGGAGGGCCTGTGAACGTCGAGGAGGTCGTCGCCGCCGCGGTCGAGCAGACCGGCCTCGACGACTTCGGCGAGGACCTGCTGCCCAGCAGCGTGCCGAGCTTCCGCGAGGGGCTCGAGCGGTACGTCGACAGCCTGGCCGGCGAGGCGCAGCTCAACGAGCTCGGCGGCCTCGCGCTGCCGCCGGCCGTCACGGCGGCGCTGGTGAACCGGCTCAAGGTCGTCGACTGGGCCCAGCGGCACCCGGAGGTGCGCCAGGAGCAGGTGGAGGCGCCGGTCGTGGTCATCGGGATGTTCCGCGCCGGCACCACCTTCCTCTCGAACCTGCTGGACCAGGACCCGGCCAACCGTGCGCTGCTCGGCTGGGAGTCGCAGGACTCCGCTCCCCCGCCGACGCCGGAGACCCGGCGGAGCGGTCCGCGGGTCGACGCGGCGCAGGGCGGCATGGACATGCTCGAGCTGCTCAACCCGGCCATCAGCGCGATCCACCACGAGGCCGCGGTCGACCCCACCGAGTGCATCGCGGTGATGGGGCAGGCCTTCCAGAGCATCAGCTGGGAGGCCATCGCCAACGTGCCGAGCTACGGCGCGTGGTGGCGGGCCGCCGACAGCGCCCCCGCCTATGACTACCACCGGCTGGTGCTGCAGGTCCTGCAGAGCGGCGGCGTGCGGGGCCGCTGGACGCTGAAGAGCCCGCACCACGCGCTGGCCCTCGACGCCCTGGTCGACACCTACCCCGACGCCCGGCTGGTGCTGCTGCACCGTGACCCCGTGGCGCTGGTCGGCTCGGTCTGCAGCCTGATCAGGGTCATGTCGAGCACGTTCTCCGACGCCGACCACCGCACCTACATCGCCGCGCACTGGCAGGAGACCCTCGAGGAGTCCGTCCGCCGGATCGACGACTTCCGCGCCCGCCGGCCCGAGCACCCGGTCCTCGACGTCGGCTACGCCGACCTGGCGCGTGACCCGCTCTCCACCGTGATGTCGCTCTACGACGGCCTGGGCCTCGACCCGGGGGCCGGGGCCTTCGCGGCGGTCGAGCGCCACCTGGCCGGGCACCCCCGCCGCGAGTTCGGCTCGCACAGCTACGACGTCGCGGAGTTCGGCCTCACCGAGGACGCCGTCCGCGAGCGCTTCGCCGGCTACGCGGAGCGGTACGGCGTCGAGAGCGAGTCGTTGACCCGCCCGTAGGGACGCCGGGGTGCTTGACCTGGAGTGCGCTCCACCCCTGACACTGGGTCGGTGACCCCAGGACCTCCCGCCGGCCGCTCCATCGCCGAGGCGGCTGAACAGACCGGGCTGAGCGCCGACACCCTGCGCTACTACGAGCGCGACGGGCTGATGCTCCGGGCGGTGCCGCGGTCCAGCTCCGGCCACCGCCTCTACGCCGAGCACGACCTCGACTGGATCCGCCTGATCACCAAGCTGCGGTCGACCGGCATGCCCATCCGCGACGTGCGCCGCTACGCCGACCTGGTCCGCGCCGGCGACGGCAACGAGCAGGAGCGCCTCGACCTGCTGCGCGCCCACCGGCAGGTGGTGCTGGTGCGGCTGGCCGAGGTGCAGGACCACCTCGGCGCGATCGACTACAAGATCGGCCTCTACGAGGACCGCCTCACCGCCGTGGTGGGGCTCTCCGCCTAGCTGCCGCTAGTTGACCGCGACGACCGCCGTCCCGTCGTCCCAGACGTTGCCGGACCACAGGTTGCCGGTCCGGGTCCTGTCGAAGCTGGTGACGGGCCCGTAGGCGCTGCACTTGTTGTTGGTGCCGCGTTGGAAGACGTTGTTGGTGAACTTCTGGTTGGTGGCGTTGGTCGGGTCACCGGAGTAGGGCTTGCCGGGCGTGGCGCCGCCGTAGGCGCAGTAGGCGCTGCCCGGGCTGGCCACGAACAGGTTGCCGTCCACGGTGTTGTTCTTGATCGGCGCGAAGTCCGGGTAGCCGGTCAGGTCGGCCGAGCACCCGATGTCGCCGTTGACGAACGGCCCGGTGTAGCTGCAGTGCAGCGAGTTGTGGCGCAGGGTCAGGCCCTGCTCCTCCCGGACCGAGGAGGCGTGGGCCAGGTTGCTGGCGTCCGGCCACAGGTTGGTGCCGTGGAACCAGCTGTCCTGGATCAGACAGGTCGACTCGCAGTAGGCCGCGCGGTTGGAGTTGATGATCTCGGTGCGCAGGATCGTGAAGTTCGACCCGGTGACGCCGCAGTCGGTGGTGGCGTTGCCGGTGTCGCCGCAGGCGTACTTGCCAGCGGGGCAGCTGCCGTTGCTGCAGGCGGGGTACTGGATGCCGCTGTCGATGAGCGAGTCCTGGACGGTGAAGGCCGGTGAACCTCCGGACTGGACGATCCCGCCGTTGAGGTAGGAGTTCTTCAGCACGAAGCCGGCGCCGCCGCTCGCCACCACGATGGTGCGGCAGTTGACCACCTTGGAGTCGATGACCACGTTGGACGCGTTGATCGTGCAGGAGCCGTTGTAGGTCGGCATGCTGGTCGCCGGTGCGTTCGGCCCCGTGTTGGCTAGGCCCGGGAAGCAGCCGCCGGCGCCGTCCGCACCGTCAGGCACGTCCGACTGGCCGGCGGCACAGCTGGCCGAGTCCGTCCCACCGGACCCGCCGGTCCCGACGACCCTCAGTTTCCGGTACTGCGAGCGCGCCTTGCTCAGGACCGCGTTGCCCAGGAACGTCGCGCGCACCCTGTACAGGCCACGGGGGAGCTTCGGCAGGGTCACCTTGGCCTTGCCCTTGGACAACCGGGCCTGCACCGGGCGGCTCACGCCGCCGCCCACCACCGACACCATGACGCGGCCGGTGCCGAGACCCGCGGACCTCGAGGGACCGGCAGCGGAGGAGCGGGACCCCTTCAGGCCCAGCGCGATCTTGGCCTTGGCCCTTTGCTTGGTCGTGACACGAGCCTTCTTGAGCTTCATGAAGACCCTCGGCGTCCTGGATGAGCTCTTCGAGGCGGCGGCGCTTGGCGCGGCCCGATCGGACCGCGGGCTTGATGCCGAGCCAGCGCTTTGAACACTGAGTTGCATGGTTAAGGCGACAAGAGGCAGGACGGCTAAGAGGGTCAACGACAGCCGCCTGCGTCGACCGGGTGAGGGGCAGCTCACATGGTCGCCGGACCTCGGCGTGTGGGCAGGAAAATGCTTCTGGGGGGACATGGGGACCTACGCACTTCGGTGGTTGGGGATTTACACCATGACGAACCGGCCGCGCAGCATCCACCCGACGTCACCAACATTGGGTAGCGCGTTGCTCAGCTGAACCACTCGTTCCTGCCGCCCTGTTTGCTTGAAGCCGTAGCCGCCGATCAAGAAGGTTCGATGACTCTCACCTCCAGCGGGCCTCGCACGGAGGACCTCAAACAGAGGGTTGTGCAGAGTGGCATCGCCAAGCTCGGGGGCCAGGCTGCCAACTTCGTGCTGCGTCTCGGCTTCCTGATCATCATGGCTCGGCTCCTGAGTCCACCGGAGTTCGGCCTGGTCGCGATGGTCACTGTCGTCACCGGGTTCTACGGGCTGTTCACCTCCGCCGGGCTGTCGTCCGCAACGGTGCAGCGGGTGACCGTCACGGACGAGCAGATCTCCACGCTCTTCTGGATCAACATGCTCGTCGGGGCTGGCCTGTGCGCCATGTGTCTCGCTACTGCACCAGCGCTGGTTGCCTTCTACCACGAACCCCGTTTGACGTGGGTGACGGCCGCCATGGCAGCGGGGTTCGTCGTCAACGCGGCTGGTGTGCAGCACATCGCCATGCTTCAGAGGGACATACGCTACGTCGCTCTCACCGTGATTGAGGTCAGCGCACAGTCCGCGAGCATCGCGGTAGGGATCCTTCTTGCCCTGGCCGGCTTCGGATACTGGGCCTTGGTCGCGTCGACGCTGACGGGTCCTGCGGTCATGACCGTGCTGGCCTGGCTGAGCACGAGATGGATCCCTGGACGACCTCGCCGGGACGCAGAGCTTCTGTCGATGCTGCGTTTCGGGGGGGCCGTCACTCTCCAGTCGGTTCTGAGCCACGTCGCACAGAACATCGACAAGGTGCTGCTCGGGAGGTTCCGGGGCCCGGACGCGCTGGGCACGTACGGGCGCGCGTACCAACTCGTGAGCATGCCGCTCACCAACTTGAGTTCCGCGATCGGATGGGTCGCGTTCTCCGCGTTGTCCCGCCTTCAGGACGACCCTCGACGGTTCCGTAGCTACTTCCTCAAGGGATACAGCATCGTCGTCTCACTCGTGGTTCCAGTGGTCGTCTTCGCGACAGTGTTCGCGTACGACACCGTTCGGGTAGTCCTTGGTCCTCAGTGGACGGACGTCTCGCCGCTCTTCCGACTCTTGGCACCAGCCGCCCTCGTGCTGGCGCTCATCGAGGGCCCCACTTACTGGCTGCTTCACGCTCTTGGGATGGCCGGACGGGCGCTACGTGTCACAGGGGTCTTCACCGCGATAATCCTGATCGCCTGCCTCATGGGGGTTCCGAACGGTGCAGCCGGAATCGCCACCTGCTACTCCGTTGCTCTGTCCCTGTGGTTGGTGCCGCACCTGGCATGGTGCGTGCACGGGACGCCGGTAGGCCTTGGCGACGTGCTGAAGGTGATCTGGTGCCCCCTGCTGAGCAGCGCCACGGCCTCGACCGGCGCTTTCCTGGCGGTGCATGACCTGGACCAGCCGCTCCTGCGTCTCGTGTTGGGAGGAGTCCTCATGTGCTGCATCCATGCCGTGATGGTCTGGTTCGTGTTCAGGCAGAGAGAACTCTATGTCAGCCTGGCCGGGAATCTTCGACTGATAGTGGGGACCAGGTAGATGTCCGGGCCAACAACGACGTGGACTCTCGTCGCAGCCAAGGAGAAGGGTCCGCCCCACTCCCCGTGGATGTGGCGCCAGATCACGGGAATGCCCTCCCAGCACCTAGAGCTCCTCTACTGGATGCCTCAGGGCGCCACAGCTCCGCCGGCCGTTGAGGTCCCAGTACATGTGCTGGACGTCGACCCCACGCCATACGACGGGAAGGGTCGATGGGTGTTCCGCGCGTCGAACCTCATCGGTCGCAACTTCTACGCCGCCCGAGGCAAGGAACGGCGGGAACTAAGGCGCCTCATGCTTTCGACCGCCCCCTCGTCCCTGCTCTGCTACTACGGGGAAGTGGCCCTGCGCACCATCGACGTGGCTCATGAGCTGGGCATCCCCACTGTCGCCTACTTCCACGGTGACTTCGGCTTCAAGTGGAATCGTTGGTATCGGTGGAGCCTCCAGAGACGACTGGGCTGGTTTGAACATGTCGTCGTCGTGACGGAAGAGGAACGTCTCTGGATGTTGGGCGCGGGCGTCGCCCCGGAGAGGGTTCACGTGATCCCGTGCGGGGCCCCTACTGCCCAGTTTCTGCCCAAAGAGGCGCGAACTACAGGACCAACGCGCTTCGTGATGGTCTCGAGGCTTGCCGAAGAGAAGGGCTGTCACGAGTCGATCGCGGCCTTCGCAGAGCTCGCAAGTGAGCATCCCGATGCCTCACTAGACATCTATGGCGATGGCCCTTCTCTCGTCGACCTGACCCGCCTCGTTGCCCGTCACCGCCTGACGGACCGAGTGCGCTTCTGCGGTCACGTCGACAGCGCAACACTTGCTCGGGTTCTACCGCAGTACGACGTGTTCCTTCAACATTCCCTCTTCAGGGAGGGGTCCCCCGTCTCGATCGTGGAGGCCATGGCCTGCGCGCTACCGGTGATCGCGACGTCCGTGGGCGGGAACGTCGACCTGGTGGTCGACGGGGTGACCGGTTTCATCGTTGCCGAGCGAGACACCCACGGCATGGCGCGGGCGATGATCGAGCTCGCGAACGACGAGGCCCTGCGGGACCGCATGGGGAGCGATGCGCGACGTCGAGCTGTAGAGCTGTTCGACACCTCGGCACTGACCAGTCGGCTCGAGCAACTGGTTGAGTCGACAAGCCGTTTGCCTGTTTCTCGCTGATCACCGACAGCCCTCACTGGCGGATCGTGGCCCCCGCGCCGAGTTCGGTCACCTGATGAGTCCGGTGGCCGGTCGACCCGTCGACCAGGCGCAGGCGCCAAGGGGCGGAGTTCGGTGGCGTCAGTGGCCGAGGAGACGCACCCAGGATGCCTGCATCAGCGGGTACGGACGAGCAGAGCATGCGTTCTGACGGCGGCGAGGAGCTCCGACCACGACTTGTGGCGCTGGAACGGCAGGTCGAAGAGAGCCGCGAAGAGGCGGGCCGACACCAGCGACACCGGGACGGCGAGGACCAGCATGACGAGCAGGGCGTCCACGCCCCAGCCGAACCTCGGACGCACCACGAGCTCCGAGAGGGCGACCACGATCGGCGCGTGGATCAGGTACAGGGAGTAGGAGAAGCCGCCGAGGCTGCGCAGGGGCGGCGCGTCCAGGGCACCGCCCAGGCGGCGGGCGCCACCGGCGCCGATCGCCGCGAGGAGCAGGGTCATCGCGGGGAGGGCGGCCAGGTCGACCCAGAAGTAGTGGTCGAAGGTCCAGAGCGGCCCCTGGACGGCGATCAGCGCGATCGGCGGCACCGCCGCGGCCGCCGCCAACCACAGGAGCGGCAGCCGGCGCCAGCGCTCGTCGTGCGCCAGGCCGGCCGCCACCACGCCGGCCGCAAAGCCGATGGCCAGCTGCGGGGTGAACCGGGTGAAGAGGTCGATCAGGTGCACGGTCGGCGAGAAGATCCCGATGACCAGCACCGGGAGGCTGACCGCGACGAGCATCACCGCCAGGCCCGTCCTGCGGACCAGCAGGAGCAGCAGCGGCAGCACGACGTAGAGCTGCGCCTCGATCGCGATCGACCAGAACGCGCCGTTGGGGCTCGGGGCCCCGGTGACGTCCTGGAGCAGCAGCCCGAAGACCACCGCGGACCGCGCCGTCGGGGTGCCCTCACCCGGCTGGGGGACGAAGACGAACGCCATCACCATGCTCAGGACCAGGGCCGGCCAGTAGGCGGAGAGGATGCGCCAGGCCCGGCGGTGGGCGTAGGTCCCGAGTCCGCCCAGCCGCCACCCGTGCCTGGCCGGACCCACCGCCAGCGAGAAGCCGGAGAGCACGATGAAGACGACCACCGCGAGGTGCCCGTAGATCATCCAGCCGGCCCACCACGGGCCCGAGGTGAACCGGGTGGAGCCGGGGTAGGCGGCCAGGAAGCAGTGGTGGACGACCACGAAGAGCGCGGCCAGGCCGCGGATCCCGTCGAGGCCGACGATGCGGCCGCCGCCCGGTGTCCGTGCCGCGTGACGGCCCGCGGCGTCCGCCTGGACGCCCACCGTGGCGGTCACCGGGCACCGCTCGGCGCCAGGTCGGCGGGCCGGCCCGCCAGCCGCTCGAGCTTGGCCACGCCGCGGCGGGCCTTGATCTGCTTGCTCCGCCCGTAGAAGCGCACGATCTCGGCGTTCGCCCTCCGGCGCTGCTCGGGATCGAGCGGGGACCGCGCGACCCAGCGGGAAAGCTCTTGGCACTGCAGCAGGACGCGGACGTGGCGGTGCCAGTCCGGCACGCCGAGGAGCCCGGCCAGGTAGGAGGCCGTGCCCTCCGCGCGGGGCCGGGAGGCCAGCGGCGCCGCCACGTGTCCCCACGGGCCGGCCAGCGCCATCCGGGCCGCGAAGACCTGGTCCTCGCGGAGCATGTTGCGA
>CAZEPK010000169.1:0-10734 GCA_964514085.1 uncultured Nocardioides sp.
CAGATCACCGAGGGCCTGCTGCCCACGGACACCTTCCGCCTGCGCCGCCCCCGGCGCTGACCGCGTCCGGCCCCGGTTACCGTCGAGCCGTGCGACTCCTCCACCCGCTCCGTGCCCTGGCCGTGCTGGCCACGGCTCTCGCGCTCGTGCCCGGCCCGGCGACCGCTGCGGTCGACGAACCCGCCACGCACCCCGAGTGGGGCAGCACCACGGGTCAGGACGCACGGCTGCACCGTGGCTGCCACGACTACGGCTACACCTACGCCCTCACCCCGCCCGAGGGCGACTGGGCGCTGGAGACGTTCCTCGTCGGCCCCCACGGGAAGCGGTACGCCTCGGGCTACTTCCTCACCGGCTCGGACCCGTTGGCCGGTGAGGGCGCCTGGCGGCTCTGCCTGCGCTCGGCCCGGGCGGGGACCTACACCATCCGCGCCCGGCTCACCGTGGACGACGCGGTGGTCTTCTACGACGGGTGGCTCCCGGAGTCGACGTTCCGATTGTCCAAGCCGCGCCGTCGCTGACGCGGCCCTGGCTCAGACGACCTGGTGCAGCCAGCGGACCGGAGCGCCCTCGCCGGCGTGCCGGAAGGTCTCCAGCTCGTCGTCCCAGGGCTTGCCGAGCAGCTTGTCGATCTCGGTGAGCAAGGTGGTGTCCCCGAGGGCGGCCTTGACCACGGCGGCCTTGAGCCGGTCCTCCGGGATGAGCACGTCGCCGTGCACGCCGGTCATGGCGTGGAAGACGCCGAGGTCGGGGGTGTAGGCGTACCGCTGGCCCTCGGTGGTCGCGGTCGGGTCCTCGGTGACCTCGAAGCGCAGGTGGTTCCACCCGCGGAGGGCGGAGGCGATGGCGGCCGAGGACCCGGAGTCGGCCTGCCACGCGAGCTCGGTGCGGTAGGTGCCGGACTGCGCGGGCTGCGGGATCCACGACGGGTTCACCGCAGCACCGAGCACCCCGCCGACCGCCCACTCGATGTGGGGGCACAGCGCGGACGGCGCCGAGTGGACGTAGAGCACACCACGGGTGGTGCTCCTGACCTCGGGGCCGAGCAGCATGCGGGGTCCGTACATCAGCGTCTCCTTCGTCTCGGCGCGAGCTACGCCTTCCCCAGCGGGCTCAACGGACGAACGGGACGTCGTGCGGACGACAGCCATGTAGTTGTGCGGCCATTGTGACGCATGTGGCGGCTGTGGGCCAGCAGGCCGGCAGAAATCACGCGCGCGTCCGGTCCCGGCAGGGCAGGACCACCCGGCGCACCTGCTCCGGCGCGAGGCCGTCACCCCGCAGCTGGGCGGGGCTGAAGGTGCGCACCATCCGGTCGGCCCCGCACCGGGCGGTGGCGACGTCCAGGCCGCTCCGGAGCAGGCCCAGCGACAGGTAGGTCCTGGTCAGGGCCAGGCCCACGGCGTCCGCCGACGTGCCGGACGCGACGGGCGCGGCGTCCGCGCCGGGGTCGCAGGAGCGGAGGACCAGGGTCTGGTCCTCGCGCTCCACGCTCGCGGCCTCCCGCGGGCCCTTGGCCACCCAGGTCTGGAGCGCGCGCTGCATCTGGGCAAGGTCCGCGGCGGTGTCCGCCCGGAAGTCGATGGTGACGCAGCTGGTCCCGTCCTGGTCGTAGGCCGCCAGCGCGTCCCCGCCCCACCCGTCGACGGCGGTCAGCGCCCGCTGGGCGGGCATCCGCTCCGAGAGCAGCAGCAGCCAGCCCAGCGCACCGAAGGCGCCGTCCTCGAACGTCTCCTGGCCCGCGGGCAGGTCCGGCTCCGGCACCGAGAGGTAGCCCTGGTGGTCCGCGACCAGGGTCCAGGGGTCCAGCTGCTGCTCCTCGGTCCTCGGCGGCGACCGGAACAGGTCGTCCACGGCGCTCTGGCCGCCCTGCTCGACCGCCACCGCGAGCAGCGCCTGACCGAGGTCGTACGGCGCGGCCAGCATCGTGCTGAGGACCTCCGGCACGTCCGCGGCACCGGCGCGGGCCCCCTTGGCGGCCTTCTTCTGCTCCTTGTCCAGCGCGGCGCGGTCCGCCTCGGACAGGTGGTCGCGCCACATCCCCTCCACCCGACGGGCATCGCCCTCGACCAGGGCGTCGAAGCCGTCCGAGGCGGCAGAGCTGTCGGCGTCGTCGGCCTCCGCCAGCTCCGCGAAGCGCCGGGCGAGGTCGAAGGTCTGGTCCTGCAGCGCGTGCGTCAGCTCGTGGACGAGGGTCGACTCCACCGCCGGCGTCAGCTCCGTGCCGCGGATGCGCAGCCGCTCGTCGTCGTAGGAGTAGAAGCCGATGACCGCGCTGCCGCGGAGCTGGTTCGCTTCCTCGAGGAGGTCGACGTCGCCCTCCAGGAGGCCGAGCGCCCGGAACATGCCGGTGTACGCGGTCAGCTCCTGCACCTGGTCGTCGCCGAGGTCGTCGCGGTCAGCGGTGACGAGGTCGGTGAACTCGGCGTCCGGGAGGAAGTCGACGTAGACGGGGTGCTCGAACCGCAGGTCGCGGCGCTTCTCGACGAAGTCGACGTACTTCTGCACGCGCGCGTCCCACCGAGCGGGGTGCGGCGGGCCCTCGGGACCGCGGGTGAGCCGGAGCGCGGCGACGGCGCCGACCGTGCCCAGGACGAGCACCAGCGCGAGCACGAGGAGCGGCCACCGGCGCCGCGGCGGTGGGTCCGGCGTCAGGAGGTGGTCGAGCAGCTCGACCTGAGCGACGAGGGCCCCGTGCACATCGGTCACCACGAGAGGGTGCGCGAGTTCGCGCGCGCCGTCAGGGGATCCGGTGCAGCCGTCCCTGCTGACTAGTCAGCGTCCGCGTGCGCCGTAACCCCGCGCTCAGTCCCTCGTCCGCCTCCGCGGCTGGGCCCGACGGGGGCCGAGCTCCATCAGCGTCTCGATGACCTCCTCGGCGATCCCGAGGCCGCCCAGGTGGCTCTCGCCGTCGATGGTGCGCAGCGTGGCGTCGGGCAACCGCGCGACCAGGTGCGCGCCGTGGCGGTGCGGGACGATGTGGTCGTCGTTGCCGTGCCACCAGCGCACCGGCACGGTCACCTCGTCCGCGGTGAAGCCCCAGTCCCGGGTGAAGAGCAGCAGGTCGTTGAGCGGCGCGGAGGTCTGGAACCGGCTGCCGTTGAGCAGGTCGTCGAGGAACATCGCCTTGAACTCCGGGCGCGAGAGCAGGTTCTTGTCACCCGGCGGCTGCACGGCTGCGTAGAGGTCGAGCGCCGAGCCGGCCAGGGGCCGCACCAGCCGGATCCCCTGGGTCAGGACCACCCCCAGCGGGACCCGGGCCACCTGGAGCGCCGGGGCCAGCCGCACCGCCAGCCGGATGGCGCCGCCGTCGATGGCGTCCGGGCCACGGGTCGGGACCACACCGCCGAGGACGCCGACGCCGTGCACGCGCTCCGGGAGCCGGGCGCCCGCGGCCAGCACGTACGGCCCGCCGCCGGAGAGGCCGATCAGCCGGCAGGTGTCGATGGCCAGGGCGTCGAGCAGCAGCTCGAGGTCGCCGGTCCAGTCGGCGATCCGGTCGTAGAGGTGTGCCGTGGACGAGCCGATGCCCGGCCGGTCGACACCGATGATGCGGACGCCGTGGCGGTCGGCGTACCGCCGGGCCTCGAGCGGGATCTGGCGGCGCGACCCCGGGGTGCCGTGCATCCAGATGATCGCGGCGCCGCGCGGCTGGCCGTACTCGGCGAAGCTGAGCCGGCGACCCTCACGGACCGCCACGGTGCCCTCGAGGGTGGGGCGGGCGATGGTCACGGCCGCAGTGTCCCAGAGGGAAGCGGCCCCGGGACCGGACTGTGGGTCAGGACACGCGCGGGAGGTGGACCGCCGCGGGGTCCACGACGTTCCAGGGGTTCGCCACCGCGCCCAGGACCTTGCCGTCCCCGACCACCTGCGGCCCCTCGACCAGGTCGGCGATCACCACGGTGATGTTGTCGCGCCCGCCGGCGTCGAGCGCCATCTCGGTGAGCGTCACCGCGGCGTCGTCGCCCTCCTCGGAGGCCAGGACGCCCGCGATCGTCTGGTCGGGCACCAGGTCGGTCAGCCCGTCGCTGGCCAGCAGCAGCCGGTCGCCTACCGCGACCTCGAGGCGTACGACGTCGAGGCCGCCGCCCTCCGGGTCCCCGTCGACCGAGCGCAGCACCACGTTGCGCCACGGGTGGGTGGTCCGGCCCTCGGCGTCCAGCTTCCCGGTGTCGACCAGGTGCTGGACGTAGGTGTGGTCCTGGGTGACCTGGCGCAGGTCGCCGTCGCGGAAGAGGTAGCCGCGGGAGTCCCCCACGTGTCCGAGGGCCACGCTGGTGCCGTCGGTCACCACCATCGTCAGCGTGGTGGCCATCCCCAGCCGGTCGAGGTCTCGCTGGACGCCGGTCCGCACACCGTCCGCAGCCGCGCGGTACGCCTCGGCCAGCACCGCCTCGGGGCGCTGCCCGAAGCGGCTCAGCGCGACGGCGCTCGCGGCGTAGGCCGCCGTGGCGGAGGCGATCTCCCCCGCGGCCGCGCCGCCGACGCCGTCGGCGACCACGACGACGTAGGGGCCGACGAAGGCCGAGTCCTCGTTGTGCGGACGGACCCGCCCGACGTCACTGACCCCTGCACCTGCGAACCGCAGCACGACGTCTCCTTCCGGAGACCACGCCCCCGAGACGGGCGGTGGAGCAGCAGTACACCCCGCCGCCGGGAGACCGGTCAATCCTTGCCGGAGTACCCGGAACCGCCCCAGCCGCTCACTAGGGTGCCGCCATGACCTCGCTCACACCCGAGCCGGACGGTCGCGGCACGCTCGCGGTGCAGCCCTCGCGACGGGCGTGGCGCGTGGTCCTCTACGGATCCGTCGTGGTGGTCCTGCTGGCGGTGGTGGGGTGGGCCAGCACCCATCCCGACGAGCTGCCCACCACCGGCACCACGGTGCGCGCGGAGACGCCGGTCTCCCAGCCGGTCTACGTGGGCGTCTTCGGGACACGGGCCGACTTCGACCGCACCCTGCACGTCTCCGGGGTCCGGGTCTTCGCCGACGCGACCGGCGAGGTGCGCATCGTCCCCCACGTGTGCCACGGCGGCTCGGTCGGCGTGACCACGACGCCCCAGACGTTCTGCGGGGAGCTCGGCCCGACCGAGGGCGCCACCCTGACCGGCGGCGACGAGATCGTCCTCGAGGTCCTGAGCGACGTCCCCGGCCTGGTCCGCATCGACCGGGTGCGGATCGCCTACCGCGACGGCCTGCAGGGGCCACGCAGGACGCCGGCGCGCGGGTCGAGGTCAGCGTGCTGGCCCGGTGAGCCGAGGGGCGCCGGTCAGGAGCCGGCGGACCGCTCCAGCTCGGCAGCACGCTCGCCGGCGTCGGTGAGCTCGTCGGCGTCGATGGCCAGCGTCCGGTGGAACCACGCGAGGGCGTCCTCGGAGCGGCCGGCCTCGGCCAGCGCGTCGGCGTAGGCGTAGCGCAGCCGCACCACCCACGACTCCCGGGACTTCGACTGCAGCGGCGCCTGCTCGAGGATCCGCAGGGCGGCGTCGACCTGGCCCATGTCCCGACGGGCGCCGGCCTCGACGATCGTCATCTCCGCCTTCGCCGCCGGTGGGAAGCCGGCCACCGACGGGCTCTTGGCCAGCTTGATCGCCTGCTCGGGCTGGCCCAGGGCGCGGTGACAGTCGGCCATGATCGGGAGGTAGGCGGTCGCGCCGTTCATCCGCTTGGCGGCCCGCAGGTCGGCCAGCGCCTCGGCGTAGTGACCCGCGGCGTACGCCGCCTCGCCGCAGGCCTCGCGCACCACGGCGATCCGCGACGCCCGGGCGCGGGCGGCCAAGGCGTGGCGGTAGGCCAGCTCGGGGTCCTGGTCGATGTAGAGCCCGGCGGCGGCCAGGTGCTTGGCCACGCGGGCGGCCAGCTTCTCCGGCAGGCCCTTGAGCTGGGCGGTCACCGAGCGGTCGAGCTCGTCGCCGGTGATGCCCTCGGGCAGGTCGGGGCCGTCGTAGGCGGCCTGGTCCTTGGTGCGCTGGGCCGGCTCGACGGCGCGCCGGCGCTCGGGCGGGCGACCACCGCGCTGGGGGGCGCCACCGCGCTGCGGGGCGCCGCTCCGCTGCGGGGCACCGCCACGCTGCGGGGCGCCGCCACCGTCCCGGGGCGCACCTCGCCCGGCGGTGGTCTTCTTGCCGGTGGGGCGCTGCGGACGACGGTTCTCGGGCACGATCACCCAGCCTACGGAGCCACGGGTGGGACCGCGATTCCGCGCGTGTCCGCCACCGTCCGGCACCCCGCGAGGCGGAAGGCCTCGGTGGTCTCCACGAGCAGCTCGGCGTGCATCCGGGCCACCCCGGGCTCGCCCTCGACCAGGGCCCACACCGGCAGCCGGCCCAGGAACACCGCGTCGGCTCCCAGGGAGAGCGCCGCGAGGACGTCGAGCCCCGAGCGCACTCCCCCGTCGACGTAGACCGGGGACTCCCCACCCACCGCGGCGACCACCTCCGGGAGGCAGGCGGCGGTCGAGCGGGCGCGGTCGAGCTGGCGCCCGCCGTGGTTGGAGACCCACACGGCTGCCGCGCCCGCCTGCACGCAGCGGCGGGCGTCGTCGGCGCGGAGCACGCCCTTGGCCACCACGGGCAGCCCGGACACCTCGGCCAGCCAGCCGAGGTCGTGCGGACCGAGGTCGGTGGCCTTCTCCGAGCCCGGCGCGTCCTCGTAGCCCGGGTCGAAGTTGACCCGCTGGTTCTCGATCGGGACCACGTCCCAGATGACCTGCTCGCCGGTGAAGTACTTCGTGGCCACCACGGGGGTGTCCACGGTGAGCACGACCGCCTCCGCGCCGGCGTCGACGGCCCGGCGCAGCATGGGCTCGGCCAGGGTCCGGTCGGCGGGCAGGTAGGCCTGCAGCCACCACCGCACACCGGTCGCGCCGATGTCGGCGAACGGCGTGCCGGCGTTGCTCGAGACCACCATCACCGTGCCGGCGGCGGCCGTGGCGCGCGCCATCGCCAGCTCACCGTCGGGGTGCACGGAGCGCTGCAGCGAGGTCGGCGCGACCCCCCACGGCACCCGTGCCGCGCCGCCGACCAGGTCGGCGCCGAGGTCGAGCTCGGTCACGTCGCGCAGGACGTGCGGCAGGAAGCGGACGTCGGCCCAGCCGGCCTCGCGGGTGCTGACGCCGTCCCGGGAGCCGGTGGCTACGTACTGGTAGACCGGCGGCGCGAGCGCCTCGCGGGCCTGGGCCTCGAGCCCGGACAGCCAGGTCACGGAGCGCTCACGCCGGCGAAGCTCTTCTTGCCCCGGCGCAGCACCAGGACCCGGCCCCCGAGGTAGTCGGTGCCCTCGGGCACGTAGTCGGGGTCCTCGACGCGCTCGTTGTTGAGGTAGGCACCACCCTCGGCGAAGGCCCGTCGCGCCTCGCCGCGGCTCTGCACCAGCCCGGAGTCGACGAAGAGGTCGGTGAGCGTGCGGCCCGGTGCGCCAGCGACCAGCGGTCGCGCGGTGGCCAGCGCCTGGGCCAGCACCTCGGGGTCGGCCGCCGCGAGGGAGCCCCCGCTGAACAACGCCTCGGACGCCTCCTCGATCCGGCGGGTCTCCTCGGCGCCGTGGACCATCGTGGTCACCTCGGAGGCCAGCCGGCGCTGCGCGAGCCGGAGGAACGGCTTCTCCGCGTGCTCGGCCTCCAGTGCCTCGATCTCCTCGCGGGAGAGGAAGGTGAAGACCCGCAGGAGCTGCCCGACCTCGGCATCGCCCTGGTTGAGCCAGAACTGGTAGAAGGCGTACGGAGACATCATCTCGGGGTCGAGCCACAGGGCCCCGCCCTCGGTCTTGCCGTACTTCGTCCCATCGGCCTTGGTGAGCAGCGGCGTCGCCAGCGCGTGCGCGTGGCCGCCGTCGGCGCGGCGGATCAGCTCGACACCCGCGGTGAGGTTGCCCCACTGGTCGGACCCCCCGAACTGCAGCACCACGCCGTGCTCACGGAAGAGGTTGAGGAAGTCCAGCGACTGCAGCAGGACGTAGGAGAACTCCGTGTAGCTGATCCCCGCCTCGAGTCGGTTCCTCACCACGTCGCGGGCCAGCATCCGGTTGACCGGGAAGTGCTTGCCGATGTCGCGCAGGAAGTCGATGGTCGAGAGGTTCTCGGTCCAGTCGAGGTTGTTGACCATCGTCGCGGCGTTCGGGCCCTCGAAGGACAGGAACGGCTCGATCTGGCGCCGGACCCGCTCCACCCAGTCCTTGACGGTCTCCGCGGAGTTCATCACCCGCTCACCGGACTCCCTGGGGTCGCCGATCATCCCGGTCGCGCCACCGACCAGCGCGAACGGCGTGTGGCCGGCGTGCTGGAGGCGCTTGGCCGTGAGCACCTGCACCAGGTGGCCCATGTGCAGGCTCGGGGCCGTCGGGTCGAAGCCCACGTAGAACCGGACGCTGCCCGCGGTCAGGACCTCGCGCAGGGCGTCGAGGTCCGTCGAGTGCGCGACGAGGCCGCGCCACACGAGGTCGTCGAGGAGTCCGGGATCGGTGGGCACGGCCACGATCCTCCCGCATCCGCCCCGCCCGGGGCCAACCGGTTGGGCGGGTACCCAGGAGGTGCCCCTACTGTGGAGGGCTGCGAGGAGGACGCACGTTGATCGCTGGCAGGTACACGCTCGAGGCCGAGATCGGCCGCGGCGGCATGGGGGCTGTCTGGCGCGGTCGCGACGAGGTCCTGGGTCGCACCGTGGCCCTGAAGAGGATCGGCGTCGCGCCCGGTGGCATCACCCCGGACGCGCTGCGGGCCGAGCGCGAGGCCAAGCTCGCCGCCAAGCTCAACCACGCCAACGTGGTGGCGGTCTTCGACCTCGTCGAAGAGGTACAGGACGGCCGCAGCGCGCAGTGGCTGGTCATGGAGCACGTCGCCGGGACCGACCTCGCCGAGCTGGTCCGGCAGCGCGGGCGGCTCAGCCCCGACCAGGCCGCCCCGATCCTGGCCCAGACCGCGAGCGCCCTGGCCGCCGCGCACGCGGCCGGCATCGTGCACCGCGACGTGAAGCCCTCCAACATCCTGGTGGCCCCGGACGGGCAGGTGAAGCTGTCCGACTTCGGCATCGCCCGCACCTCGGCCGACCCCGCCCTGACGCAGACCGGGCTGGTGACCGGCTCGCCGGCGTACCTCTCCCCGGAGGTGGCCTCGGGCCAGCAGGCCGCGCCGGCCAGCGACGTGTGGTCCTGGGGCGCCACGCTGTTCCACGCACTCGAGGGCCACCCGCCCTACCAGGTCGGCGACAACCTCCTCGGCGCCCTCTACCGGATCGTCCACGAGGAGCCTCCGCGCTCGCCGGCAGCCGGGTGGCTGGCCCCCGTGCTCGAGGGCACGATGACCCGCGACCCCGCCCGACGCTGGCCGATCGCCACCGCCCAGGCCTTCCTGGAGGCCGGGCCGGGGGCCCGGCCCGCCGGCGTGGCCGCCGGTGGGCTGACCGGTCTGGGCCTGGCCGGCGAGACGCCCCGCACCCGCTCCTACGACGACGCCGGCAGCACCCAGGTCCTGCCGCTGGACCGCGGCGCGCAGCCACCTCCGCCCCGCGACCCCGCCCCTCCTCGGGAGGACCGCCCCGGACGGCGCCCGTGGCTGGTGGTGGCCGCCGCTGCTGCGGCCCTGCTGGTCGCCGTCGTCGTGGCCTTCGCCATCGGGATGGGTCGCGGCGACGACGACGGCTCCGCCGACCCCGGGGCGTCGGCGCCCTCCGCGTCCGCCTCGGGCTCCGGCTCGGGCGAGCCCTCCCCCAGCGCGTCGGCGGAGCCACCGACGGAGGAGGCGATGACCTCGTTCGTGGAGAGCTACATCCAGACCGCCGTCCGCGACCCGGAAGCCGGGTTCCGGATGCTCACCCCGGACTTCCAGGCCGCCAGCAACGGCTTCAGCGCCTACGAGGAGTTCTGGGGATCGGTGAGCACCGCCCGGATCGAGTCCATCTCGGCCGACCCGGACACGCTCGAGGTGCGCTACCGCTACCGCTACGTCCGGCCGGGCGGTCCCGTCACCCAGGCCGTGGTGCTGCGGCTGGTCCGCGCGGGCGACGGCTTCCTCATCGATGGCGAGGGCTGAATTTCACCCCTGTGGGTGAGCGGCGCGGCTCGGTCCCGGCGTTCTCGGTGTGCTCAGATTCTGACCACCATGGACAGGGCGGTGCCGGCGCGCGGAGACGGAGGGCCGCTCGCGGTCGGCGTGTTCGAGGAGCCGGAGCTGATCGTCTCGGGGGTGCACGGGATGCTGGCGCGCTCGGGGACCCCCACCCGAGTGCTCCACCTGGCCCAGGACGACCCCCGCGCGCAGGTCGACGTGGTCCTCTGCGACCCGATCGGACGGTCCGCACAGATCGAGGACTACCTCGCGGTCGTGGGGGCGCTGACGCCCGCACCCGTCCTGGTGTTCTCCTGGAGCAACAGCCGCTCGAGCCTGCGCCGCGCCCTGGCCGCCGGCGCCCGTGGCTTCGTCTCCAAGGCGGCCAGCGCCGCCGACCTCACCGCCGCCGTGTCGGTCGTGCAGCGCGGCGGCACCGTGGCCCCGACCGCGCGGCTCAGCACGCCCCACGGTGTCGGCGGCCTCAGCAAGCGGGAGGCCGAGGTGCTGGAGCTGATCTGCTGCGGGCTCAGCAACCTCGAGATCGCCGAGCACCTGTTCGTCAGCGTCAACTCGGTGAAGACCCACGTGCGGCAGGTCTACCAGAAGATCGGCGTGGGCCGACGGGCCCAGGCGGTCGCGTGGGGGCTGGCGCACGGGTTCTGAGCGGCCGTGCGCACGGCCTCAGCGGTCC
>CAZEPK010000170.1:0-10722 GCA_964514085.1 uncultured Nocardioides sp.
TCATCCTCACCACTGGGTTCACCAGAGCCGACTCGATCGCTTCCCTCATCGTCGTGGCCCTCATGGTGCGTGCGGCCTGGGGTCTGCTCCGCGACAGCGGCCGTGTACTTCTTGAGGCTGCGCCCGACGCCATCGACCTCGACCAGATTCGTAGCCACATGATCGAGAACGAGCACGTGCACGACGTGCACGACCTCCACGTCTGGACCATCACCTCGAACCTGCCCACCCTCTCCGCGCACGTGGTCATCGACGACTCCTGCTTCACCGACGGACATTCCCCCAGACTGCTCGACGAGCTCCAGGCGTGCCTCGGGGGCCACTTCGACGTCGAACACTCCACCTTCCAGCTCGAACCAGCCAGCCACGCCGCCCACGAGTCAGAAATGCATTGATGCGAGGACCCGAGATTCGACATCTCTGCCCGGTCAGGAGCACCTGGTGACGGCGTTGGCTCCACGCCTGGCGGCCCAGAACAGCTCGAGCGTCAACTAGCGACTCGTGTGGTCTCGAGCCCAAGCCTGCGCGGCCATCTGGACCGCGTCCCACGGGGAGCCCAGGGGCGGTGTGTAGGAGAGGTCGAGCTCGCTCATCGCATCCACGGTCATGTCGTGGAACAGAGCGGCGGCGTAGGTGTCGACGCGCTTCGCGGTCTCGGTGCCGCGAGCCCCCACCAGCTGCGCGCCCAGGAGGCGTCCGGTTTCGGTGTCGCCGGTGACACGGATGGTGATCGGCTGCGCGCCGGGGTAGTAGGCCTTGTGGTCGTCTGGGCTGCTCTGTGTGGTCGCGGGGGAGTAGCCGGCTAGGAGGGCCTCGTGCTCGCGGAGTCCGGTGCGTGCGGCCACGAGGCCGAAGACCTTGACGACCTGGGTGCCGAGGCTGCCGGCAAAGGCTGTGTCTCCGCCGAGGGCGTTCTCACCGGCGACCCGGCCCTGCTTGTGGGCCGTGGTGCCCAGCGGCAGGTAGGTCGTCCCGAGGAGGCGGTGGTGGGTGACCACGCAGTCACCCGCGGCCCACACGTGGGGAAGGCCGGTGGCCATGCGTTCGTCAACCACCACGGCACCACGCTCGCCAGTCTTGGCTCCAGCCCGGACCAGGAGGTCGGTGTCGGGCCGGACGCCCACGACGACCAGGACGAGGTCGACGTCCCACTTCTCCTCGCCGGCGGGCGAGGTGCCGAGCACCCTGAGCCGGTGTGGCCCGTCCTGGCGCTGGACCCGAGAGACCCGGGCGCGGGTGTGCACGGTGACTCCGTTGCCGACGAGCTCGCCGTGGACGAGGTGGCCAAGCTCGGGGTCGACGGTGGGGAGGACCTCGTCGAGCATCTCGACCTGGGTGACCTCGATGCCGCGCGTGGTCAGCCCCTCCGCCATCTCGAGGCCGACGTAGCCGGCGCCGACGATGAGCGCCTTCGATGGCTTGATCCGATCCAGGGACTCCTCGAGGGCGAAGGTGTCGCCCATCGAGTGGAGCAGGTGGACGCCGTCCTCGATACCAAGGTCGTCGAGTCCCTCGATGGGCGGCCGGACAGGGAGCGCCCCGGTGCCGACGACGAGCTCGTCGTAGTCGAGCCACGATGCGTCGCCGTCCGGCCGGCGCAGCAGCAGGCGGGTCCCGCCGACGTCGATGTCGGTGGCCCGAGTGTCGAGCCGAAGCCGCATCCCGGTGGCCTCGAGGTCGGCGTGGGTGCGGTGAGCGAGGTTCGTCCAGTGACCGACCTCGCCGGAGATGTAGTAGGGGATGCCGCAGATCGAGAAGTTCGGGTAAGCGTCGGCAACCACGACAGTGACGTCGACGCACGGGTCGAGCTCGCGGGCGCGCAGCGCGGCTGAGATGCCGGCGTCGCTGCCGCCGATGGCGACGAGATGCATGAGGAAGTCCTTGGCTCGGTGATGGTCAGGAGAGGTCAGCGCGGGTGGGGGATGACCACGTCGTCGGCCCTGGTGCCGGCGTCCGGGTAGAGCGCGAGGGAGATCGCGACGCCGACGATGAGGCCGATCAGTTGCATGCCGATGAACGCCGGCGCAGAGGCTGGGGCGATCCCGGCGAACGTGTCGGAGAACATCCGGCCAAGGGTGACGGCCGGGTTGGCGAAGGACGTGGAGCTGGTGAACCAGTACGCCGCGCCGATATAGGCGCCCACCGCCGGCGCCGCGATGGCACCGCGCCCGGTTCCGACGAGGGCAAAGATCAGGGCGATCAGAATGGAGGTGGCCACCACCTCGCCGATGAGGTGGCCTCCGGAGACCCGGTCCTTTGTCGAGAACCCGGCGCCAACGTCGAACATCGCGTTCGCGAGCAGTGCGCCGGCGATGCCACCGAGGATCTGCGCGACGGTGTACACCCCGACATCGGAAAGACTCAGCCCCGCTCCGGTTCGGCGTCCGAGGAACCAATCGGCCAGCGAGACCACCGGGTTGAAGTGCCCGCCCGAGACCGGCCCGAACAACAGGATCAGGACCGCCAGGCCGAACACGGTCGCAGTGGAGTTCTCGAAGAGCTGGATCCCCACGTCGTTCGGGGAGAGCTGCTGGGCCGCGATCCCCGACCCGACGACCACGGTCACCAACAGGCCGGTGCCAAGGAACTCGGCGAACAGGCGGCGAGACAGCGGCGGAGCGTGGCTGGGGACTGGCGCGGTCGGTGGATTGGTCACGACGGGGATCTTGACGCACCGATGATTACTCAGTCAATATTGAGGCAATGAACTTTGAGTCAGTGCGCTCGATCGAGCAGCGAGCCGCGGTCTTCGCCGCGCTCGGCGATCCTGTGCGGCTGCGCATCGTCGAGCAGCTCGCTATCAGCGACGGACTCCCGTCTGACCTGGCCCGCGACCTGGGCATCGGCAGCAACCTGTTGGCCCACCACCTCAACGTGCTCGTCGGCTCCGGCCTGGTGCGACGGCTGCGTTCCGAGGGGGACCGGCGGCGCACCTACCTCCAGGTGGTGCCTGACGCCGTACCGACTCTCGCCGGCCAGACCGTCGAGGTTCCTGCCCGCGTGCTCTTCGTCTGCACCGCCAACACCGCGCGTTCCCAGCTGGCCACCCTGCTGTGGCATGCACTCAGCGACATCCCGGCTGCCTCGGCCGGCACCCACCCGGCCAAGGCGGTCGCCCCCGGCGCGATCGCCGCGGCCGAGCGACACGGACTGCGGCTGAGCAAGCGCGCGCGCCCTCGTGATTTTGGCGAGGTCCAGCAGCCAGGGGACCTGGTGATCACGGTCTGTGACCGGGCGCACGAGGAGCTGGCCAACCCCGCCGCGCTGCATTGGTCGGTCCCCGACCCCGTCCCGGCCGGCACCCCCCACGCTTTCGAGGCCGCAGTCCGTGACCTCGACCACCGCGTCCACGGGCTGGCCGAGCGCCTGTCCACGGCATCCTGAGATCTCGGAGGAGACACACCATGCTCGAGGACCTGTACAAGCGCGAGGACATCTCGCTCGACCAGCAGCTGGCGCTCCGCAGCTCGGCCACCCGGCTGTCCTCTGAGTACGACGGCGTCTTCGGGACCGCGACCATCGAGCGGTTCCTGCACAGCTCCTACGAGGAGTTCGCGGACACCTCCAGTGTCCCCAACTTCCTGCCGCTCCTCGCCGAGCGGTTCGCTCGCCAGCGGCTCCAAGCGTTGGCCCGGGTCGAAGGCAAGGCGAACGACGGCACGTCGGTCGTGCTCTTCCTGTGTGTGCACAACGCCGGCCGCTCACAGATGGCGCTCGGGTTCTTCGAGAAGCACGCGGCCGGCCGGGCGGTCGCCTGGTCGGGCGGATCGGCGCCGGCGTCCGAGGTCAACCCCTCGGCGATCGCCGCTATGGGTGAGCGCGGGATCGACATCACTGGCGAGTTCCCCAAGCCATGGACCGACGAGGTCGTCCAGGCGGCCCACGTGGTGATCACCATGGGCTGCGGCGATGCGTGCCCGATCTTCCCGGGAAAGCGCTACGAGGACTGGGTCCTCGACGACCCAGCCGGCCAGGACGTCGCGTCCGTCCGGCCCATCCGCGACGAGATCGAGCGGAGGGTCATCCATCTGCTGAACGACGAGCTCGGCGTCCCGGTCGACCAAGCCACCGAGGCGACCCTCGGGTGACTGGTCAGCTCAGCAGAGGCAGGCGTCGGAGGTAGCGTCGGCCTCGTCCTCACGACGCCGCTCTAGAAACACGGTGTCGCGCCATACGCCGTCCAGCTGCGCGATTCGGCTGCGGACCGCCAGAGTCCGGTAGCCAGCGGAATGGTGCAGCGCGATGCTCGCCCGGTTTTCGGGGAAGATCGATGTCTGCAGGGTCCAGAGCCCGTGAGCGTCGGCCTCGATGACTTGGCGGTACATGAGGGCCTTGCCCACTCCCTGACCGCGGACATCCTCGGCCACGTACACCGACGTCTCTCCGACTCCGGCGTAGCACGCACGGGAGGAGACCGGGCTTGTCGCCGTCCAGCCCGCCACACGACCCTCTAGCTCGGCGACCCAGCGGTGCTCCGGCAGCCACTTCGTCCGCAGCTGGGCCACGGTCGGCGTCTCGGCCTCGAACGTCGCGTTGCGAGTGGCGATCCCTTGGGCGTAGATCTCTCGCACCTCGGGGAGGTCGTCATCGCGCATGGCCCGAGTCGAGACCGAGGCCGGCCAGTCCGTGGGGCAGCAGGGCCGCGTCTCAGTCGTACCCATCACCACGTCGGCGGCGTGGGGGAGACCTGTGCAGCAGGATTGGTTGACCGAGACCATGCTTGTGCGACCGACTCGGTCCACGATGAGGAAGCCGACATCGGACAGCTTGCGCACGTGGTGGGAACACGTCGACTGGCTGATGCGGAGCCGCTCGGCCAGATCCCCGACGGTCAACGCACCCGACGCCGACGAGGCGACGGCGTGGAGGAGCTTCAGCCGGGTCGGGTCGGAGATCGTGCCGAACCACTCTGCGTAGGTGGAGGCGACCTCATCGGCCAGCAACGGGCTGGCCGGGCCGCCGCGCTCGACGGTGACAGCAGTCATGACGGCCATCGTATCGACCAACATCGATGGTTGCATCCATCGCCACTCATCGATACGATCTGTCCCATTCATCGACGTTCATCGATATGAGGAGTGTTCATGTCCCACCCCGTCGTGTTCATCGGAGCCGGACCGATCGGCCTGGCCGGTGCCGCGCACGCCCAGTCGCGTGGCCTCGGCACCATCGTTCTCGAGGCGGGCGACTCCGCGGCCGCCGCCATCCGTGAGTGGGGACACATCCGGCTCTTCTCACCGTGGTCCGAGCTCGTCGACCCCGTCGCCGGGACCCTGCTCGATCGCACGGGATGGATCGCACCCATGGATACGGCGTACCCGACCGGTGAGGAGTGGGCGACAGGCTACCTCCAGCCGCTGGCCGATGCGCTCGACAAGACCGACGAGGTCGACGTCAGATACGGCCACCGGGTCGTCGGCGTCACCCGCTTCGGTCGGGACCGTCTCGTCGACGCTGGCCGCGACGAGGAGCCACTGGTCCTCCAAGTGCAGACGGAGCGCGGCATCGAGCGGATCACTGCCTCGGCCGTCGTCGACGCCTCCGGCACCTGGGGCGGCCCCAACCCCCTCGGCGGAGATGGTCTGCCCGCGCTCGGCGAGACCGAGCACGCCGACCGGATCAGCTACCGCGTCCCGGATCTCCGCAGCGAGCAGGGCCGGACCCGATACGCAGGCAAGCACACCGTCGTGGCGGGGACCGGCGCCTCCGCCCAGAACGCCCTGGTCGAGCTTGCGCACCTAGCCGAGACCGCACCCGGCACGAAGGTGAGCTGGCTGGTCCGCCGACCCACGGTCGGCAACGCGTTCGGCGGCGGTGACAACGACCAGCTCGAAGCTCGGGGTGAGCTCGGCAAGTCCGCCGAGCGTGCGGCCGGCAGCGGAGCGGTCACTCCGGTCACCTCGTTCCGCACCGCCTCAGTCGAGCAGCAGGAGGACGGGCGGCTGATCGTGACCGACTTCGGAGGGAAGACCGTCACCGACGTCGACGAGATCATCGCCGTCACCGGGTTCCGGCCGGAGCTCGGCCATCTGTCCGAGATTCGTCTCGACCTGGACCCGATCCTGCAGTCACCCCGCACCCTCGCGCCGCTGATCGACCCGAACATCCACTCCTGCGGCACCGTGTACCCACACGGCGCCAAGGAGCTCGCCCAACCCGAGCCCGGCTTCTACCTGGTCGGCATGAAGTCCTACGGCCGCGCACCGTCCTTCCTCACCCTGACCGGCTGCGAACAGGTCCGGTCCGTCATCGCCGCCATCGCCGGCGACCACGAGGCTGCCGACCGAGTGGAGCTGGTCCTCCCCGACACCGGCGTCTGCGGCGGCGCTGGGACCTTCGACGAGGCTGACTCGGACGGCGGCTGCTGCACGCCCGCCGCCGAGGTGCTGACGATCGGAAGCGCACCGCTCACGCTCGCGTGACAGATCCAGCACCGCGCGGGGTGCTCGCGTCGCTGAGCATCACCGTGACCATCAGCTATGGCGCGCTGTACTACGCGTACGCCGTCTCGGCGCCCAGAATCTCAGCCGACACCGGCTGGACACTGACTCGCCTCGGCGCGGCCTTCACGGCCGGCAGCCTGCTCACCGGGCTGTTCGGGGTTGTGGTTGGGCGTCAGATCCAGAGACGGGGGCCTCGCGCGGTGATGGTCGCGGGTGCGATCGTCGGCGCCGGTGGGCTTGGGCTGATGGCCAGCGCTCACAGCCTCTTGGTGTTCGCAATGGGAATGATGGTGGGGGGCGTCGGTGCCGCGGGCCTCTTTTATCCCCTGCCTTCGCCGCGCTCACCGTGTGGTTCGGGTCGAGCCGCGTCCGGGCACTGACGACACTGACCCTGGTCGCGGGGTTCGCAAGCACGGTCTTCGCGCCGCTCACCAACGCCCTCAGCCGGGAGCTGGGCTGGCGCGGAACCTACTGAGCACTTGCCGTCCTGGTCATGCTGCTCGCGCCTGTCCATCTCGTCGCCTTGAACAGGCCATGGAGACCCGCCGGGCGCGTCGAGACCCACAGTGACGTCAGCGTCCTCCGCAGCCGCACATTCTTCGCGGCCGCAGCGGCAGGCACGCTGGTCACTCTGGCCGAGTACGCCTCGCTGATCTCGCTCGTTCCGCTCGTCCTGGCGCGCGGTAGCAGCGCGGCCACCGCGGCATGGGTGCTCGGGCTCGGTGGCGCCGGCCAAGTCGCCGGCCGACTCGCTTACCCCGCTCTGTCACGCGGGCTCGGTACTCGCATGCGGGTCTCGACGATCAGTGGTGCCGTAGCGCTGACCATTGCCGCACTCGCGATTGTCCCTGGTCCGGCCGTGCTGCTCGTGTTGCTCTCGGTCCTAGCTGGCGCCGCTCGTGGCTTGTTCACACTCGTGGGCGCCACGATCGTCAGTGACCTGTGGGGTGCGGCGAGGTTCGCGTCGCTCAACGGCGCGTTCGGTGCACCGCTCGCAGTGGGTAGCGCTCTTGGCCCGCTCGCAGGTGCCTGGATTGCTCAAATGGTTGGCGGCTTTCCCATCTGCTTCGTAGTTCTGGCCCTAGCGGCCACTGCCGGAGCCGTGCTCTTTGCCGCCGCGATCCCGGACGGGGCGACTGGGGCGCACACAATGCCTGACCGCGATCCAGTTGTGGACCGCCTACCCGAGAACTCATGATCATCGAGCGCAGCAAAGGCCTCGGCCCGCCGCTCGATCGATCTGCTTTGCTCAGGAGCACGTTGATGCAGGGCCCATCCGGTGGTCTCGCGTGGAGGCGACCGGCGTCACACCTACGTCCAGTTAATGTCGCCCGCACGGATCCAGGGCCACTCCCTGCGCGCCGGACACGCCACCACCGCGGCCGCCGCCGGCGTCCCGCTCGACCGGATCGCACTCCAGACCCGACACAAACGGCTCTCCACCCTCATCGAGCGCTACATCCGCCCCGCGCACGTACTGGACGCACGACCAGCCGCGACCTGGGGTTGAGCCGATGATGGTGCGCGATGTGCGTCATGGTCAGCGGCGAGCAGTTGCATCCTGTACTCAGGTACGGGTTTACAGTCGAGAGATGGACCAGGAATTGATCGTGCAGGACGACTGGGTCCCGGCGGCATGCACCCTGCCCACCGTGGAGCAGCCGCTGAGACGGGCGGAGTTCGACGACCTCTTCGCCAAGGATGTCCTCAGCATGGAGCAGACCTTGGCACAAGAGGTCCGGCTCGAACTGCGCGCCGAACCGGACGTCGCCGCACGTGCAGCCGGCCTTGCAGCGAAGGAGACCGGCTGCTGCTCGTTCTTCACCTTCGACCTGACCATCACCGATGGCCGGGTCGCGATGGTCGTCTCCACCGCACCGGGCCACGAACCCGTGCTCGCGGCCTTGGCTGCCCGGGCCCACGCCAACGCCGGTGCGAACTGATGGCAAGCGGGCTCCGATCAGGGCAGGTCGCTGAGGCGGTCGGTGTCAACGTCGAGACCCTGCGTTACTACGAACGGCGCGGCATCATTGCCGAACCAGATCGCAGCCTGGGAGGGCACCGCCTTTACCCGGAGGAGACGGTGACCACGTTGCGCGTGATCAAGGCTGCGCAGAGTCTCGGCTTTACGCTGGACGAGGTCGCCGAGTTGCTCGAGGCAGGCCGCCACCATCACGAAGCCGGTTCCGGCCTGCAGGACCGAACCGAGGCCAAGCTGGCCGAGGTGGACCAGAAGATCGCCGATCTGGAGGCGATCCGTGCCAGCCTGATCGCGGCCCGCGACGCTGGGTGCGATGACCTTGTCCAGTGCGCGCAGTCGGACTGTTGCCCCATCCCGTTCGTCAACATCGGCCTGCGCCCGGGATCGACCCACGCGTGAACCGCTCCCTCAAGGACCGCCACGTCTTTGGTGCTGGAGCGGCCGCCTGCGCAGTGTGCTGCGCGGCACCCCTGCTGACGCTGCTCGGCGTAGGCGGTGCGGCCGCTACGGTCGCAGCCTTCGCGTTCTCTGGGATCGTGTTCGGCGTCGTTGTGGCCGTCGGGGCGCTGTTCGCGGTGTGGAACCAGCGTCGCCGGACTCAGCCGTGCACCGACCAACCCGGCCCGATCGACGTCGAGATCTCCACCACTCAGCGAGGGTACTGAGGCACTCTTGTCTTGGCCTTCGCGGCCGCGCTCGCCGCACGGGCGAGGCCGGCGAGAGGCACGTCCCAACCCACAAGTGCTACGGCACGAAGCCGTCACGAGTCAGGCGCCCAGCATGGAGCCGGTCGCGCGAAGATTCTGCTGGCTAGGCGTGCCGCCACACCTTGAGGGCGGAGAAGAGCAGCAGCGCCACCAACAGTGGCACCAACACCAGCTCCGGGACGACGCCGAGTGACAGCCCGCCCGCGACCGAGCCCGTCACGGACCCTGCGGCCATCGCAGCGACGAACCGCTTGTTCGAGGCCAGGACGACGAAGGCTTGGTCTCGGCTGTAACGGAAGAAAGCGACGAGCATCGTGGGTAGTGAGACCAGCAGCGACAACGACCCTGCGAGCTTCACGTCGACGGCGAAAAGCAGGACCAGCGTCGGGATCAGTAGCTCACCGCCGGCGACTCCCATCAGTGCCGCGACGACCCCGATGCCGAACCCGGCCGCAACGCCGGCGACCAGCTGCACCGGCTGAGCCAGATCCAGAGCGGGAAGCGTGCCGATCCGTTCGGCGGTGAAGACGGCGGCGATGAGCACCAGCAACATCGAAAGAACCCGGTACAACGTCGCCGTCTTCATCCGGGTCGCCCACGAGGCGCCTAGCCATGCACCGACAAGGCTCCCAGCTAGCAGATTGAGCACTACATCCCACTCGCCGATCACATTTGCCATGGGGACGGCGGTCAGGCGGGCGGGGATCGCCGCGATCACGACGACCAGGCTCATCGCCTTGTTCACGATGACTGCGGCCAACGCAGCGAATCCGAACACGCCCAGTAGCAGTGGGAGGCGGAACTCGGCGCCGCCGAGGCCGACCAGCCCCCCGAGCAGACCTACTGCCGCGCCGCCTGCGAATCCTGCCGAGGCGGTGAGCCACCGACCGGGAGCGCCGACAGCCGGTTCGGCAGGAGAGTGGGCAGCCGCGGACATGTGCCCACGGTATTGGCAGGCTGTCCCGGTGATTGCCCAAAGTCGCGGCGCTCGATGGTCGAAGCGGGCCGAGGAATCAGCACGCCGCTCGCTTCCAGATTGAGGAGGGCCCGGTCCTCGTCGAGTGCGAGTCCGTGGCCTCACGATTGAAATCCGCGCGGCCTCGGCGGATTCGACCTGTGGTCATCTACTACGGCTTTACCGCCCACGGACCCGCCCACGGACCTGCCCACGGACCCGCCGCCCACGACCCGGTTGCTCGGACTGTTCGGCAGACGCGGTGAGACGCCATTCTCATGCTGGTCGCCGGACGACAGGTTCTTCGAGATGCAGCTGAGTGATTGCTCGAAGCGCATCTGGAAGACCGGCTCGGTGGGCGGAGTTCTTGCCATGGTTTGATCGCACAACCACACATGAGCCTGCTCGTTCAGACCGGCCTCATCAGGTTGTCGAGGTCCTCGCGAAGGACTCGCAGCCCGCGCTTGCCGCAGACGTAGGCCGGCAGCTCACCGCTGGCGACGCGCCGACGGACGGTCTTGACGGACGTCGAGATATAGACCGCGGCCTCCTGGAGGGTCATCCAGTGCTTGTCACCAGGGATCGGCTGGCCGGTGCGTGGCAAAGAAGCAGACATATCACCGGTCTCCTCTCAGG
>CAZEPK010000171.1:0-10697 GCA_964514085.1 uncultured Nocardioides sp.
GTTCCTCCACCCTGGGCAGTGCGTGTGCTCTGCTCTGACGGGAGCAAAACTAATTTGTCGACACGGCGACTTGTGGCCGACGCGCCCGGGACTCTAGGTCCGTCTCCGGACGTGGGACAAGGCCCGGACGGCTTACCCCCAGGCCGGATCCGGATCTGTGGAGGAGCCACGGTCGGATTCCCTGTCCCTGCACAGGAAACGCGGCCCCTGTGCACTTTTCTGTGGAGGGCTCAGGGCCTCACTCGAGCAGGTCCTGGTAGTCCGGGTGGCGGTCGATCCAGCCCTTGATGAAGGGGCACCGGGCCACGACCTTGCGCCGCCCGTCCGCGCGGACGTCGTCGAGGGCGAAGCGCGCCAGGGCCGAGCCCACGCCGTGCCCCTCGAACGCCTCGTCCACCTCGGTGTGGGTGAAGACGATCAGGTCGTCGGCGGCGTCGTAGTACGCCGAGCCCGCCAGCTCACCGTCCACCCGCGCCTCGTAGCGCTTCTGGTCCTCGTCGTGGGTCACCTGGAGGTCGCTCACCCCACGAGCCTAGGCCGCGCCCGCCCGGACTTGTAACTCCGTGTCCGGTGCACTACCTCGGGGTCCTGACCCCGACCCTGTGGTCCGGACACGGAGTTACAAGTGGTGGCGGACGACCCTCAGCCGTCGAGGCGCCGCAGGGCGGTGGCCAGCACGACCGCCTCGCCGACGGCGTCGGAGGCGTCGAGGTCCACGGTCGCCTCGATGACCCAGTCGTGGTCGCCGGCGGGGTCGTGCAGGGTCTGGCGCAGCGGCCAGACCCGGCCGGTCGGCTCGACCGCCAGGAGCGCCGGGCCGCGGGCGTCGGCGTCGAGGCGGATCTGGTCGTGGTCGGCGTAGTAGCCCTCGAGCCCGGCGTCCCAGGCCGCGCGGCCCATGACCACCTCCAGCGGCGGGTCGGCCAGCTCGGCCGTCGCGGCTTCGAGCGCGGCCAGCCCGTCGACGTCGTCGCGGGCCGCCAGCTCCACCCGGCGCCACAGCGCGTTGCGGATCATCACCCGGAGCGGGCGGGACTGCGCCGAGATCGGCCGCGGCGGTGGTGGCGGCGCGTGGCCGGCCACGTCGGGGCGCACGTGGGCCGGGTCGGCCAGCGCCTCCCACTCGTCGAGCAGCGAGGAGTCGATCTGGCGCACGGTCTCCCCCAGCCACTCTCCGAGCTCCTCGAGCTCGGGCGGGCGGTGCCGCTCCGGGACGGTCTGGCGCAGGGTGCGGTAGGCGTCGGTCAGGTAGCGGAGCACCAGGCCCTCCGACCGGGCGAGCTGGTAGCGCCCGACGAGGTCGGTGAACCCCATCCCCTGCTCCCACATCTCGCGCACCACGGTCTTGGGCTCGAGGGCCCCCGGGTCCAGCCAGGGGTGCGTCTCGCGGTAGAGCTCGTACGTCGCCTCGAGCAGCTCGGCCAGCGGCCGCGGCCAGGTGATCTCCTCGATGAGCCTCATCCGCTCGTCGTACTCGATCCCGTCGGCCTTCATCGCGGCGATCGCCTCGCCCCGCGCCTCGTGCTGCTGGGCCCAGAGCACCTGCCGCGGCGGCTCGAGCACGGCCTCCACCACGGAGACCACGTCGAGGGCGTAGGTCCCGGCCTCGGGTTCCAGGACGTCGAGCGCGGCCAGGGCGAAGTGGGCCAGCTCCTGGTTGAGCGCGAAGTCGGCGGGCAGGTCGACGGTGAGCACGTAGCGCCGCCCGAACTCGTCCGGCTCCTCGAGCCGGGTGAGGATCCCTGAGCGGAGCAGGGAGCGGGCCAGGCGGAGCGCCCGCCGGGCCAGCCGGCGCTGGTCGCGGGGGTCGGCGTGGCTGTCGGTGAGCAGCCGCCGCAGCACCGGGCAGGCGTCCTCCTCGCGGGAGAGGACGTTGACGAGCATCGCGTTGTCGACCTTCATCCGCGACACCAGCTGCTCGGGCACGCCGGCCACCAGCTTGTCGAAGGTCTGCTCGGTCCACACCACGGTGCCCTCGGGCGGCTTGCGCAGGTGGGCCTTGGACCCCTTCTTGGCCCGCTTCTCCTCGCTCATGGCGGCGTTCTTGGCCGCCGCCTTGGCCTTGGCGCGCTCGTTCTCGATGACGTGCTCGGGTGCCTGGACCACGACGTACCCGGCCGTGTCGTAGCCGGCCCGACCCGCCCGACCGGCGATCTGCAGGAACTCCCGCGTGCGCAGGATGCGCTGCCGCTGCCCGTCGAACTTGGCCAGGCCGGTGAACAGCACCGTGCGGATCGGCACGTTGATGCCCACGCCGAGGGTGTCGGTGCCGCAGATGACGGTGAGCATCCCGGCCTGCGCCAGCTGCTCGACCAGCCTGCGGTAGCGCGGCAGCATGCCGGCGTGGTGGACGCCGATCCCCTTCTTGAGCAGCTTGGACAGCGTCTTGCCGAAGCCGGCGGCGAAGCGCACACCGGCCAGCCGCTCGGCCAGCTCGGGCGGCGGCTTGGGCAGGTACTTGGCCTGCAGCAGCGACGTGGCGTGCTCCACCGCGTCCTTCTGGGTGAAGTGCACGACGTACGCCGGTGCCTGGTGGGTCGCGACCAGCTCCTCGAGCGTCTCGGCCAGCGGGGTGAGCGCCCAGGTGAAGGTGAGCGGCACGGGCCGCTCGGCGTCCGCGACGACCGCCGTCTCGCGGCCCGTCCTCCGGGTCAGGTCGGCGGCCAGGTCGGAGACGTCGCCCAGGGTGGCCGACATGAGGACGAACTGGGTGTCGACCAGCTCCAGCAGCGGCACCTGCCAGGCCCAGCCGCGGTCGGGCTCGGCGTAGAAGTGGAACTCGTCCATGACCACCAGGCCCACGTCGGTCCCGCGGCCCTCCCGCAGCGCGATGTTGGCCAGGATCTCGGCGGTGCAGCAGATCACGGGGGCATCGGCGTTGACCGAGGCGTCGCCGGTGAGCATCCCCACGTCGTCGGTGCCGAAGGTGGCGCACAGCTCGAAGAACTTCTCGCTCACCAGCGCCTTGATGGGGGCGGTGTAGTAGGTGACCTGGTCGCGGGCCAGCGCGGCCGCGTGGGCCGCCACCGCCACCAGCGACTTCCCCGACCCGGTGGGGGTGGCCAGCACCACGTGGCTCCCCGACAGCAGCTCGAGCACCGCCTCGTCCTGGTGCGGGTACAGCTCCAGCCCCTGCTCGGTCGCCCAGTCGACCACCGCGGCGTACACGTCGTCCGGCGAGTCGCCCGCCCGCACCCGCAGCAGCGTCACGAGAGCCAGGCCCGGCCGGGAGCCATCGCCGCGCTCACTCCCGGGCCCGGGGGTGGGCGCTGGCGAAGACCTCGCGGAGGCTGTCCACGGTGACCAGGGTGTAGACCTGCGTGGTCGTGACCGAGGCGTGGCCGAGGAGTTCTTGCACCACGCGGACGTCGGCGCCGCCCTCGAGCAGGTGGGTCGCGAAGGAGTGCCGCAGGGTGTGCGGCGAGACGTCACGGGTGATGCCGGCGCGCTCGGCCGCGCGGGTCAGCACCGCCCAGGCCGACTGGCGCGAGAGCCGCCCACCGCGGGCGTTGAGGAACAGTGCGGGGGTGCCCTTGCCCGTCGAGACCAGCTCGGGCCGGCCGCGGACCAGGTAGGCGTCGACGGCGGCCAGGGCGTAGGAGCCGACCGGGACGATCCGCTGCTTGCCGCCCTTGCCCTTGAGCAGGACCGTCTGGTCGACGGTGTCGAGGTCGTCGACGTCGAGGCCGACCGCCTCGGAGATCCGGGCGCCGGTGCCGTAGAGCAGCTCGAGCAGCGCACGGTCGCGCAGCGCCAGCGTGGTCCCCGGCGCGCCGGAGGCCTCCAGGATCGCCTCGACCTCGGACAGCGGCAGGGCCTTGGGCAGCCGCTTGGCCGGCGCCGGTGGCTTCACCCCGCTGGCCGGGTCGTCGCTGGCCAGCCCGTCGGCCAGCGCGAACTTGTGGAAGCCCCGCACGGCCACCACGGTCCGGGCCGCCGACGTGGCGCTCAGGGGCGGGTGGTCGGCGTCGCCCTCGCGCAGCGCCATCAGGAACGCCGAGACCGTGGCCTCGCTCACCTCGTCCAGGCTGCCGATCCCCTGCCGGTCGAGGTGCTCGAGGTAGCGGCGCAGGTCGCGTCGGTAGGAGCTCAGCGTGTTGGCCGCCAGCCCCCGCTCCACCGTCAGGTGGTCGAGGTAGGTCCGGACGGCCCGGGCCACCTGGTCCGTGGCCTGGCGGGCCGCGGGGGCCACCGTCCCGGTGTCTACGCCAGCACCTCGTCCGGTCTGATCGCCTCGATCCCGACCGCCTCGCCGACCGGCTTGTTGGTGAGCCGGCCGTCGTGGGTGTTCAGGCCCAGCGCCAGGCTGTGGTCGGCCCGGCAGGCGTCGGCCCAGCCCTTGTCGGCCAGGGCCACGGCGTACGGGAGGGTGGCGTTGGTCAGGGCGTAGGTCGAGGTGTTGGGCACCGCGCCGGGCATGTTGGCCACGCAGTAGAAGATCGAGTCGTGGACCGGGTACGTCGGGTCCGCGTGCGTGGTCGCGTGGGAGTCCTCGAAGCAGCCACCCTGGTCGATCGCGATGTCGACCAGCACCGAGCCGGGCTTCATCCGGCTGACCAGCTCGTTGGAGACCAGCTTGGGCGCGGCCGCCCCCGGGATCAGCACCGCCCCGATGACCAGGTCGGCCTCGAGGACCTGCTGCTCCAGGGTCAGCTTGGAGGAGGCCAGCCCGTGCACCCGGTTGTTGTAGCGCCAGAACGACATCCGGAGCTTGTCCAGGTCGGTGTCGAGCAGCGTGACGTCGGCACCCATGCCGAGCGCGATGTTGGCGGCGTTCTGGCCCGAGACCCCGGCGCCGATGATGACCACCTTGGCGTTGGCCACCCCGCCGACGCCGCCCATCAGGACCCCGCGGCCGCCCTGGGCCTTGAGCAGCGAGTGCGCTCCGACCTGGGGCGCCAGGCAGCCGGCGACCTCCGACATCGGGTAGAGCAGCGGCAGCCCGCCCGAGGGCAGCTGCACGGTCTCGTAGGCGACGCCGGTCACCTTGCGGCTGATCAGCTCCTCGGTCAGCGGCTTGTCCGCGGCCAGGTGGAGGTAGGTGAAGAGCAGCAACCCCTCGCGCATGCGGGAGTACTCCTCGGCCACCGGCTCCTTGACCTTGAGCACCATGTCCACGCCGCCCGAGGTGCCCCAGGCCTCCTCGGCCGTGGCGACGATCTTGGCGCCCGCGGCGACGTACTCCTCGTCGTGGATCGACGAGCCCTCGCCGGCGCCCTGCTGCACGACGACCTCGTGGCCGTGGGCCACCAGCTCGTGCACACCGATGGGCGTGATGGCCACGCGGTACTCGTGGTTCTTGACTTCCTTGGGGACTCCGATCAGCACGGGACTGACCCTAGTCCTACCGACCCCCGGTGCCGAGGAGGCCACGGTGGTGGGCGGTGAGGACGGCGATCAGGACCGGCGCGTCCTGCACCCGCCCGTCCAGCACGGCGGCCACCAGGTCCTCGAAGGGCACCCACAGGGTCTCCATGTCCGCCTCCTCGTGGGCCGCCACGAAGTCACCGCGGTCGGACTCGGAGAGGTCGCGGGCCACGAAGTAGTGGATCAGCTCCGAGGAGATGCCCGGCGAGCTGTAGACCGAGGTGAGCGGGACCCAGCTCCCCGCCCGCAGCCCGGCCTCCTCGAGCAGCTCGCGCTCCGCGGCGGCCTGCGGCTCCTCCCCCGCCACGTCGAGCAGCCCGGCTGGGAGCTCCAGCATCCGCATTCGCGCCGGGTGGCGGTACTGCCGCAGGCACAGCACCTGCTCCTCCTCGTCGACCGCGAGGATCACCACGGCACCCGGGTGCTCCAGGACCACGCGGGTGAAGGGCTCCTCGTCGCCGGCCCCGGGTCGACGTACGACGTCGGCGCGGAGCGCGAACGGCAAGGAGGACCGGTAGAGGTCCTCGCTGCTCTCGACGGGCCACTCCTGCGGGACGTCCGCTACCTCACCCACCACGTCGGGGACGTTACCGTCGAGCCATGAGCGACGCCCCCGCCAGCCTCACCGAGCACGAGGCGCGCGAGCGCAGCGACCTGCTCGAGGTGGAGCGCTACGACATCACCGTGGACATGCGCGACCTGCTCGAGGGCCAGCGCTGGCAGGCCACGTCGTCGGTCACCTTCACCTGCCGGACGCCGGGTGCCGCGACGTTCGTCGACGTGGTCGGTGAGGTGGTGTCGGCCCGTCTCAACGACGTGGAGCTCGACGTCTCGACGCACGCCATGGGCCGGCTGCCGCTGCCCGGCCTGGCGGCGGAGAACGTCCTGGTCGTCTCCTCGGTCCAGACCGACACCGGCTCGGGCGACGCGATCCTGCGCAGCGTCGACCCCCAGGACAAGCTCGTCTACGTCTGGAGCTCCTTCGAGCCCGACGGCGCCCGGCGGGCCTGGGCCTGCTTCGACCAGCCCGACCTCAAGGCCGTGCACGGCTTCCAGGTCAGCGCTCCCTCGGAGTGGTCGGTGCTCAGCAACAGTCCCCCCGACGTCGTCCTGGACCGCGACGACGGCGGCCGCCTCTGGATCTTCGAGGACACGCCGCGGCTCTCGACGTACGTCGTCGTGGTCAACGCCGGCCCCTTCCACGAGGTGCGCGAGCGACGCGGCGACCACGACCTGGGCCTGCACTGCCGCCAGTCGCTGCGCCCCTTCCTCGAGCGCGACGCCGAGGAGCTGTTCCGCGTCACCGAGCAGGGGCTGGCCTTCTTCGCCGACCGCTTCGCCATGCCGTTCCCCCAGGAGCGCTACGACCAGGTCTTCGTCCCCGACTTCGGCGGCGCGATGGAGAACTGGGGCTGCGTCACCTTCACCGACGCGGTCCTGCACCGCCGGCCGCCCACCTACGCCGAGCGGGCCTGGCGGACGCTGGGCGTCCTCCACGAGATGGCGCACATGTGGTTCGGCGACCTGGTGACCATGCGGTGGTGGGACGACCTGTGGCTCAACGAGGCCTTCGCGTCGTTCGCCTCGACGTGGGCCTCGGGAGCGGCCACGGAGTTCAACGACGCCTGGGCCACCTTCCTGGCCGACGAGCAGCGCTCGGCCTACCAGCAGGACATGAGCCCGGCCAGCCACCCGATCCGTACGGCGGTGCCCGACGTCGCGCACGCCTTCGCCAGCTTCGACGCGATCACCTACTACAAGGGCCAGGCCGTCCTGGCGCAGCTCATGGCCTTCGTCTCGGAGGAGACGTTCGTCGCCGGGCTGCGCGACTACTTCCGCGACCACGCCTGGGGCAACGCCGAGCTCCAGGACCTCGTGGGGGCGATCGGGTCGGCCGCCGACCGCGACCTGACCGCGTGGACCGCCAGCTGGCTCGACCGCTCCGGCACCGACACGCTGAGCCTGGTCGGGAGCGCCCTGGTCGCCTCCAGCCCCGACGGCGGCGAACCGCGACCCCACGCGCTCCGCATCGGGTCCTACGTGCGGGCCGACGGCGGGCTGCAGCGCAAGGCGCTCCTCGACGTGGTCACCACCGGCACCACCACCCACCTGCCCGACCTGCCGGTCGCCGACCTCCACCTGCTCAACGACGGTGACCTGACCTTCGCCTCGCTGCGCACCGAGGAGTCCTCGCTCCAGGTGATGCTGGCAGAGGTCGCCGGCCTCGACGACCCGGTCAACCGCGCCGTCGTGGCCACCACCGCCTGGGACATGCTGGCCAAGGGCGAGCTGTCCACCGGCGACTTCCTCGACTGTGCACTGGCGATGCTCCGGACCGAGCCGAGCCCCGGGGTGGTCGAGCCGTTCTTCGCCCTCGCACTCCAGGCCTCCGAGCAGTGGAGCCCGGCCGTCCTCGCCCCTCGGCGGCTGGCCCGGGTGGCCGACGTCGCCGTCCTGCGCAGCGAGGAGCCCGACCACCGCGCCCCGGCGCTGCAGACGCTGGCGTGGTCGGCCTCGACCCCTGAGCACTTCGCCCTGCTCGACGAGGCCGCGGCCGACGACGTGGACCTGGCCTGGCGGACCCAGGTCCGGCGGGCGTCGCTGGGCCGCTACGACGAAGCGGCGGTCGAGGACCTCCTGGCCCGCGACCCCGACCCGGAGGCACACCTCAGGGCCTGGGGCGTCTCGGCCGCGCGGCCGTCGGAGGAGGCCAAGGCGGAGGCCTGGGACCGGGTCTGGCACACGCGCGAGGTGCCGTCGGGCTTCCCGCTCATCGAGCTGGCCCACTGCTTCTGGCGCCCGGTCCAGCACGAGCTGATGGTGCCCTGGGCGCACCGCTACCTCGACGAGCTCACGCGGCTCTCGGGCAGCGGCGGCCTGCTGGCCCTCAGCGGCATGGTCCGCCACATGCGGCCCACCACGTGCGACGAGGCCTGGCTCGAGCGCGCCCAGGACATGGTCGACGCCGACGACCTGGCCCCGGCGGTCCGCAACGTGCTGCGCCTCGTGCTCGACCAGCTGACGCGGGTCCTCGACGCGAGGACATAGCGATCGGCCGGTCGGCTCAGGGCCGGATCAGTCGTCGATGTCCACCGGCTCGCGCCGCAGGCCGGTCTCGTCGATCGGGAAGCGCAGCTCGCGCTGCCGCTCGATCGCCGCGCCGACCAGGCCCTTGAACAGCGGGTGCGGCCGGGTCGGGCGCGAGCGCAGCTCGGGGTGGGCCTGGGTGGAGATGTAGTAGGGGTGCTGGTCGCGCGGCAGCTCGACGAACTCGACGAGGTTGTTGTCCGGCGAGGTCCCGGAGAAGACCAGGCCCGCGTCCTCCAGGGTGTCGCGGTAGGCGTTGTTGACCTCGTAGCGGTGCCGGTGCCGCTCGTCGATGCGCTCCGCGCCGTAGACCTGCCGCGCGATGGAGCCGGGCTTCAGCAGCGCCGGGTAGAGGCCCAGGCGCATGGTGCCGCCGAGGTCGCCGGCGCCCTCGACGTAGGCGAGCTGCTCCTCCATCGTCGCGATGACCGGCTCGGGGCTGTCGGGGTCGAACTCGGTGGAGTCGGCCTTCTCCAGGCCCGCGACGTTGCGGGAGTACTCGATGACCATGCACTGCAGGCCCAGGCACAGCCCGAGCGTCGGGATCCGGTTGGTGCGGGCGTAGGTCAGCGCGCCGATCTTGCCCTCCAGGCCGCGGACGCCGAACCCACCGGGGACGCAGATGGCGTCGACGTCCTGCAGGTGCCGGTGCGCGCCCTCGTGGGTCTTGCACTCGTCGGAGGGGATCCAGCGGATGTCCACCTCGGCCTCGTGCGCGAACCCACCGGCCCGCAGCGCCTCGGCCACCGAGAGGTAGGCATCGTGCAGGTCGACGTACTTGCCGACCAGCGCGATGGTCACCTCCTCCTTGGGGTGGTGGACCCGGCGGAGCAGGTCGTCCCAGACCGTCCAGTCGACGTCGCGGAAGGGCAGTCCGAGGCGGCGCACGACGTAGGCGTCCAGGCCCTCGCGGTGCAGCACCTTGGGGATGTCGTAGATCGACGGCGCGTCGGCGGCCGTGACCACGGCCTCCTGGTCCACGTCGCACATCAGCGAGATCTTGCGCTTGATGGAGTCCGGCAGCTCGCGGTCGGCCCGGCACACCACTGCGTCGGGCTGGATGCCGACCTGCCGCAGCGCGGCCACCGAGTGCTGGGTGGGCTTGGTCTTCAGCTCACCGGACGGACCGATGTAGGGCACCAGGGAGACGTGGAGGAAGAAGCAGTTGTCGCGTCCGATGTCGTGGCGGACCTGGCGGGCCGCCTCGAGGAACGGCAGCGACTCGATGTCGCCGACCGTGCCGCCCACCTCGGTGATGACCACGTCGAAGCGCTCGCCGTCGGGGCCCGTCGCGCCCATGGCGAGGATGCGTTCCTTGATCTCGTTGGTGATGTGCGGGATCACCTGCACGGTGTCGCCGAGGTAGTCGCCGCGGCGCTCCTTGGCGATGACCTCGGAGTAGACCTGGCCCGTCGTGACGTTGGCGATCTGGCCGAGGTCGGTGTCGAGGAACCGCTCGTAGTGCCCGATGTCGAGGTCGGTCTCGGTCCCGTCGTCGGTCACGAAGACCTCGCCGTGCTGGAACGGGTTCATCGTGCCGGGGTCGACGTTGAGGTAGGGGTCGAGCTTCTGCATGGTCACGCGCAGTCCGCGCGAGCGCAGGAGACGCCCCAGGCTGGAGGCCGTGAGTCCCTTGCCGAGCGAGGAGGCGACGCCGCCGGTGACGAAAACGTGCTTGGTCGGCATCGGGGACTTCATGGACCTCGATCCTATAGGTCCGGGCGCCGGTTCACCGCCGCAGGGAGCGGCGCGTCCACGGACCGACCGCCGTTCTACGGGAGGGGGACCGCTCCGTCGGCTCCCGACGCGCCGTAGGAGCCGGTGGTCCCGGCGACCAGGGCCTCGAGGGCCAGGACCGCGGTGACCTGGCCGACGGTGGTGTCCAGGCCGTCGACGGTCGAGACCGAGCCCGCGAGCTCGGCCTCGCGCAGCGCCTCCAGGTCACCGCCGTCCGCGGAGTCGCGGTCGCCCACCGCGACCACGCCGGCCGCGCCGTGCGCGACGCCCGAGACCAGCCCGGCCACGACGGTGCGGGTGGCCCGGCTCGGGCCCTCGCCGTCCGCTCCGGGCGGCAGCACGACCAGGACGAGCGGGGCGTTGCGGACGTCGGGTGGCGAGGTGAGCAGCTGCGCCTCGGCCAGGGTCTGGCGGACCGCGACCGCGGCCAGGTCGGCCCGGACCGACGAGGTCTGGGTGGTGGCCAGGGCCAGCCCGAGGAGCTGGCCCATCCGCTCGAACGCGGG
>CAZEPK010000172.1:0-10661 GCA_964514085.1 uncultured Nocardioides sp.
TCCGCAGCACGCTCGGCCATCTGGGTCACCGGCTGCAGCGCCTGGCGGGTGACGCGGAGCGCGATGAGGGCGGTGGTGGCGATGACCAGCACGGCCAGCACGCCGGTGGCGTAGAGCGCGTACCGCTCCGAGCGCTCGTACGGCGTGGTGTCCTGGGTGACCACGACCACCCCGCCCACGCCCTCCTCGGTCTGGAAGGGGACGGCCAGCAGCCGTGCGACCTCGTCGTCGTCCTCGCGCACCTGCTCGTCGTCGGTGGTGGCCAGGCGGTTGGCCGTGTCGCGCAGGGAGCCGTTGACCGACCCGGCCACCAGACCGCCGTTGACGTCGTAGACCGCGACACCCGGCTCGAGCGCGCCGTCGGTGACGGTCAGGGCGCCGGCCGACATCTCGTCGACCTGGGCGATCGCGGCGTCGGCCCGCTGGTGCAGCACCTCGTCGACGTCCTTGTGCGCCGCCCGGGACAGCAGCAGCTGGATGAACAGCCCGACCACCAGCATCGAGATCGTCATCAGGCCGACCGTCGAGAGCACGATGGTGCCGCGGAAGGACCGCGGACCGAAGGCTCGACGCGCGGCGGTCTCCATCACCTCAGTGTGTAGCCCACTCCACGGACCGTGGTGAGGTGCAGCGGCGAGCCGACGTCGCGGAGCTTCATGCGGATCCGGCGGATGTAGCTGTCGACGGTGTTCTCGCTGACCATCCCGCCGTTGGGCCAGGCGGCCGCCACCACCACCCGGCGGCGCACGACCTCACCGGGGCGCGAGGTGATCGCGGCCAGCATCCGGAACTCCGTCGGGGTCAGCATGGCCTCGCGCTCCTCGCACACCAGGGCGTGCCGGGCCGGGTCGAGGACCAGGTCGTTGGGCGTCCGGGCGGCGACGAGCCGGCCACGCTTGGCGAGCGCCTCGACCCGAGCGATCAGCTCCTTCACGTCGAACGGCTTCGGGAGGTAGTCGTCGGCGCCCGCGCTGAAGCCGGCCAGCCGGTCGTGGACCGCGCCCAGGGCGGTGAGGAACAGCACCGGGGCCGGCTGCCCCGCCGAGCGCAGCGCCTGGCAGACGTCGCGGCCGTCGGCGTCGGGCAGGCCGATGTCGAGGATGATCACGTCGAGGTCGTCGTCCTCGGCGAAGAGCCGCAGCGCCTCGGCCCCGTTGTGCGCCGGCACGACGTCGTGCTCGGCCAGCCGCATCGCGTCGCTCACCACCCGGCGGATCGCCGGGTCGTCCTCGCAGAGCCCCACCTTGGCCATGGCACCTCTCCTCGATCGGTCAGGGACCCGAGAGTGCTGCCGGGAACCTGCACCGAACCTGACCACGTGGCCCCAGTCTCCGGCACGGCGCGGGTGAGGGCGAGCGGGTCGGGCATCGGCGTCGGGGCAGCGGTCAGCCAGCAACCTGGGCGGCCCGGGGCGTGGTTGCCTGCTGACCGCCGGACCGCCTCGGCACCGGGTAGCGGTCAGTCAGCAACCTGAGCGGGGCCCCCCGCGGCCTCCGCAGGTTGCCTGCTGACCGCCGGACCGCCTCGCCACTAGGCAGCGGTCAGCCAGCAACCACGACCCACCCCTGGATGACGGGACCCGGTTGCCTGCTGACCGCCCACCAGACGAGCCAGGCTCAGTCGCGCGGGTAGAGGTTCTGCAGCCGCACCTGCCCGCGGGCGACCGTGCGACCCTCGGCGTCGACGGTCTCCACCACCCAGACCTGCTGCATCCGGCCGCGGTGCAGCGGCGTGGCGGTGGAGACCAGTCGGCCCTCGCGGACGGCGCGGTAGAAGTCGGTGTTGTTGTTGACCCCCACCACCTGGCCCTGGTCCCCCAGCCACATGGCCGCGCCGACGCTGGCCAGCGTCTCCACCACCGAGCAGTGCACGCCGCCGTGCACGATCCCGTACGGCTGGTGGTGCTTGGGCGCGGCGTCCCACTCGGCCACCACGCGGTCGCCGGTAACCTCGGTCATCTCCACGCCGAGGTGGCGGACGAACTCGCCGGTGAAGTCTCCGGACTGGTCCCCAGGAAGGTTGGTCACCCCGCCATCCAAGCAACTGCCGTCGAAGATCCCCATCGGGGCCGCCCGGCGGGCGCCCTCAGCCCGGCCGGGCGTCCTCGGAGGGCAGCCGCACGATCGCGTCGAAGCCGTCGGCCCGGTTGACCAGCTCCAGCCGGCCGCCTCCGGACGACACCAGCTCGGCCACGATGGCCAGGCCCAGCCCCGAGCCGGGCCGGCTGCGCGCCTCGTCGGCCCGCGCGAACCGCTCGGTCGCCACCAGCCCGGCCGGGAGCCCGGGCCCGTGGTCGGACACGGTCAGGACCAGGCCATCGGGATCGGCGGCGAGACCGACGCGCACGGGAGGGGCGCCGTGGAGCTCGGCGTTGCGCAGCAGGTTCTCCAGCACCCGGGCCAGCGCCAGCGGCGCGATCGCCGCCGGGAGCGCGACGTCGGGCAGCTGCAGCTCGACGGCGGGCCCGTGGCGGCCTACGACGTCCTCGACGACCAGCCGGGCGTCCGGCGTGGTCCCCGGCCCGGCGGCCCCGGCGTCGAGCAGCAGCAGCTGCTCGGCCAGCTCCCGCAGCCGCTCCACGTCGACGGCCAGCTCGGCCAGCACCGCCTCGTGCTCCTCCACGGTCCGCGGCCGGCGCTGCGCGAGCTGGAGCCGGCTGGTCAGCAGGGTCAGCGGCGTCCGCAGCTCGTGGCTGGCGTCGTCGACGAAGCGCCGCTCCGAGGTCAGCGCCCGGTCCAGCTCGTCGAGCATGTCGTTGAGCGTGTGACCGAGCCGCGTCACCTCGTCGTCGCGCCCGGGAGGTACGTCGAGGCGCACGCCGCTGGCCCCGGCGGCGATCTGCTCGGCCCGCCTGCGGTAGCGCTCGACCGGAGCCAGCGCGGACCTGGCCAGCCGGTCCCCCACGAAGCCGGTGACGACGAGCGCACCCAGGCTGGCCAGCGCGAGCTGGGCCAGGAGCTCGCGCAGCGCCTCGTCCCGGTGGTCCCGCCGGACCCCGACGACCAGGTAGACCTCGTCACCCGACGCCAGCCGCTCGGGGCTGACCAGCAGCCGGAGGGGGTCGCGGGAGGCCGGCAGCAGCCCGCCGACGTCGACGTGGTCCACGGCGCCGAGGCGGTCCGGGGGGACGAGCGAGCGGTCCGGCGTCCCCGGACCCCGCTGGAGGACCGTGCCGTCCGGGGCCACGACCTGGAAGACCGCCCCGACGGCCGCGGCCGCCGCCGCGTCCGGCACCTGTCCGTCGTCGGTGATCCCTCCGGCCAGCGCGTCGCGGACGTGGCTCAGGTCGGCGTCCAGGCCGCGGTCGAGCGCGTAGTGCACCCGCCAGTAGACGAAGGCGTCCGCCGCGACGAGGACCAGGAGCATCGCCACGGAGAAGCCGGCCACCAGCCGCACGCGCAGCGGCAGCGACCTCACCCGGTCTCCAGGCGGTAGCCGACGCCCCGCAGCGTGGTGATCGAGGCGGTCCCGAAGGGCTTGTCGATCTTGGCGCGGATGGAGGCCAGGTGCACGTCGATGACGTTGCTGCGCAGGTCTGCCTCGCCGTCCCACACCGTGTCCAGGATGTCGAAGCGGGTCACCACCTGGCCGGCCCGCGAGGCCAGCAGGTGCAGGACGTCGAACTCGCGGGCGGTGAGCTCGACCGGGGTGCCGCCCCGGCTCACGCGGTGCGCGGAGGGGTCGACCCGCAGGTCGCCGACCTGGAGCGGTCGTGCGGCGAGCTGCTCCTCCCGGCGCCGGAGCGCCCGCAACCGGGCCAGCAGCTCGTCGACGTCGAAGGGCTTGGGCAGGTAGTCGTCGGCGCCCACGTCCAGGCCAGCGATCCGGTCCGCCACCTGGCCCCGGGCCGTGAGCACCAGGATCGGGGTGAGCACCCCCTCCTCGCGCAGGCGGCGGCACACCGTCAGCCCGTCCATCCCGGGCAGCCCCAGGTCGAGGAGGAGGACGTCGAAGTCGTGGCCGTCCCGACTCAGCAGGTGGGCCTGGCGCCCGTCGCCCACCGCGGTCACGCTCCAGCCCGCCTCGGCCAGGACCTGCTCGAGCAGGCCGCGCAACCGGTGGTCGTCCTCGGCCACCAGGATGCGGCGCCCGGGCTTGCTCATGCACTCACGGTAGGGCGGTAGCGCCTGGACAGCGGGCACGGCACCGTCGCCCCCTACTGGATCGGGAGCGTGACCGGCGCCGGAGGTCCGAAGCCGGTGTCTGCGCGGACGGTGAAGGTGATCGCCGTGGCGGCGCCGGGCACCGGGTCGGGCACCGCCAGGGTCGCGGTCGACTCCTCCTGCAGGTCGAACGGCGTGCTGCCGAGGTCCTGGTCGCCGGCGGTCGAGGTGATCGAACCGGAGCACCCGTCGCTGCCGGTGCCGCAGCTCACCTGGACCCCCGTCCTGCCCTCGGCGTCGCGGCTCAGCGTGGTGCTGGTGACCGCGAACAGCGACGGGAAGCTGACCCCGGTCGGCGTGTCGTGGCCGTCCGGGTCGAAGCAGCCGTCGAACTCGAAGGCGGGGTTGGTCACCTCGTCGCCCTGCGCGTCGGACATGGTCAGGAAGCCCGTGAGCTTGGTGGGCCCGGCGGCGGTGTAGCAGGCGTTGCTGTGCACGTTGAGCTCGAACTTGCCGTAGCCCTCGGGTGGCATCGGGACCTCGGGGTCGGTCCAGCTCATCAGGCAGACCCAGTCGCCACCGGGGCCGGTGTCGACGTCCTCCGCGCCGTGCTTGTCGCACATGGCCTGCGGGTGCAGGGAGGCGGGCGTGACGTCGGTGCGGCCCTGGAGGCGGGCCTGGTCGGTGTAGACGTTGGCGAAGGTCGCGGTCAGCGAGCGCTCCAGGCGGGGCCGGGTGATGCTGCTGCCCGACCCGTTGGCCGCCACGGCGACCGCGCCCAGGCCGACCAGCACCAGGAGGGCGACCAGGGCGGTGAGGATCCTTCTGCGCATGACGTCAGCCTCCGGTGATGTCGCGTCGGCGGAGCATGAAGTACGCCGCGGCGAGGGCCAGTGCGGACCAGCAGCCGCTGACCACCAGGCCCTGGACCAGCGGGCCGGTGAAGCGGGGCTCCGTGAGCAGCCCGTGCCAGGACTCGAACGGCGTGGTGAGCAGGAACGGCCGGATGGCCTCCACCCCGCCCAGCGCGCCGACCAGCTGCATCACCATGCCCAGGACCACCGGCGCGGCGATGCCGACCGCCGGGTTGCGGGACCAGACCGACAGCACGATGGCCAGGCAGGTGAAGCCGAGGGTCGGGGCCAGGACGGTGGCCCAGCTCTCGGTGACCAGCCGCAGCGCCGTGGCCGCGGGGATGGTCTGCCCGGAGAGCCCCAGCAGCGGGTCCCGGCCCAGGACCACCATGCTGGAGACGATCGTCGAGGCGGCCAGCAGCGCGACCACCACCACGGCGAAGCCGCAGGCGGTCAGCGTCTTGGCCCAGAACAGCCGTCCCCGGCTGGTCGAGCGGGTCAGGACCGTCTTCCAGGTCCCGTGCTGGTCCTCGCTGGCGAAGATGTCCCCCGCCACCACCGCGGTCAGCAGCGGCAGCACCCACTGGGCGGCGAAGCTCAGCACCAGCAGGGCCAGGGCGAACGCGTTCTCGGTGGCGAAGCGGCCCAGCAGCGTGTCCTTGGGAGGCCGGGACTGCCCGTGGATGATCACCACGACCGGGACCGGACCCAGGAGCGCCCCCAGGAGGACCGCTCGGGCGCGGTACTGCGCACGCAGCTTGCGCAGCTCCCAGCGCAGCGCGCCGAGCAGTCCGGCGCTGCTGTGGACCGGTGCTGCGTGGGAGGGGCGGCGGGTCGTCGCGGCGGGCGTCGTGGTCACCGGGCCACCTCCAGCTGGTGCGGCAGGTCGTCGGTCAGCATGAAGAAGAGGGACTCCAAGGGAGTCCGCGTCGGGATGAAGGAGCGCAGCTCCACACCCGAGGCCACCAGGTCCGCGACGTACGCCGAGACGTCGCTGCGCGGGCCGGTGACGACCAGGGCGTCGTGCGGGTCGGGCTCGACCCGGATCGCGGGGTGCCGCTGGGCGACCGCGACCGCCCTCGGGTTGTCGGCGGTGTCGACCGCGTAGCCCGGGTCCGGCGCCATCGTGCGGAGCTGGCCGATCGTGCCGTGGTAGGCCACCTGGCCGCGGCTCATGATGGTGACGTTGTCGCAGATCTCCTCGACCTCGTCCATGTGGTGCGAGCTCAGCAGCACCGTCAGCCCGCGGCCGGCCAGCCTCTTCACCAGGGAGCGCATGTCACGGATGCCGCCGGGGTCCAGGCCGTTGGCCGGCTCGTCCAGGACCAGCAGCCGCGGCTCGCGCAGCAGGCTGGCCGCCACGCCGAGGCGCTGGCGCATCCCGTAGGAGTAGCCGCCGACCTTCTCCCCCGCCCGGTCGGTGAGGTCCACGACGTCGAGCACCTCCTCGAGCAGTCCGCGGCGGACGCCGCCGTCGAGGAGCGCGAGGCCCTCGAGGTTCTGCCGGCCCGTCAGGTAGGGGTAGAACTTCGGGCTCTCGATGAAGCCGGCCACCCCCTCGAGGACGCCGATCCCGTCGCGTGGCCAGGTGCGACCGAAGACCTCGAGCGTGCCGCTGTCGGGCCGGATCAGCCCGAACAGCATCCGCAGGAAGGTGGTCTTCCCGGCGCCGTTGGGGCCCAGCACGCCGTACACCTCGCCCGCCGCGACCCGCACCGAGACGCCGTCGACCGCCCTGACCGACCCGAACGTCTTGGTCAGGCCCACGGCCTCCACGGCCAGCACGTCGTCCATGCCCCGGACGGTAGGGCGCGGCTCATGAAGGGAACATGAACGCGGCGCGGAGCCGCTCCTAGAGGCGCGGGCGCCGGTCGGCCCAGGGCTGGGCCTGCTCGAGCTGGGCCGCCAGCCGGAGCAGCTGGCCGTCCGACCCGAGCCGACCCACCAGCTGCGCGCCGATGGGCAGCCCGCTCGCGGTCCAGTGCAGCGGCACGCTCATCGCCGGGCGGCCGGTCAGGTTGGCCAGCTGGGTGTAGGGCACCCAGCCGAGGTTCTCGCTGATCAGCTGGTCCACGACCGGGGTGAAGCGCAGGAGGCCGGCGCCGCGGACGGTGACCAGCGCCTTCTGCGCCCTCTGCAGCGCCGCCGGGAGGTCGAGCTGGCCGATCCGCGGCGGCGGCAGCGCCGTGGTCGGCGTGAGCAGCAGGTCGAAGCGCTCGTGGAAGTCGGCGAGCCGTCGCACGTGCAGCTGGCGGTTCTCGATGGCGCGGACGAGGTCGACCGGGTTCGTGGCCCGACCCAGGGCCGCCATCACCAGCGTGTCCGGCTCGAAGCCGCTGTCGCCCGACCCGCTGGCGGCCTTGGCCTGCGCGACGGAGTCGGCGGCGTAGACGAACCACGTGGTCAGGAAGTCCCTGGCCAGCGCCTCGTCGTCGAAGGGCGCCGTGTCGAGGTGCTCCACGTGGTGGCCGAGCGACTCCAGCAGCTCGCCGGCAGCGGTGGCCGCGGCGACCGCCTCCGGGTCGGGGTCGGGGTTGATCGAGCTCGCCGTGCACAGCCCGATGCGGAGGACGCCGGGGTCCTGGCCGACCTCCTCGGCGTACGGCGTCGTGGGCAGGGCCGGCAGGTAGGGCCCGTCCGGCGTGGCGCCGACGAGCACGTCGAGCATCGCGGCGGTGTCGCGGACCGAGCGGGAGATGACCCCGCTCGTCGCGGCCCCGCCCATGCCTTCCTGCGCCAGCGGGCCGGCGGGCACCAACCCGCGCGACGGCTTGAGCCCGAACAGCCCGCAGGCCGACGCCGGGATGCGGATGGAGCCGCCGCCGTCGCTCGCGGCCGCGCAGGGCACGATGCCAGCCGCGACGGCCGCGGCCGCGCCGCCGGAGGAGCCCCCGGGCGTGTGGTCGGTGTTCCACGGGTTGCGGGCCGGGCCGAACAGGTGCGGCTCGGTCACGCCCTTGGCCCCGAACTCCGGGGTGTTGGTCTTGCCGAAGACGACCAGCCCGGCGTCGAGCCAGCGCTGGACCACGGCGGCGTTCTGGACCGCCGGTGTGGTGGACAGCGAGCGGGACCCACCGCTGGTGGGGTAGCCCGCCAGGTCGTGGCCGAGGTCCTTGAGGAGGAAGGGCACCCCGGCGAACGGTCCGTCACCCGCCGCGGGCGGCTCGACGTCGACGACGATCGCGTTGATCCGGTCGTTCACCGCCTCGGCCCTGGTCCGGGCGGCAGCGAGCAGCTCGGCGGCGCTGACCTGCCCCTCGCGCACCAGCGCGGCCAGCCCGACCGCGTCGTGACCCTGGTACTCGTCCATCCCCGGTCCTCTCACCGCACGGCCCTGCGCCGCCGGTGAGGCTACCCCGTCAGGCGGAGCGGGCGAGGCCGGCGCCGGCCTCGAGGATGCGTGCCTCGAGCCGGACCCCGCGGCGCGGCTCGTAGGTCACCGTCGAGCCGACAGCGGCCCCCACGATGGCCCGCCCCAGCGGGCTTCCGGGGGTGACGGTCGGCACGCCGGCCGAGGCCTGCTCCACCGAGCCCACGACGTAGGCCTCGGGGCCGTCGCCGAGGTCGAGGCTGACGGTGTCGCCGATGTTGACGATGCCGTCGTGGTGCGGCGCGCTCCTCAGCTCGAGGATCTCCAGCTCCAGGAGCGCGATCCGCTCGTCGAGCAGCTGGAGGCGGATGGAGGCCTCGACGTTGGTGGCGCGGTCGGCGGCGTCACCGGTCGTGTCGCGGAGGCTGTCGGTCATGGCTGAGGCACGCTCGGCGCGCAGCAGCTCGAGGCGGTGGGTGAGCAGTTCGAGCGAGTTGGGGACGGTCACGTCCCCGCCAACGAACGCTCCCCTTGTCTTGTTCCTGCGACACGCCCCAGGTGACCCACTTCTCGACGGGTGGTCCCTCCCGGGCCCGTCCACGGCCCGGTCACCCCTTGGGGTGGAAGGTGGCGGCGTGCGGCTCCGGCCGCGTTATGGTCACCCCGACCGGGAGTCAGTGTGCCGCCAGCAGGACGGCTCCGCGCCCGGCCGAACGCCAGAAGTCAGGTTTCTCGGGATGGACTTCAACGTCTCCCTGGTCTCGGCCCCACCGGAGGCCTACGTCACCGTCCGCGGCGAGCTCGACCTCGCCACCGCCCCCCTGGTCTCCCAGCGGCTGCGCCGCGAGATCGCGGCCGGCTGCCGGCGGATGGTCATCGACCTCTCCGGCGTCACCTTCATGGACGCCTCGGCCCTCGGGATGCTGACCCTGACCCGTCGCTCCCTGCACGACCAGCAGGGTTCGCTGAAGTTCGTCGGCTACCGGCCGGCCTTCCTGCGGCTGTGCCGGGCCACCGGCCTGGCCGAGCACTTCGGCCTGGCGCTCCCGGACACAGATGTCGCTCCGGTCTGAAAGATCGGCCACGGTGCCGGACATGGGCTGGGGACGGGCCGGTCTCCCACCGGGCCGACGCACCTTCTCGTGGAGGCTCTGATGAGCGCAGTCGTGGTCCCCCGCACGACCCCCCTGGACCACGTCTGGGAGCTCCGCCTCGAGGAGTTCGAGGACGGCCACTCCTTCCGCCGGTTCGAGTGCGTCGACTGCGGGGCCGTCCGCTACGAGTGACGGCCGGGCTCCGTGCCCGTCTGGCCGCTCACCAGCGGTCGTGCACCAGCGGACGCACCAGCTCGTCGTAGATCGCCCGCACGCCGTCGCTGAAGTCGGACGGCAGCACGTCCGCCGCCCCGGCCGCGGCGTTGCTGCGTGCCTGGTCGGCGTTGCGGGCGCCCGGGATCACCGTGCTGACGCCCGGCTGCTGCCAGCACCACGCGAGGGCGGCCTGGGCCGGCGTGAGCCCCTCCGCCAGCTCCGCGGTCAGGGCGGTGAACCGCTCCGCCGCGGACAGTCCGACCTCCCAGGGCACCCCGGAGAACGTCTCGCCGACGTCAAAGGCACTGCCGTCGCGGTTGTAGGAGCGGTGGTCGTCCGCGTCGAACGTCGTGCTGGTGTCGTAGCGACCGCTGAGCAGGCCGGAGGCCAGCGGGACCCGCGCGATGATGCCCACCCCGGCCTCGGAGGCCGCGGGCAGCACCTGCTCGAGCGGCTTGAGCCGCAGCGCGTTCAGGATGATCTGGACCGAGGCCACCCCGGGACGGGCGATGGCCGCGAGGGCCTGGGCCACGGTCTCGACGGAGACGCCGTAGGCGGCGATCGAGCCGTCCTCGACCAGGGCGTCGAGGGCGTCGTAGGTCGCGTCGTCCTCGATCACCGCGCTGGGCGGGCAGTGCAGCTGCACCAGGTCGAGGGTCTCCGTGCCGAGGTTGCGGCGCGAGCGGTCGACCCAGTCCCGGAAGGCCTCAGCGGTGTAGCTCTCCGGGACCTGCTCGGCGCGCCGGCCCATCTTGGTCGCGACCGTGAGACCCGCTCCGGGGTGTGCGGCCACGAAGCCACCCACGATCCGCTCGCTGCGGCCGTCGCCGTAGACGTCGGCGGTGTCGAAGAAGGTCACTCCCGCTTCGGCCGAGGCCTCCAGCACGGCCCGTGCGTCGGCCTCGGAGACCTCGCCCCAGTCGGCGCCGAGCTGCCAGGTCCCCAGGCCCACGACCGAGACGGTGCGGCTCGTGCGGCCCAGCGTGCGGTGCTCCATGCTCAGATCCCTTGTGCCAGTCGGTGGTAGGCGGCGTTCCAGCGCAGCTCGCGCTGGAACGAGCGCGGGGTCGTCTCGTCGTCGATG
>CAZEPK010000173.1:0-10635 GCA_964514085.1 uncultured Nocardioides sp.
CTCGGTGGAGTAGACGTTGAAGCCGCCGGTGATGACCATGTCCTTGGCCCGGTCGACGATGTGGAGGAAGCCCTCCTCGTCGAGGAACCCGATGTCGCCCGTGTGGTGCCAGCCGTGCCTGGAGGCCTCGGCGGTCGCCTCGGGGTCGCGGTGGTAGCCGGCCATCACCAGGGAGCTCCGGACCACGATCTCCCCGCGCTGCCCGGGCGGCAGCAGCGTGCCGTCCTCGGCCATGATCGAGACCGTCACCAGCGGAGCCGGACGCCCCGCTGATGACAGCCGCTCGGTGGCGACGCTCCCGTCGGGGCGGAAGTGGTCGCGGGGTGGCAGCGTCGAGATCATCATCGGCGCCTCGGTCTGGCCGAACAGCTGCGCCATCACCGGGCCGATCCGGGTCAGGGCCTCCTCGAGCCGGGTCGCCGACATCGGGGCGGCGCCGTACCAGAAGCACTGCAGGGACGACAGGTCCGTGGTGTCGAGCGCCGGGTGCGCCAGGGCCATGTAGATCAGCGTCGGCGGCAGGAAGGTGTGGGTGACGGCGTGCCGCTCGACGTGCTCGAGGAAGCCGCCGACGTCGGGGTGCCGCATGACCACGACCTCGCCGCCGAGGGCCAGGACCGGGAAGCACAGGACGCCGGCGGCGTGGGTCAGCGGCGCCAGCGCGAGGTAGACGGGGCGGCCCTCGAACGGGTAGCTCATCAGCGTGATCGCCGACATCGTCTCCAGGTTGGTGCCGGTGAGCACCACGCCCTTGGGCCGGCCGGTGGTGCCTCCGGTGCCGACGATCATGGCCAGGTCCTCGGGCGGAGCCGTCTCCTCCAGGTCCGCACCGCTGGCCAGGAACTCGTCCCACGAGAGCGCCCAGTCGAGCTCGTCATCGAGGCAGACCAGGGTGGTGAGGTCGGGCAGCTCGTCGCGGATCTGCCCGACCAGCCCGGCGTACGACGCCTGGAAGACCAGCGCCCGGCAGCCGAACAGCTCGAGCAGCTCGCGGTTCTCGGCCGCCTCGTTGCGGGGGTTGATCGGGCACCAGACGGCGCCCGCCCGGCTGATCCCGAACACCGTGGTGAACGCGACCGGGTCGTTGGCCGACAGGATCGCGACGGTGTGGCCGGGCCGGATGCCCTGCGCGGCCAGCGCCGCCGCGACCTGCCGGCTCAGCTCCTGGACCTCGGCGTAGCTGCGGGTCTCCCCGTCCGTGGTGAGGCAGGGCGCGTCCGGTCCGAGGGACGCGCCCTTGTCGAGGTAGTCCGACAGCTGCATGGGCCGGCTCAGCCCTCGACGGTGACCACAGGCTCGGACACCAGGCCGAAGCTGCGCAGGACGCCGAGGAGCTCGCGGTGGCCGAAGGCCTGGCAGCCCGAGGCGAAGCCCACCCGCTTGGGCGGCTGCTGGAGCAGCGCGTAGGCGCCGTAGGCCTGGAGCGCCCCGGTCTGCTTGTAGTTCTGGTTGCCGTGGATCACCACGTGGGCCCGCCCCAGCGGACCCGAGGCGTGCACCGAGTCCATCGACTTGTTGAGCCGCGGGTTCTCGCGCGGCGGCATCTGGCTCATCACCTGGGACGCGGTCGCGGTCAGGGCGGCGTACTTCTCGTCGGGCTCCATGTCCTTGGTGGCCTCGACGGCGGCGGCCACGATCTGGGGCACGCCCTGCATCAGCGCCTTGTTGAAGACGCCCCCGAGCACCTTGACGTTGGCCACCCGCGGGTCGCGGCGGTACCAGACCGGGTGCGACGTGCCGCCCCACGGCAGGGCCAGCGCGAGCTCGTGCTGGCCGGGGATCGCCAGCTGGTAGAGCCCGGCGTCGGGGTCCCACGGGGCGTACTGGTTCTGCTCGAGGTAGAAGGCGCCGGCCAGCGCGGCGTTGACCAGGATGGTCAGCGTCGAGGCCACGGTCGGGCTGCCGCCCCAGAACACCGCGATGTCGAGGGTGTCCAGCCCCGGCCGCTCCAGCGCGACCTCGGCGGCGATCTCGCCGGTGGTGTACATCTGCGCGACCCCGGGCGCCAGGAGCAGGCCGGCGGCCGCGAAGTCGGCGCCGTACTGCTCGTCGCAGGTGATCAGCCAGTCCTGCTCGCCGGTGGTGTCGAGGTAGTGGACGCCGCTCGCCAGCGCGGCCTCGACCGCAGCCGGGCCGAGCTTGGCGAACGGCCCGACGGTGTTGCACACCACAGAGGCGCCCGCGAACAGCTCGGTCAGCGACTCGACGCTGCCGTCGACCTCGACGACCTCGTAGTCGGCGGTCTCGATGCCGGCGACGTTGGACTCCATCGAGCTCTTGACCTTGCCGCCGTCGCGGCCGGCGGCCATGAACGGGACGTTGTACTCGCGGAGGTACTCGCAGATGAGGCGGCCGGTGTAGCCGGAGGCGCCGTAGACGACGACGGGCTTGTCGGAGGTGGGCTGGGCGCTCATGCTCACATCCCCATCCCGCCGTCGACCGGCAGGCCGACGCCGTTGACGAAGCGGGAGGCGTCGGAGGCCAGGAAGACCACCGCGTCGGCCATGTCCTCGACCGCGCCGAGGCGCCCGGACGGCGTCAGCTCGATCACGGCGCCGACGGCCTCCTCCGGGGAGCCGAACAGCCCGATCTGGGCCACGTCGTTGGCCAGGCCCGCGCCCATGGCCGTAGGCACCAGGCCGGGGTAGATGCAGTTGACCCGGACGCCGTAGCCGAGCTTGCCCGACTCCATGGCCGCGACGCGGGTCAGCCGGTCGACCCCGGACTTGGTGGCCGAGTAGACGGAGATGCCGGGGAAGGCGATGGTGGCCGCCACCGACGCGACGTTGATGACCACCCCGCCCTGACCGGCGGCGCCGCCGGGCCGCATGGTGAGGAAGGCGTGCTTCAGGCCCAGGGCGGTGCCGAGCAGGTTGACCTCGAGCTGCTTGCGCACGGCGGCGGGGTCGAGGTCGACGATCAGGCTGGTGATCTCCACCCCGGCGTTGTTGACCAGGATGTCGAGCCCGCCCAGGAGCGCAGTGGCCTCGGCGATCGCCGAGGCCCAGTTGGCGTCGTCGGTGGTGTCGAGGTGCACGAACCCGTGCCCCTCGCCGCCGGAGTCGGCCAGCGACTCGGCGACCTTGGGGCCGAGGTCGTCCTGGAGGTCGGCCACGACCACCGTGGCGCCGGCAGCGGCGAGGGCGTGGGCCATGCCCTCGCCCAGGCCCTGGGCTCCTCCCGTGACGAAGGCCTTGCGGCCGGTGAGGTCGAGATCGGTCATGCCTGCTCCTCGGGGTGGATGTCCGGTGGTGCCGCGCTGTGGCGGCGCTCACAACGTAGGCCCGCGCCCTTGACGACTGTCAAGAGAATGCTTGACATTCGTCAAGAAAAGTCTGGGCAACCGTCAAGACCGCTGCCCGGCTGCCGTACAGTGGGACGCGTCCCGTGGAGGGACGCGTGGACCAGGGACTGGAGGGAGGACCCGTGGCCGGCACCAAGGAGGCGCGGCGCCCACCCGCAGACAAGCACGACGAGCGGCGCGACCAGCTCGCCGAGTCCGCGCTGCGCACGCTCGGGGAGCGCGGGTACGCGCGGACCAGCCTGCGCGAGATCGCCAACAACTCCGAGTTCAGCCACGGCGTCGTCCACTACTACTTCGAGGACAAGCTCGAGCTCGTCGTCTACAGCGTGCGCTACTACAAGGCGCGCTGCGTGACCCGCTACGACGGCGTGGTGGCCGACTCCACCACGGCCGAGGGGCTGCTCGACGCCTTCGCCGCCAAGCTGGTCGAGACCGTGCAGGACGAGGGGCCGATGCACTGCCTCTGGTACGACCTGCGCACCCAGAGCATGTTCGAGGCCGAGCTGCGCGAGGCGGTGCTGCTGATCGACAAGACCCTCCAGGAGATGATCTGGCGGGTCATCAGCCGCTACGCCGAGCTGGCCGGCCGGCCGGCCGCGATGACCCCGGCCGCGGCGTACGGCGTCCTCGACGGGCTGTTCCAGCAGGCGCTGCTGGGCCACGTGGCCGGTGATGCCTCGGCCCTGCCGACCCTGGTCGAGCAGGTGCACTCGCTGATGCCGCTGACGCTCCGCTAGTCTGGTCCCATGCGCAGGACCCTGCTCCTTACCCAGCCGCGTTGACGACGCACTGACGTCAGCGCGGCCGCCCCTCTGCCACGAGGGGCTTTTTTGTGCCCCGAGGACAGGACCCACGACGAGGAATCCGAGATGACTGAGCAGGAACACGAGCGCTACGACCCGACGGCGGTCGAGGAGAAGTGGCAGCAGGTCTGGGCCGAGCTGGACCCGTTCCGGGCGGCCGACGACTCACCGCGCGAGAAGCGCTACGCGCTGACGATGTTCCCCTACCCCAGTGGTGACCTGCACATGGGTCACGCCGAGGTCTTCGCGCTGCACGACGTGGTGGCGCGCTACTGGTGGCTGCGTGGCTACGAGGTGCTGAACCCGATGGGCTTCGACTCCTTCGGGCTGAACGCCGAGAACGCCGCGATCCGCGACAACGAGCACCCCGCGACGTTCACCTACGCCAACATCGCCATCTCGACCGAGTCGTGCAAGAGGTTCGCCACCAGCTTCGACTGGAGTCGGACGCTGAACACCTCCGACCCCGAGTACTACCGCTGGACCCAGTGGCTGTTCCTGCGGTTCCGCGAGCGCGGCCTGGCCTACCGCAAGGAGAGCCCGGTCAACTGGTGCCCGGTCGACCTGACCGTGCTGGCCAACGAGCAGGTCATCGACGGCCACTGCGAGCGCTGCGGGGCCGAGGTCACCAAGCGCGAGCTGACCCAGTGGTACTTCAAGATCACCGACTACGCCCAGGAGCTGCTGGACAACCTGGACGTCCTGGAGCCGACCTGGCCCGACCGGGTCATCAACGCCCAGCGCAACTGGATCGGTCGCTCCGAGGGCGCGCACGTCACCTTCGAGGTGGTCGACGGTGAGCCGCTGACCGTCTACACGACGCGCCCCGACACGCTGTTCGGCGCGACGTTCATGGTGGTCGCGGCCGACGCCCACCTGGCGGGCCAGCTGGTGACCGACGAGCACCGCGCGGCGTACGACGCCTACCTGGCGGAGGTGCGCAAGGCCTCCGACATCGAGCGGCTGTCGACCGAGCGGCCCAAGACCGGCGTCTTCCTGGGGCGGTACGCCGTCAACCCGGTCAACGGCGAGCAGATCCCGATCTGGGCGGCGGACTACGTGCTGGCCGACTACGGCACCGGCGCGATCATGGCCGTGCCGGCGCAGGACGACCGCGACTGGGAGTTCGCCACCAAGTTCGGCCTGCCGATCGTGCGGACCGTGCAGCCGCCGCAGGACTGGGAGGGCGAGGCGTTCACCGGCCAGGGTCCGGCGATCAACTCCGCCAACGACGAGATCTCCCTGGACGGGATGGCCGTCGCCGAGGCCAAGACGGCGATCATCGACTGGCTGGAGAGCCGGGGCGCCGGCACGCGCGCCGTGAACTTCCGGCTGCGCGACTGGCTGCTGTCGCGCCAGCGCTACTGGGGTGCGCCGATCCCGATCATCCACTGCCCCTCGTGCGGCGAGGTGCCGGTCCCCGACGACCAGCTGCCCGTCGTGCTGCCCGAGCTGCGCGGCTCCGACCTGACGCCCAAGGGTGTCTCGCCGCTGGCCGCCGCCGAGGACTGGGTCAACGTCGAGTGCCCGTCGTGCGGTGGCCCGGCCAAGCGCGACAGCGACACGATGGACACCTTCGTCGACTCGTCGTGGTACTTCCTGCGCTACTGCTCGCCCCACGACGACACGCAGGCCTTCGACACCGACCTGGTCAACGAGTGGGGGCCGTGCGACGTCTACATCGGCGGCGTGGAGCACGCGGTGCTGCACCTGCTGTACGCGCGCTTCTTCACGATGGTCCTGAACGACATGGGCCTGGTCGGCTTCCGTGAGCCGTTCACGGCCCAGCTGAACCAGGGCACCGTGATCAACGAGGGCGCCAAGATGTCGAAGTCCAAGGGCAACGGCGTGCGACTGGGGGAGCAGCTGGAGGCCTTCGGCGTGGACGCCGTGCGGCTGACCCTGGTCTTCGCGGGTCCGCCCGAGGACGACATCGACTGGGCCGACATGTCGCCGGCGGGGTCGGTGCGCTTCCTGCAGCGCGCGTGGCGGCTGAGCGGCGACGTGGCCAGCCCTGCGGGCGTGGACGTCACGTCCGGTGACGTCGAGCTGCGGCGGGCCACGGCCCGTGCCGTGCACGACGCGGCCGAGCTGGTCGACGCCTTCCGCTTCAACGTGATGGTCGCCCGGGTCATGGAGCTGGTCAACGCCACGCGCAAGGCCATCGACTCCGGCTGCGGCCCGGCCGACCCCGCCGTGCGCGAGGCCACCGAGGCGGTCGCGATCATGCTGTCGCTGGTCGCGCCGTACACCGCCGAGGAGATGTGGTCCCGGCTGGGCCACGAGCCCACAGTGGCGCGGGCCGGCTGGCCCGAGGTCGACCCGGCCCTGCTGGTGGAGTCCTCGGTCGTCGCCGTGGTCCAGGTGCTGGGCAAGGTGAAGGCCCGGCTGGACGTCAGCCCGGACATCGCCGCGTCCGAGCTGGAGGCGCTGGCCCTGGCCGACCCGGCCGTCGTACGCGCCCTGGAGGGCCGCGAGCCCCGCCGCGTGATCGTCCGCGAGCCGAACCTGGTCAACATCGTCGTCTGACCACGGGGCTGGGACGCAGCCCGTGGCCCGATGAGTTCCGCGGCCGCTGGCAGTCTGAGCGCCATGACCCAGACGCAGGCCGTGACCACGCACACCGTGGGCGAGGGCCAGGACCTGATCACCTACGACGTGCGGGGCGACCTGTCCTCGGGCCGGCCGCTGTTCATGTTCGCGTCCCCGATGGACGCCTCCGGCTTCGGCTCGCTGGCCTCGCACTTCACCGACCGGCCGGTCGTCACCTACGACCCCCGCGGCGCGGGGCGCAACCCGCGGGCCACCACCGACGTGACCCCGCAGCAGCACGCCGAGGACCTGCACCGGGTGGTCGAGGCGCTCGGCGTCGGTCCGGTCGACGCCTTCGGCAGCAGCGGCGGGGGCGTCAACCTGCTCGCCCTGTGCGCGGCGCACCCCGAGGACGTGCGGGTGGCGGTGGCCCACGAGCCGGCCACGTTCGTGGGCCTGGCCGACAGCGAGGTCGTGCTGGCGGCGATCGACGACGTCAAGGCCACCTACGCCAGGAGCGGCAACGGCCCGGCGATGGCCAAGTTCATCCAGCTCGTGATGCGCACCGAGGAGCTCCCGGCCGACTACCTGGACCAGCCCGCGCCCGACCCGGCGATGTTCGGGCAGTCCAGCGAGGACGACGGCAGCCGCGACAACGCGCTGATCCGCAACATGCCGGCGTGCACGGCCTACGAGGTGGACGTCGACGCGCTCCGTCCCCTCGCCGACCGGATCGTGGTCGCCGTCGGGACCGCGTCGGCCGACGGGGCGGCGGCTCGTGGCGGCCGGGAGACCGCGCGGCGCCTCGGGCTGGAGGTCACCGACTTCCCGGGTGACCACGGCAGCTTCTTCGACAGCTCCTACGCGGAGGCGACCGGGGCGGCGGAGGCAGCCGCGCGGCTGCGGGAGCTGATCGCCTGAGCCCCCGGGCTCAGCCCCGGCGCCGGTCGACGCGTTAGCCTCGCGTCCATGCCGGTCGTCGTGGTCACCGACTCCACGGCGAGCCTCCCGCCGGAGCTGGCCGAGCAGCGCGGCATCGTCGTCGTCCCGCTGCAGGTGGTGATCGGCGCCGACGTCTTCGACGAGGGCGCGGACGGCGCCACCCCGGAGCTGGTGGCCGCCGCCCTCAAGGACTTCCGGCCGGTCAGCACGTCGCGACCCACCCCCGCGGCCCTCCTCGAGGTCTACGAGGAGTGCGCCCGCGGCGGCGCGACCGAGATCGTCTCGGTCCACCTCTCCTCCGACATGAGCGGGACCTTCGAGTCCGCCCAGCTGGCGGCTCGCGAGGCGTCGGTGCCCGTCGTACCCGTGGACAGCCGGCAGGTCGGCGTCGCGACCGGGTACGCCGCCCTCTCGGCCGCCGACGTGGCCGACGCCGGCGGCTCGGCCCAGGAGGCGGCGGCGGCCGCGCTGGCGCGCGCGGGCCGGTGCCGCTCGCTGTTCTACGTCGACACGTTGGAGTACCTGCGCCGGGGCGGCCGGATCGGCGCGGCCGCCGCGCTGCTCGGCGGCGCCCTGGCGGTCAAGCCGCTGCTGGAGATCTCCGAGGGCCGGGTGGCCACCCTCGAGCGGGTCCGCACCTCGGCCCGCGCGCTCGCGCGGCTGGAGGAGCTGGCGGTCCAGGCCGCGGGCACCGACCCCGTCGAGGTCACCGTGGCCCACCTGGCCAGCCCGGAGCGGGCCGGCCAGCTCCAGGAGAAGCTCGCGGCCCGGCTGGCCGAGAACCTCGAGGGCCGCGAGGTCTCCTGCGGCGAGCTCGGCGCCGTCCTCGGGGCGCACGTGGGGCCAGGCATGCTGGCCGTGTGTGTAGCGCCGGTCTGACGGTGCTCGATTGGCTCGCTCCGCTTCGCCTGCTCGGCGCGCCGTGCTGGATTGGCTCGCTTCGCTTCGCCTGCTCGGCGCGCTCTGACGAACCGTCTCGGCCACTGCTTTTCCACGCCGCGGCGTGGTCTGGGGTCGGGTCGCGCTGGCGTGGAAAAGACAGTGGCCGAGCCGGTTCGGCGCGCCGAGCCGGGTGGGCGCGTTCCGGACCCGTTCGAGGGTCTCTTGGCCACTCTGCTTCCACAGGTCGTGGCCGCTAGACGATTGTCCACAGGCGTCGGGTTCTGGCCCAGCGGGGGTCGTCGATCGTTCCTAGGTTCGTCCCATGCGGAGCCGACGGTCTCAGGAGCACGAAGCGGCGGTGTCGCGGCGGCTGGCCCAGCTGGGGGAGGAGCTGTCCGCGCACCGGGAGGGGGTGCGGCCGGCCCGGCCGGTCGTGGTGGACCGCGACCCCACCACGGAGCCGTGGTGGGACGACCACACCCGTCCCGCGGCGCCGCGGGAGTGGGCGGCGCCGGCAGCGGTGCCGCCGTCCAGGCCAGCACCGGTCCGTCCGGTCGGCACAGCGCTCGGCGGGCGACATGCCGGGCCGCGCCGGGGGCCGGGCGGGTTCCTCCCCGTGCACCTCGCGGTCCTCGGGTTCGTCGTCGCGGTGGGGCTGGCCGCCACGTGCTGGTGGCTCGTCCGGGGCTCGGCCCACCCGGCCGCTGACCTGGAGACGGGGCCCGCGCCGGCGCTGGTGACGACCTCGCCGCAGCTCGCGGCCGTGGACCAGGCCGCCGCGGCGCCGAGCGCGGCGGCGTCGCCTGCCACGGTGACCGTGGACGTGGCGGGCAAGGTGCGGCACCCGGGGATCGCGGTGCTCGACGCCGGCGCGCGGGTCGTCGACGCCCTGCGCGCTGCCGGTGGTGCCCGCGAGGGCACGGACCTCACCGGGCTGAACCTGGCCCGGGTGCTCGTCGACGGTGAGCAGGTGGTGGTCGGAGGTCCGGCACCGGCCGGGGTCGCCGCCAACGCCTCCGCTCCGCCCGGGGCGCCGCCCGGCCCGGCCACCCTGGTCAACCTCAACACCGCGACGGCGTCCGAGCTCGACACCCTCCCGGAGGTCGGACCGGTGACCGCGACGTCGATCCTGGCCTGGCGCGACGAGCACGGGGGCTTCACCTCGGTCGACGAGCTGCTCGAGGTCGACGGCATCGGCGAGGTCACGCTCGGCAAGCTCGCTCCCTACGTGACGGTGTGACCGGGGATGCCACTCCTGCCGCTGCCGACCCTGCCGAACCAGCCGCCCTCGTCTCGGATGAGGCCCGACGCCGACCCGACCTCCGCATGCCGCTCCTGGGTGCCGCTGCCTGGCTGGGCGCGATCGGAGGGACGCTGGTCCACGGCGCCGCGCTGGCGGCGCTGGTGGCGGGCACGGCGGTCGCGGCCGGGATCGTGGTCGGAGCCGTGGCGCTGCTGGGGCGGGGCCGTTCGGTCGCCCTGGCGGTGGCGGGCCTGGTCCTGGTGGCCCTGGCCGGGACCTCCGTGGCCGCCCTGCGTGCGGACCGCGTGGCCCACAACCCAGTCGCGGCCCTCGCGGGGGAGGGGGCGGCCGTCACGGTGGTCGGAACGGTCGCCTCCGATCCCCACACCGTCAGCGGCGGCTTCTCGGACCAGGTGGTCTGGCGGCTGAGCGTGCACCAGGTCACCGGGCGGGGGCGGACGCTCGAGCTCCTCGCCCCGGTCCTGGTGCTCGGCAGACCCGAGGACGTCACGGCGCCGTTGGGGGCGGCCGTGCGGGTGCACGGCCGGCTGCTGCCGGCCGACGACCGCGACCTGGCCGCGCTCCTGCGGCCGAGCGGCCGGCTGGAGGTGGTCTCCGCGCCGGGGCCGTGGTGGCGGGCGGCGGCCGCGGTGCGGCAGGCCGTGCGTGACTCGGTGGCGCACCGCCCGGCCGAGCAGCGCGCGCTGGTGCCGGCCCTGGTCGACGGCGACGACGCGGCGGTCGACCCGGCCCTGCAGGACGCCTTCCGCGCCACCGGCCTCACCCACCTGCTCGCGGTGTCGGGGACCAACCTGACGCTGGTGGTCGGCTTCCTGCTGGCCCTGGCCCGCTGGTGCCGGGTCCGCGGACGGTGGCTGCACGTCGTGGCGGGGCTTGGGATCGTCGGGGTCGTTCTCATGGGCCGCACC
>CAZEPK010000174.1:0-5938 GCA_964514085.1 uncultured Nocardioides sp.
CGATCAGGCCCCAGTTGGGGCCGGCCACTCGGATCACCGCGCCGCCCATCGGCAGCAGGGCGCTGGTCGGCGCCCGCAGGTCTCCGGAGAGCGCGAACTCCTCGCGGCGGAGATCGGCGTAGTGCCCCATCAGGGGCTTGATGGCCAGGTCGGCGGGGCGCTTGCTGGTGGCCAGCGTGCCCACGCCGATGTTCACCTCGCCGGTGCCGAGCGGGAAGATCCAGCCGTAGCCCGACAGCACCTTGCCCGCCTCGTCCCGGAGCTCGAGGTGGCTGCTGATCCAGGGGTCGTCGCTCATCTCGCTGGCGACGTAGGCCCGGCCGGCCACGCCGTAGACCGTGTCGCGGTGCCACTCGCGGCCCAGGACCTTGCCCAGCGGCGACCGGACTCCGTCGGCCACGACCAGGTGTTGGCAGCCGATCTCGACCAGCCCCTCGTCGGTCTTGAACACCACGCCGGTGACGCGCGCCCCGTCGCGGCGTACGTCGACCGCCCGTGCGCCGTCGACCGCGGTCGCTCCCGCCTTGATGGCGGTGGTGCGGAGGTGGTCGTCGAGCTCGGTGCGCGCGACGGCCGAGCCCCACGCCGGCAGGGTGCCGCCGGGCCAGGGCAGCAGCAGCGTCTGGCCGAAGCCGTGGGCGCGCAGGCCCTGGTTGACGGTGTGGGCGCGCAGCCAGTCCTCCAGGCCGAGGCCCTGGAGCTCGTGGACCGCGCGCGGCGTGAGCCCGTCGCCGCAGGTCTTGTCACGCGGGAAGACCGCGGCATCGGCGACCACGACGTCCGCGCCACCCCGGGCCGCCCAGGCCGCCGCGGCCGAGCCGGCGGGGCCGGCGCCCACGACCAGCACGTCGGCGTGCGCGGGCGGGCTGGTCACCCCTCCAGTGTCTCAGGGTGCTCCACACGAGGGGCAATCGCCGGTCAGGCGCCCTGCTCGCCCAGGGGCGGGAACGCCTCGTCGGCCTCGTCGTAGCCATCGGAGTCGGTGAACATGCCCTTGGTCGCGTCGAAGTCGCGCTGGGTGTTGTCCACCTCGACGTTGTCGGGACGGTTGTCGGGGTCGAGGCGCTCCTGGCGCTCCTTCTCGATCTCCTCCTCGTCCGCGGGGTCAGCACCCGGCTGGCGGGTGCCCCTGGAGGCGGGGTCCCCGTCGTCCCCCTCGGACGCGTCGTCGCCGTCGTCGGCGGCGTGCTCGCCGCCCTCGCCGGCCACCGGCGGCGGGTCGCTGTTCGGGTCGTCGTCGGGCGCCGCGTGCTTGCCGGGTGTCTCGGGTTGCGACTCGCTCATGGCCGGACGGTACCCGTCCGGGTGCCTCACCCGCGCGGGTCGACCTCGACGCGCCGGTCCTGCCCGGTGCCGCGCTCCGGGTCGCCGGCGCGGACGTGCACCTCGCACCGGTCGACGTGCAGGACCCAGAGGCGGAGCGCGTCGTCGGGGTCGGTGAGCTCCTCCGCGCTGAACCGCCTGCCACCGCGCCGGTCCGGGTCGAAGGCGTGCGGCAGGTGGTCCGCCAGCTCGCCGGCCGGCACCTCGCGCGCGGTGCCGGTCAGGTAGACCGCGGTCGTCTCGGGCGGGGGCCGCGTGGAGTCGAAGACCACGCCGCTCACGCGCCCGTCGTGCGCCAGGTTCCGCGAGTGGTGGGTGTCGGCGTAGGAGACCCAGTAGAGGTCGGCGTAGCGGTGCGGCGTGAAGAAGACCGGCGAGGTCCGCGTCCGCCCGTCCTGGTCCACCGTGCTGAGCACCACGTAGCGGATGGAGTCCAGGACGTCGCGCGCCTGCTGGTCGAGGTCAGGGGCTGGGCTCATGCTCGCGTGGACCGCTGCCCCTGCCCGGAGTCATCGATAGGCCTTGTGGGCCAGCAGGTGGATGGTGGCGTTCGCGCAGCCGGTGGTCTTGTGCGGGACGTAGATCGACCGGGTCTCGTCGGGCACGTAGACCCGGAAGCCGTCGACCGGCGTCGGCCGGCACTGCTGCGCGGAGTAGGGACCCGTGGAGGTCTCGGCCACCGCGCTGCGCACCTTCTCGCCCGGCTGCAGCACCGTCCTGGGCGTCGCGCTCGGCGTGCGGTCCGCCGGGGCGCCGACCTGGGTCCCGTCGCCGCCGCCGACGTAGGACAGCCCGCCGTAGCCCTTGACCCAGCAGGCTGCGTCCGAGGTGTTGCGGAGCACGATCCGCCCGTAGACGTGGCTCATGGCGGCGTCGCCGCCCTTGTAGGCCGCACTCAGGTCGGCCCTGGTGCACTCCGCGACGGCGCGGTCGGACGTCGTCGTGGCGGCCGGCTGCGTCGCCGCCGTCCCGTCCGGCGCCATCGCCAGCACGCCGCCGAGCACCGAGCCGGCCACGACCGTCGCGATGCCGCTCCAGACCGGCACCCTCATCCAGCGCTCCACGACCACTCCTCCGTCTCCGGGGCCGGTGGCCCCACTCAGGAGTGTGACCCTCGACGGCTCCCGGCAGTTGCCGGCTGGCCTGATTTTCGGCTGAGGATCAGGCGGCCAGCAGGACGGGCTGGGGACCGGTCGGCGGCTCGGGGTCGAAGGACCGCGCGGGCAGCTGGTGGACCACGGCGACCCGCTCCGCACGGCGCGCGCGCAGCGTGGTCACGATGGAGTAGACGGCGATGACCGACCACAGCAGGTTCGAGGTCGCGCTCGGCCAGGCGCCGTACGCCGCGCTGGCGGCAGCACACAGCAGACCGCCGATGCCGTTGATGGCGGAGTAGCGCACCGACGCCGAGCTCCACCGTCCCTGGCTCAGCAGGATGTAGGCACTGATGGTGCCCACGGTCCCGATCCACCCCATGGCTGCCGCAATCATTCCGTGTTCCTCGTCGTCTCTCATACGTGGCCGTCCCTCGGCCCGACAGGTCAATGGTGACTCGCGAAGATAGTTAGCGCAATTGCACTTACGTTCACTCTGGATTTAGCATCGCTAATGTGATCCTCGACCCACGACGGCTCCGTTTCCTGCTCGCCGTGGCCCGCTACGGCGGCGTGCTGGCGGCGGCCGACGAGCTGGCCGTCACCGCGTCCGCGGTCTCCCAGCAGCTGGCCCGGCTGGAGCAGGAGACCGGTCACACGCTGCTCCAACGGACCCCCACCGGCAGCGTGCTGACCCCCGCCGGGCTGGCCCTGGCCGAGGCCGCTGAGGACGTCGAGCGCACGCTGGCCCTGGCCCGGGCCCGGCTCGAGCAGGACGACGAGACGGTGAGCGGCACCGTCCGGATCGGCGGCTTCCAGTCCTTCCTGGCCAACGTGCTCTCCCCGGCCCTGCCGGAGTGGCGCACCCGCCACCCCGCCCTGCGCATCGAGACCTGGGAGGCCGAGGACGACGAGCTGATGAGCGCCCTGCGCGCCGGCGGGCTCGACGGCGTCGTCGTCGAGCTCGACGCGGGCGAGAGCTACAGCCCACCGCGCGGCACCACCGACGTACCGCTGCTCGACGAGCCCTGGAAGCTGGTGGTGCCGGCCGGGGCGCTGCTCGGCTCCGACGTGGTCGACCTGAGCCGGCTCGGCATCCCCTGGCTCGGGGTGGACCCCTCGGCCGCCAGCGCCAAGGCCATCCGTCGGGTGCGCCGGCTGCTCGGCGGTGACAGCTCCAGCGTGCACACCTACTACAGCTTCCAGAACGCGCTGGCGCTCGTCGCCGCGGGCGAGGGCGTCACGCTGGTGCCCTCGCTCGCCCTGGAGGGGCTGCCCACCGAGGGGGTCGACGAGCTCGACATCCCCGGGCTCGGGATGCGGCGCGTGGCGCTGCGCCACCTCACCCGGGTGCGCGGGGCCAGCCCGGCGCTCGACACCACCACCAGCCTGATCCGGGAGGCTGCGGCGGCGTACTCCTACGAGCCCTCGGGGATCTGAGCCACGACGTGCTCCTCCTCGGCGTCCGCGGCGTCGAGGACACCGTGCACGGTGGCCAGGACGGCGGCGGCCAGCGCCACCGCCCCGGCACCGAGGAGGAACGGCACGTGGGTGTTGTAGTGCTCGACCAGCTTGCCGGCCGCGAACGGCGCCAGCCCGCCGCCGATGAAGCGCACGAAGCCGTAGGTCGCAGAGGCCACCGGCCGCGGGACCGGCGCGATGCTCATGACCGCGGTGGTCACCAGCGTGTTGTTGAGCCCGATGAAGACGCCGCTGAGGACCACCGCGACGATCACCACCCAGCGGTGGTCGGGGAACAGGCCGATCACCAGCGAGACCACGGCCATCAGCAGGAAGCTGCCGTAGAGCGTGCGGGGTGTGCCGAACGCCGACTTGAGCACCGGCGCGCCGAACACCGCGAACAGCGCGACCAGGACGCCCCAGCAGAAGAAGACCAGGCCGAGCCGGATCGGGGTGAGGTCCATGAGGAAGGGCGCGTAGCCCAGGATCGTGAAGAAGGCCCAGTTGTAGAGGAGTCCGGCCACGCTGGTGGTGGCCAGGCTGCGGTGGCGCAGCGCGGCCAGCGGCTCGGTGATCGAGGACCTCGTCTCCGGCCGCGGCGAGGTCGGCACCAGGACGACGGTGGCCACCAGCGCGATCGACATCAGGACCGAGACCCCGAAGAACGGCCCACGCCAGCTCACGTCGCCCAGCAGCCCGCCCAGCAGCGGTCCGCAGGCGATGCCGACCCCGAGGGCGGTCTCGTAGAGGACGATCGCGCCGGCGAAGCCGCCGCTGGCCGAGCTCACGATGACCGCGAGCGAGGTGGCGATGAACAGGGCGTTGCCCAGCCCCCAGCCGGCCCGGAAGCCGACGATCTGGCCGATGCTGCCGCTGGCCCCGGCGATGGCCGAGAAGACCATGATCAGCGCCAGGCCGGTGATCAGCGTGCGCTTGGCCCCGATCCGGCTCGACACCCAGCCGGTCACCAGCATCGCGACCGCCGTGACCACCAGGTAGCTGGTGAAGAGCAGCTCGACCTGGGACGGCGTGGCCTGCAGCGACGAGGCGAGCGAGGGCAGGATCGGGTCGACCAGGCCGATGCCCATGAAGGAGATGACGCAGGCGAAGGCCACCGCCCAGACCGCCTTGGGCTGGCGGAAGGCACCTCCCGCCGCCTCGGGGACGTGCCGGTGGTCGGAGTGGGTCAGGGCCATGCCTCCAAATATATAGCGTTTCTATATAGGTGATCAATGCATGGCTAGGGTGTGCGCGTGACGTCGATCCCCGCGGCCGACCGGATCCGGCTGGCCGAGGCGCTCTACTCCCTCGGCGCCACGGTGGTCCGCCGGGTCCCCCGCGACCTCAGCCTGACCGCCGTCTCGACCCTGGCCGCCCTCGAGCGCACCGGGCCGCGCCGGGTGACCGAGCTGGCGGTGCTCCAGGGCGTCTCTCAGCCGTCGATGACCTCGCTGGTCAGCGGCCTGGAGCGCGGCGGCCTGGTCGAGCGGCGCAGCGACCCCACCGACGGCCGGGCCGCGCTGGTGGCCCTCACGGCGTCGGGCACCGCCACCCTGCGGCAGCGTCGCCGGGCGGGCACCGAGTCGGTGGCCGAGCTCCTCGACCAGCTCGAGGAGGGCGAGACCGAGGATCTGCTGGCCCTGTTGCCCCTGCTCGACCGGCTCCGCGAGCTCGACGACCGGCAACGGGACGGCGCGGCGGACTAGACTTCAGGTCGACCTGAACTGGCACGCTGGACGCATGCACTCCGAGGACGACGCCGCTGCCCTGTTCGAGCCCCGCGGGTGGGAGGAGCGGTACGCCGGCACCGGGCAGGTCTGGAGCGGCGACCCCAACGCCCAGCTGGTGGCCGAGGCCTCGAGGCTGACCCCGGGCAGCGCGCTCGACGTGGGCTGCGGTGAGGGCGGCGACGTGATCTGGCTGGCCCAGCAGGGCTGGACCGTGACCGGCGCCGACTTCTCGGCCAACGGGCTGGCCCGCGCGGCGCGGCACGCCGAGCAGGCCGGCGTGGCCGAGCGGACCGACTGGTGGCAGGTCGACGCCCGCACCTTGGACCCCGA
>CAZEPK010000174.1:5948-10595 GCA_964514085.1 uncultured Nocardioides sp.
GCGGACCTGGGACCTGGTCACGACGCACTTCCTGCACCCGCCCGGGGGCCAGATGGACGACGTCGTGCGCCGGCTGGCCACCGCGGTGGCCCCCGGCGGCCACCTGCTGGTGGTGGCCCACGCGCCCTCGGAGCACCTCTTCGCCCACCACCCCGAGAGCCAGCGCCGCGCGATGTTCCTGGCCGCCGACGTGGTGCCCGCCCTGCCGGAGGACTTCGAGGCCCTCGTGGTCGAGCAGCGGCCACGCACCGTCACCCGCGAGGGCCGCACCTTCGACATCGACGACTCGACCCTGCTGGCCCGGCGGCGCCAGCTCTAGCCGGCGCTGGTCAGGACGGGACCGCCGGCACGGGCGCGCCCGGACCCAGTCGCGAGCTCTGGAAGAGCAGCACGAGGAACCAGACGAAGACCACCACCAGCGCCAGGCCGGCCAGGACGACGAGCACCACCAGCGGAACGCGCTCGGGACCGTCGCCGGCACGGACCAGGAGCAGCAGCACCCCCAGAGCCACCGGCAGCACCACCCCCCAGACCCGGAGCCGGGCTGCGACGCTGCGCCGCGCCGGGACCAGGTCCATCAGGGCGGTGCACACCGCGAAGAGCACGCCGACCTGCGCCAGCCCGAGGGCCACGGTGAGCGGCAGCCCCTCGACGCCCAGCCAGGCGGGCACCGAGGCGACCAGGCCCAGCACGGCGGCCGCGACGGCAGCCCCGAAGGCCGGGTGGAGGGGCCGGAGCCGGATCGCTGCAAGCACCACAAGGCCCCAGCCGACGGGGTCAGCGACGAGGTCGAGCTGGTTGACGTTGAGGTCGACGGCGACCACCAGCAGTCCCCACGCCAGGGTGCGCAACGGCTCCATGCGCGGAGCGTAGACGAGGAACGGCCCCCACCAGCGCTGCTGGTGGGGGCCGTCCTGGGTGCTGCTAGTTCTGGTAGGACCCGAAGTCGAAGTCCTCCAGGGCGACCGCCTGCCCGCCGGCACCGGCGAACTCGTAGTCGTAGGAGTCGTAACCCGTCACGGAGTACGCCGCGGCGCGGGCCTCCTCGGTGGGCTCCACCCGGATGTTGCGGTACCGCTCGAGGCCGGTGCCCGCCGGGATCAGCTTGCCGATGATGACGTTCTCCTTCAGACCCCGCAGCGAGTCCGACCGTCCGTGGATCGCCGCGTCGGTGAGGACGCGGGTGGTCTCCTGGAAGGAGGCCGCGGACAGCCACGACTCGGTCGCGAGCGAGGCCTTGGTGATGCCCATGAGCTCGGGACGACCCGAGGCCGGCTTGCCGCCCTCGGAGACCACGCGCCGGTTCTCCTCCTCGAACCGCACGCGGTCCACGAGGTCGGAGGGCAGGAGGTGGGTGTCACCGGACTCCAGCACCGTGATCCGGCGCAGCATCTGCCGCACGATGATCTCGATGTGCTTGTCGTGGATCGCCACGCCCTGCGAGCGGTACACGGCCTGCACCTCGTCGACCAGGTGCTGCTGGGTCTTGCGGACACCGAGGATGCGCAGGACCTCCTTGGGGTCCGGCGTACCGACGACCAGCTGGTCGCCGACCTCGATGTGGTCACCGTCGGCCACCCGGAGGCGGGAGCGCCGGCTGACCGGGTACTCCTGCACGTCCGAGCCGTCGTCGGGAGTGATCTTGACGACGCGCGCCTTGTCGGTCTCCTCGATCTCGACCCGGCCGGCCACCTCGCTGATCGGCGAGACGCCCTTGGGCGAGCGGGCCTCGAACAGCTCCACCACGCGGGGCAGACCCTGCGTGATGTCGTCGGCCGAGGCGACGCCACCGGTGTGGAAGGTGCGCATCGTCAGCTGGGTGCCGGGCTCACCGATCGACTGGGCCGCGATGATGCCGACGGCCTCACCGATGTCGACCAGCAGGCCGGTGGCCAGCGAGCGGCCGTAGCACTTGGCGCAGGTGCCGGTCTTGGCGTCGCAGGTCAGCACGGAGCGGACCGACACCTCCTCGACACCGGCGGCCACGAGCTCGCCGATCTTGACGTCACCGAGGTCCTCCCCCGCGGTGGCCAGCACGTCGCCGGTCTCCGGGTGGGTGATCTCGACGGCCGCCGTGCGGGCGTAGGCCGCGGTCTCGGCGTTGTCGTCCTTGCGGACGGTGCCGTCCTCCCGCTTGACCCCGATCCGCTTGATCAGGCCGCGCTCGGTGCCGCAGTCGTCCTCGCGGATGATGACGTCCTGGGAGACGTCCACGAGGCGCCGGGTCAGGTAGCCCGAGTCCGCCGTGCGGAGCGCGGTGTCGGCCAGACCCTTGCGGGCACCGTGGGTCGCGATGAAGTACTCCAGCACCGTGAGGCCCTCACGGAAGTTGGACTTGATCGGGCGCGGGATGATCTCGCCCTTCGGGTTCGCCACGAGGCCACGCATGGCGGCCACCTGGCGGATCTGGTTCATGTTCCCGGACGCACCCGAGTCGACCATCATGTAGATCGGGTTGGCCTTGTCGAAGTTCGCCTCCATGGCGTCTCCGACCTTGGCCGAGGCGTCGGTCCAGATCTCGATGAGCTCCTGACGACGCTCGTCGTCGGTGATCAGGCCGCGCTCGAACTGCTTCTGGATGTTGGCGGCCTGGGTCTCGAACCCGGAGAGGATCTCGGCCTTGTTGGCCGGCGTGACGACGTCCTCGATGGAGACCGTGACCCCGGACCGGGTGGCCCAGTGGAAGCCGGTGTCCTTGAGGGCGTCCAGCGACGCGGCGACCTCGACCTTGGTGTAGCGCTCGGCCAGGTCGTTGACGATCGCGCCCAGCGCCTTCTTGCCCACTTCGTAGTTCACGTAGGGGTAGTCGGCGGGCAGGGTGTCGTTGAAGATCGAGCGGCCCAGCGTGGTGTCGAGGACGAGGGACTGGCCCTCCTCCCAGTTCTCGCCCTCACCCAGCGGCGGGACGATGTCGGAGAGCTTGATCTTGACCTTGCTCTGCAGGCTGATCTCGCCACGGTCGAAGGCCATGATCGCCTCGGCCTGGGACGAGAACGCCCGGCCCTCGCCCCGCTCACCCTCGCGGTCGGTCGTCAGCCAGAACAGGCCGATGATCATGTCCTGGGAGGGCATGGTCACCGGACGGCCGTCGGACGGCTTGAGGATGTTGTTGGTCGAGAGCATCAGGATGCGGGCCTCGGCCTGCGCCTCCGCGGACAGCGGGAGGTGCACGGCCATCTGGTCACCGTCGAAGTCGGCGTTGAACGCGCCGCAGACGAGCGGGTGGATCTGGATGGCCTTGCCCTCGATCAGCTGCGGCTCGAAGGCCTGGATGCCGAGGCGGTGCAGGGTCGGTGCGCGGTTGAGCAGCACCGGGTGCTCCATGATGACCTCTTCGAGCACGTCCCAGACCATCGCGTAGCGCGAGAGACCGGAGGTCGCTCGCTCCACCATCCGCTTGGCGGACTTGATGTTCTGCGCGTGGGACAGGTCGACCAGGCGCTTCATGACGAAGGGCTTGAACAGCTCCAGCGCCATCATCTTCGGCAGGCCGCACTGGTGCAGCTTGAGCTGCGGGCCCGAGACGATGACCGAGCGGCCGGAGTAGTCGACGCGCTTGCCGAGCAGGTTCTGGCGGAACCGGCCCTGCTTGCCCTTGAGCATGTCCGAGAGCGACTTCAGCGGCCGGTTGCCCGGGCCGGTGACCGGACGGCCACGACGGCCGTTGTCGAACAGCGAGTCGACGGCCTCCTGGAGCATCCGCTTCTCGTTGTTGACGATGATCTCGGGCGCGCCGAGGTCGAGGAGCCGCTTGAGCCGGTTGTTGCGGTTGATCACCCGGCGGTAGAGGTCGTTGAGGTCCGAGGTCGCGAAGCGGCCACCGTCGAGCTGCACCATCGGGCGCAGGTCCGGCGGGATGACCGGGACGGCGTCCAGCACCATGCCCTGGGGCTTGTTGCCGGTCTTGCGGAACGCGTCGACGACCTTGAGGCGCTTGAGAGCGCGGACCTTCTTCTGGCCCTTGCCGGTCGCGATGGTCTCGCGCAGCGACTCCACCTCGGCGGCGATGTCGAAGTCCTGGAGGCGCTTCTGGATCGCCGTGGCGCCCATGTGGCCCTCGAAGTACTTCCCGAACCAGTTCTTCATCTCGCGGTAGAGCATCTCGTCGCCCATGAGGTCTTGGACCTTGAGCGACTTGAAGGTGCTCCAGACCTCCTCGAGGCGGTCGATCTCGCGCTGCGCACGGTCGCGCAGCTGCTTCATCTCCCGCTCGGCGCCGTCCTTGACCTTGCGGCGCTGGTCGGCCTTGGCCCCCTCGGCCTCCAGGGCCGCGAGGTCCTCCTCGAGCTTCTTGGTGCGGTCCTCGAGGGAGCCGTCGCGGCGCTTCTCGAGCCGCTCGCGCTCCAGGCCGACCTTGTTCTCGAGCGAGGACAGGTCCTGGTGGCGGGCGTCCTCGTCGACCGAGGTGATCATGTAGGCCGCGAAGTAGATGACCTTCTCGAGGTCCTTCGGGGCCAGGTCGAGCAGGTAGCCGAGCCGGCTGGGCACACCCTTGAAGTACCAGATGTGCGTCACCGGGGCGGCGAGCTCGATGTGGCCCATCCGCTCGCGGCGGACCTTGGAGCGGATCACCTCGACGCCGCAGCGCTCGCACATGATGCCCTTGAAGCGGACCTGCTTGTACTTGCCGAAGTAGCTCACCCAGTC
>CAZEPK010000175.1:0-10548 GCA_964514085.1 uncultured Nocardioides sp.
GCGCCGACCAGGAAGAAGACGGACCGGAAGATCCGGACCAGCCAGGCGTTGTCGATGTCGCCGACCGGCAGCGCCAGCAGCGCGAAGAACGCGATCGCGGCGAAGATGGCCAGGGTGCGGAACTGGCGCTGGAGGTACGCGTCAGCGCCCTCCTGGACGGCCAGCGCGATGTTCTTCATGTTGTCGGTGCCCTCGTCGGCGGACAGCACCTCGCTGCGGAACATCGCAGCCATCCCGAGCGCGGCGACCGCGATCAGGGCGACGACGATGACCAGCACGAGATTGCCACCGGAAAGGTCGACGACAGCGGGATGGATCCCGGTCATTCGTATTCCTCCATGCGGATCTGGATCGAGCTCGACAGGCCGCACCGGCCGTCACGGAGAGAGTCTCGTGACCCGGGCGCGGAACGTGCCGGAGTCTACGCATGGCGCTGCTGATCGCCGCATCGGGTGTGACGCGTCGCACCCGGGACGGCGTACGGCGCTGCGGTGGCCCCTGGCTCAGGGCTGGCGCGAGGCCTGCGCAGGACCGGCGCGGGGCCGGTCCGGAGGGCGGGCCGAGGGTGGCCCGCGGTCGGCTCAGCGGGCGGCGAGCGCCCCGTCGGCCGAGTCGTGGATGACGAAGACCTTGGCCAGGCCGGTGATCCGGAAGATCTTGAGCAGCCGGTCCTGGGTGCAGATCAGCTGGAGGGAGCCGTCGTGGGCCCGGACCTTCTTCAGGCCGCCGACCAGCACGCCGAGGCCGGTCGAGTCGAGGAACTCCACGGCCTCCATGTCGACGATGAGGTCGTAGATGCCGTCGGCGACGAGCTCGGTGATCTTGTCGCGCAGCTTGGGTGCGGTGTAGACGTCGATCTCACCGCCCACTGCGATGATCGTCGCCCCGTCGACCTCGTTGGTCGAAAGCGTCAGGTCCACGTCCACTCCCCTGGATTCAGGTGGCGAGCACCCGGTACTCGGCCAGCACAATCAAACCACGCCGACCCGAGACTCGTACAAAGGTCGCTGCACAAACCGACGGCTCCGGCGGCGTCCGGGTTCCGGGCCCGGTCGAGGCTGCCGGGCGGTCACGGCGCCGGCCTCACCCCAACGGGTGGGAAGCGCCCGCGCGCGCGGTCGGCGGCCTCGGGCATGCTCGTCGGGTGAGCACCTCGACCACCGGCGCCAGGAGCCGGAGCATGGCCGAGGTCATCGACCGCCTGGCCGCCGTGCCCGGTCGCGAGGGGCGGCTGGTCCACCTCGAGCGGCTGCCCGCGCGGCCCGGCCGCTCGGCGGCCTGGCCCGAGTGGGCGCACCCCGACGTGGTCGCGGCCTACCGCCGTCAGGGCGTCGAGGAGCCGTGGCAGCACCAGGCCGCGGCAGCCGACGCGGCGCACGCCGGCCAGCACGTCGTGCTCGCCACCGGCACGGCGTCCGGCAAGTCGCTGGCCTACCAGCTGCCTGCGCTGAGCGCTGCGCTGACCGGCCGCGGGCCACGCGGGCAGCGCGGCCTCACCACCCTCTACCTCGCGCCGACCAAGGCGCTGGCCCAGGACCAGCTGTCCGGGCTGACGGGGCTGGGGCTCGACGTCCGCGTCAGCACCCACGACGGCGACAGCAGCCGCGAGCAGCGCGAGTGGACCCGCGACCACGCCGAGTACGTCCTGACCAACCCCGACATGCTCCACCACTCGCTGCTGCCCGGGCACGAGCGCTGGCGCTCCTTCCTCTCCCAGCTGGGGTTCGTCGTCGTCGACGAGTGCCACCACTACCGCGGGGTCTTCGGCGCCCACGTGGCGCAGGTCCTGCGCCGGCTGAGGCGGGTCTGCGCGGCCTACGGCGCGCACCCGACGTTCGTCCTGGCGTCGGCCACCGTGGCCGAGCCGGAGGCCGCGGCCGGCCGGCTCACCGGGCTGGACGTGCTGGCGGTCAGCGGTGACTGCTCACCGCGCGGCGAGGTGTCGCTGGCGATGTGGCAGCCGGCGCTGACCTCCTTCACCGGCGAGAACGGCGCACCGCTGCGGCGGGCCGCGCCGTCGGAGACCGCCGACCTGTTGGCCGACCTGGTGGCCGAGGACGTGCGGACCCTGGCCTTCATCCGGTCGCGCCGGGGGGCCGAGCAGGTGGCGACCACCGCCGCCCGCCTGCTGGCCGAGGTGGACCCCTCGCTGCCCGGCCGGGTCGCGGCGTACCGCGGCGGCTACCTGCCCGAGGAGCGGCGCGAGCTCGAGCGCCAGCTGCGGGCCGGCGAGCTCACCGGCCTGGCGGCCACCAGCGCCCTCGAGCTCGGCATCGACATCAGCGGCCTCGACGCCGTGCTGGTGGCCGGCTTCCCGGGCACGCGCGCCGCCTTCTGGCAGCAGGTGGGCCGGGCCGGCCGCGGCGCGGGGGACGCGCTCGGCGTCCTCATCGCGCGCGACGACCCGCTCGACACCTACCTCGTCACCCACCCCGAGGCGCTGCTCGGCCAGCCGGTGGAGGCGACGGTCTTCGACCCCGCCAACCCCTACGTCCTCGGGCCGCACCTGTGCGCCGCCGCCGCCGAGCTGCCGCTGACCGAGGACGACCTGCCGATGTTCGGACCGACGGCCCGCGACGTGGCCGACCAGCTCACCGACGCCGGGCTGCTCCGGCGCCGGTCGCGCGGCTGGTTCTGGACCGACCGGCGCCGGGCCAGCGACCTGGCCGACCTCCGCTCGGCCGGTGTGGCGCCCGTCTCGCTGGTGGAGAAGGACACCGGCCGGGTCGTCGGCACCGTCGACGCGGCCGGCGCCCACGCGACCGCGCACGCCGGGGCGGTCTACGTCCACCGCGGCGAGACCTGGCTGGTCGAGTCGCTCGACCTCGAGGAGCACGTCGCGGTGATCGGCCGCACGGACGCGCCGTACTCCACCAGCGCGCGCGACACCACCGACATCTCGATCGTGGCCGAGCGGGAGCACCGGTCCTGGGGCGCGTGCCGGCTGTCGTGGGGCGAGGTCGAGGTGACGCACCAGGTCGTGTCCTTCCAGATGCGGCGCCAGCCCAGCGGCGAGGTGCTGGGCGAGCAGGAGCTCGACCTGCCGCCGCGGACGCTGCGCACCAGCGCGGTGTGGTGGACCGTGCCCGAGCGGGCCCTCGACGCCGCCGGCCTGTCCACGGCGGACCTGCCCGGCTCCGCCCACGCCGCGGAGCACTGCTCGATCGGCCTCCTGCCGCTGTTCGCGACCTGCGACCGCTGGGACATCGGCGGTGTCTCCACGGCGCTGCACCAAGACACCGGGCAGCTCACGGTGTTCGTCTACGACGGGCACCCGGGCGGGGCCGGCTTCGCCGAGCGCGGGTTCTCGGCGGCGCGGGCCTGGCTCGGCGCGACCCGCGAGACGATCGCCGCGTGCGAGTGCTTCGACGGCTGCCCCTCGTGCGTGCAGTCGCCCAAGTGCGGCAACGGCAACAACCCGCTCGACAAGGCCGGCGCGATCCGGCTGCTCGACGTGCTGCTGGGGTGACCCGCGACCCCCTCGGGATGCCCTAGGGTCCGGCCATGGTCATCATCGGTCTGGTCCTCATCGCGCTCGGCGCCGTGGCGATCGTGCTGGGTGTCTTCACCGCCGAGATCGACGGGACGACGCTCAAGCTCGCGGGCATCGAGCTCAGCCCCATGGCCCTCTTCCTGGTCGGCGTCGCCGCGGCGCTGGCGATCTGGTGGGGGCTGTGGATCCTCAAGTCCGGGTCGAAGCGCTCCTGGGCTCGCCGCAAGGAGCAGAAGCGGCTCGAGAAGCTCTCCGAGCAGCTCGACGGCGTCGAGGCGAACCGCCGCATGGACGTCGACCGCGAAGAGGACCGGGACCGCCCCACCCTCTGACGCGGGCTCTCCTCTCCTATCCCTTCCCCGAGCCCACCCGCCACCACCGCCTCCCGAGGTCCGCTCAGCCGGGTCCGGCCCGGGCCTGGGCGGACAGGTCGTGGTGCTGGCCCAGCCAGTGCGGGCCGGCCACCGTGACCTGCAGGCGGACGTCGAGGCCCTCGACCGCGCAGCTGTCGACCCGAGCGCCGTTGGCCGCTGCGACGGTCCCGGCGGCCGCACAGGCGTCGCCACCGCGGCCCCGGGCCTGAGCGCCGGCCAGGGCCGCCAGGTCGGCGGCGGACTGCGCCACGCGGTGGGCGTGCACCATGGCGCCGGCCACACCGAGCGCGGCGCCGACCAGCACCAGGACGCCGGTCAGCGCCAGTGCGAGGAGGGTGGCCGCACCGCGCTCGCCCTGCCTGCTCACGGTGCGGCCACCTCCTCGTCGGCGGCCACGGCCTCGGCGCGGAGCCGGGGCGAGGGCAGGTGCGCGAACAGCCCGCCCGGGCCGGCCACCCGACCTGTCACGGTCACGCGGACCTCACCGCCGCTGCGGCTGACCGACACCGAGGAGCCGTCGGGCGCCACGGCCAGGCCGCGGCCGATGGCCGTGGACTGGTCCTCGCCGCGGGCCAGGGCGCGCGCGGTCTCGCGGGCGGCGTCGACCGCACGCACCTGCCCGGCCCCGACCGCCAGGAGCCAGACCAGCCCGAGCGTCACGGCCACCAGCAGCGGCAGCACCATCGCGAGCTCCGCCGTGGCGGCTCCCCGCGCGTCCCTGACCCGCGTCGTCACGGCGTGCCCTAGCCGATGCCGAGCAGGCCGAGGACGTGGTCGTAGAGCAGCTTCAGCAGCCGGTCGCCGAAGCCGCCGGTGAGCATCTTGTAGAGCAGCCCGGCCAGGCCGGCGCCGGCCGCGGTGCCGACGGCGTACTCCGCCGTGGTGATGCCCCGCTCGTCGCGGGTGCGGATGGTCGTGCGCATGGATCTCCTTCGTGGACGGGGGCCGCGGCGCGGCCCGACCCGAGGACTCTGGGCGTCCGGACCGTCGGCCGGCGGCGGTGCGGAGGCGGTCTGTGGAGGACGGTCCCGGGACCCGCGCCTGTGGAGGACTCGGGGCCTCACAGGCCCAGGCTCACGAGCAGCCCGGCCACCACCGGCACGATCCCGATCAGCACGAACGCGGGCAGCAGGCACAGGCCCAGCGGCACCGCGGCCTTCACCCCCACCGCCCGGGCCCGGTCCTCGGTCTCGGCGCGGGCCGCGCGCGCCAGCTCCTGGGCCAGCCGCTCCACGGCGGGCACCACCGGCGCCCCGGTCCGGTGCGCCCGGGCCAGGGCTCGACCGAGCGGGCCCAGGGCGGGGTCGGCGGCCAGGTCGCGCCAGACCTGGCCCGGGTCGACCCCGAGCCGGAGCCGGGGGACCAGCTCGGCCAGCCGGGCCGCGGCCGGTCCGGGCAGGGCACCGGCGACCACCGCCAACGCGTCGTCCGGAGGCTGCCCCGAACGCAGGGCGTCGGCCAGCAGGCCGACGAGGTGCGGGAGGTCGCGGCGGGCCAGCGCTGCGTCGCGGCGGCGGTGCGCAGGCTCCGAGCGTTCGATGACCAGCCAGGCCGCGACTGCCGCCACCGGCGCCCCGACCGCACCCGCGGTGCCGCCCAGGAACACGCCGGCCGCCGCACCGGCCAGGACCACCCACAACGGGCGCCCGCGTCGGAGCCAGTCGCGCTCCTCTGCGGGCGACGCCGGCACTGCCTCCCGAGCAGGCCCGTCGAGACCCTGGACGCCGGGCACCAGCAGCGCCACCGCCAGGGCGGCCGCGGCGGCGGCCAGCCAGACCGCGCTCACGAGCCGCGGTCCACGGCTCGAGCCAGCGCTTCGATCCACCACAGCCCGGCCAGCCCGAAGGCCAGCCCCGAGGCGAGGCACAGCCACCCGGCCGGTGTGCGCAGCAGGAAGGCGACCGGATCGCCACCGACCCCGGCGCCCATGGCCAGCGACGCGACGGGCAGCAGGGCCACCAGCCGTGCGGTGGCCCGCGCCGAGGCCAGCTCGCCGTCGACCACCCGCCGGGTGGCGCGCGCCTCGACCAGCTCGCGGGCCACCCGCTCGACGGCGTCGGCCAGCCCCTGGCCGGTCCGGTGGGCCACGTGCCAGGCGGCCGCGAGCAGCCGCAGGTCGGCCGCGCCAGGCCGCGCCGCCAGGACCCGCAGTGCGGCGGGCACATCAGAGCCCACGCGGAAGGCCTCGGCCACGGGTGCCAGCTCGGGCCAGTCCTCGGCGGCCCGGACCAGCGCCGCTCCCGGCGGCTGGCCGGCCGCCAGCTCGGAGCCCAGTTGCTCGCACGCCTCGAGCACCCGCGCGCCCGTCGCCGTGGCCGCGCGCCGCTCGCGACGGCGCAGCCACAACAGCCAGCCCACGACCGCGGCACCCGCCACGACCAGGCTGGGCACCCACCAGGACAGGGGCAGCCAGGCGGCCAGCAGCGCGAGGCCGACCAGCAGCCAGGGTCCCGAGCCGAGGCGTCGCGGCACCCGAGGGCCGGGTAGCCGCGGGCGCGCCGGGAGGAGCAGCAAGACCGCGGCCGCGGCACCCAGCCCGGCCAGCGCGCTCATCGGGATCACCACCGCAGCACCCGGGCCAGCTCCGCGGCCCCGGCTCCCTCGCGGAGCTCGCCGTCGACCAAGGAGACCGCCGGGACCATGGAGACCAGACCGTCGGCAGCCCTCCGGGGCACCGCGAGCTCTACCAGGCGACGGACGCCGTCGCGGCCCCGAGTCAGATGCACCACCGCCGCGACCCCCGACGCCAGCTGGCTGTGGGTGGCGGCGCGGTCGAGGCCGGCCGCCAGGGCCAGCGCCTCGAGCCGCGCGGGCACGTCGACCGCGGAGTTGGCGTGCACGGTCCCGCAACCGCCGTCGTGGCCGGTGTTGAGCGCGGCCAGCAGGTCGACCACCTCGGCGCCGCGGACCTCGCCCACCACCAGCCGGTCGGGGCGCATGCGGAGCGCCTGCCGGACCAGCGTGCGCAGCTCGATGGCGCCGGCCCCCTCGACGTTGGCGGGCCGCCCCTCGAGCGCCACGACGTGCGGGTGGTCCGGCCGGAGCTCCGAGGCGTCCTCGACGACCACCAGCCGCTCGGCCGGGTCGACGAGCGAGAGCAGCGCGGCGAGCAGCGTGGTCTTGCCACTGCCGGTGCCCCCGCTCACCAGGAAGGCGACCCGGGCGCTGACCAACGCCCGCAGCAGGTCCGCGCCGCGCGCGCCGACGGTGCCGGCCGCCACCAGCTCGTCGAGGGTGAAGGCCCGCGCGGACGGCACGCGCAGGGAGATGGAGGTGCCGGGCCGCGACACCGGCGCCAGCACCGCGTGGCACCGGCTGCCGTCGGGCAGGCGCAGGTCGGCGAACGGCGCGCTGTCGTCGAGCCGCCGGCCAGCCATGGCGGCCAGCCGCTGGGCCAGCCGGCGCACGGACTCGTCGTCCTTGAACCGCACCGCGGTGGCCTCGAGGCCCGCACCGCGGTCGACGTAGACCTGGTCGGGTCCGTTGACCAGGACGTCGGTGACCCCCGGCAGCCGGAGCAGCGGCTCCAGCGGACCAGCGCCCAGGACGTCGCGGCGCAGTGCCTCGTAGACGGCCAGGACCGTGGCGTCGCCCACCGGCCGGCCCGCGGCGCGCAGGGCCTCGGCCACCCGGTGAGGGGAGAGCTCGCCGGGCCGGCCGGCCAGCCGCTCACGCACCCGGTCGAGGACCTCCGGCTCGACCTCCGCGGTGGTCACGCCGCCACCGCCGGGGCCGCCACCGCCGCCAGGACGGCACGCGCCGCCGCCACCAGCGGGCCGCGCCGCGAGCGCGCCGGACCCAGGCCCAGGTCGATGGCCTCGGCCAGCCCGCGCTGGTCGGGCATGGTGGCGAGCACCGGCGCGCCGACCAGGCCGGCCACCCGCTGCGGGTCCGCACCACGGCCACGCAGGACCAGCCCCACCTCGGCCCGGTCGCGGTGGGCGGCCACCCACCTCGCCGCCGCGGCCACGCCGGTCACGGTCGGCACGACCACGACCGCCACCAGGCCGCACCTGGCCACGGTCTCGGCCACGGGCCCGTCACCGGCACCGGCTCGGGGGAGGTCGACCACCACCGTGTCGTGGCCCCGCCGGGCCGCGGACAGCGCCTCGCGCACGGCGCGCGGTTCGAGCTGTGACCCGGCCGCCGACCAGCCCAGGACGCCCAATGCCGCCCGGCGCGGGACGGCCTCGCGCAGCGAGCGCCCGCTCAGCCGCCCCGATGCCGTGCCGAGCGAGTCCCACCGCACCCCCGGCGCGTCGTCGAGGGCCAAGACGCGCTCGCAGCCGGGCCCCAGCGGGTCGAGGTCGACCACCAGGGTCGGCCCGCGCGCGGCCGCGACCTGACCGACCGCGCAGGCCAGCGTGGTGGCACCGGCGCCGCCCGAGCCGCCGACCACACCGACCAGGTGGCCCTCGCCGCGGCCGGCGTCGCCGAGGTCGGTGAGCAGCTCGGCGACCAGGTCGCCGCCGGCCGGGAGCTCGATGACCCGCTCGGCGCCGACCAGCAGCGCGTCGCGGAAGGTGCCCGTCGGCGCGGGCGACCAGCCGACCACGTGCACCCCGGGCCGGCGTGGGGGCGCGAGCTCGACCAGGGCGCCCGCGAGGTCGGCGCCGACGAGGACCACCGGCGCCGTGCTCCAGGCCCGCAGCACGTCGGTCGGGTCGGCGGCCACCGCCACCGGAGCGCCGGCGGCGGCCGAGAGCCGCGCGAGCTCGTCGGCGAGGCCGGCGTCGTCGGTGGCCAGGAGGGGTCGGTCCATGCGCCGACCATCCCCGGCAGCGAGGACGTGCGCGCCCGGCCGGGAGGCGTCCTGTGGAGGAGCGGGGTTCGGGGTTCGCCTGTGGACGACTCGTGGATCCCTACCATGGAGGTATGGCCACCCCGCTCCTGCGCAGCGCGGCCTTCTTCGACCTCGACAAGACGATCATCGCCAAGTCGAGCACCCTGGCCTTCTCCAAGCCCTTCCAGGCCGGTGGCCTCATCTCGCGCGGGGCGGTGCTGCGCTCGGCGTACGCGCAGTTCGTCTACGTCATCGGCGGGGCCGACCACGACCAGATCGAGAAGATGCGGGCGTTCATGTCCACCCTCGTGGCCGGCTGGGACGTGGCCACGGTCCGCGAGATCGTCGCCGACACCCTGCACAACATCGTGGATCCCTTGGTCTACGACGAGGCGGTCAGCCTCATCGAGGAGCACAAGGCCGCAGGCCGCGACGTCGTCATCGTCTCCACCAGCGGCACCGAGGTGGTCGAGCCGATCGGCGCCATGCTCGGCGCCGACATCGTCATCGCCAGCCGGCTCGAGGAGGTCGACGGCCGCTACACCGGCAACATCGACTACTACGCGTACGCCGAGGAGAAGGCCCGCGCCATCGTCGAGCTCGCCGGTGAGCGCGGCTACGACCTGGAGCGCAGCTTCGCCTACAGCGACTCCGTCACCGACGTCCCGATGCTGGAGGCGGTCGGCCACGCCCACGCGGTCAACCCCGACAAGGACCTGCGCAAGGCCGCGGTCGCCCACGGCTGGCCGATCCTGGTCTTCACCAAGCCCGTGGCCCTGCGCAGCCGCGTCCCGGCCAGGCCGACCCTGGCCGCCTTGGCGGTCGGAGGAGTGGTCGCCGTCGGCGGCGTCCTCTGGGCCTCCGCCCGCCGCAAGAGGCTGGGCGCCTGAAGCAGGTCGGGTCCCAGCCCCGAGTTGCGGGGTTTCGAGACGGTTGCTGCGCAACCTCCTCAACCACCGTCGTGGTCAGCCGGAGCGAGGGCCGGCGCGCCGGAGCCCACCGTCGGGGCGGCACCACCTCGGTGGTTGAGGAGGGCGCGCAGCGACCGTCTCGAAACCAGGCGACCCGGGGCTGGGACCGGACCAGCACCGGGTTGCGAGGTTTCGAGACGGTTGCTGCGCAACCTCCTCAACCACCGTCGGGGCGAGAAAGCCGCGTAGCGGCTGACGAGCCCCTCCCCCACCCACCCGTCCAGCCGGAGCGAGGGTGACGCGTCGGGGCCGGCGGGCGGGGGCGCGGCGGCGGCCGGTGGATGGGACTGGCCCCCCGGAGCGAGGAACGAGCGCAGGGGTGGATCGGCCGCCGCCGCGCCCCCGACCGACGGACCCGACCCGACGCCACGAGCGCAGGCGAAAGACCACACAACACCCACCACACGCAGGTGGCACCCGAGGTGCGAAACCTCGGATGCCACCGCTGACACGTGAACCCGGCTACCAGGCGTGCAACATCCAACTACTGCCGCGGACAGCGTCCGCTGGCTAGCGCCCTCTGCGAAGGGTAGATCGCCGCGTGGGTACCCGGTTCACGTGTGGCTCTGGAGTTGTGACCCCCTGTCTACGCCCGATCCGCAGCACTCTCAAGGCCTTGAAATCCTGGGGGCAGGAGAGGATCTTGAAGAGCGGGTGCGGCCTCCGGCGGGGGCCGCACAGCCGTCTCCGGACTACTCGGCGTCCCGCCTGAGCGGGCTGGCCTCGGCCCCCGCGGCGTAGGCCTCGGCGGCGTACAGCATCCAGGCGTGGACGCCGTTCGCGCCGCCGTCGCGGTAGGCGCGCAGGTTCGACTCGTACGCCGGCCGCAGGGCCAGGTGCGCGGCCTCGGGCACCGTCAGAGCCTTCTCGTCGACGCCCCGCGCCACCAGCACCAGCCGCTCTGCGGCCCTGGCCACCAGGCCGTTG
>CAZEPK010000176.1:0-10511 GCA_964514085.1 uncultured Nocardioides sp.
CAGCTGGTCCGGATCGGGCTGAGCCACGGCCCCGTCGCACCTCCTGGCACCGCCTACCACTACGCGAACACCAACTACGTGCTCGCGGGGCTCGCGGTCCAGGCCGTGACCGGGAAGCGGCTGGGCACGGTGCTCCGCCACCGGGTGTTCGCCCGGGCGGACCTGAGCACCACGACGTTCACGACGTCGACGACGCTGCCGGCTCCCGCGGCGCACGGCTACTACGTGTTCCCCGGGACGCACCAGCCGACCGACATCACCCCGCTCTACCCCTACCCGTGGGCCTCGGGCTCCGGGGTGTCGACGGCCCCGGACGTCGCCCGGTTCTACCGGAGCCTGCTCTCGGGCCAGCTGCTGCCCCCGCGGCTCCTGGCGGCCATGCGCACGACGCACGACGCCTCCGCGGAGGAGGAGCCGGGCACGTCGTACGGGCTCGGCCTCGAGCGGTTCACCACGCCGTGCGGAGCCGCGTGGGGCCACGGCGGCAACTTCCCCGGCTACCTCGTCTACGCCTACTCCTCCCCCGACGGCAGTCGCCAGACCGTGATCGTCCTCAACCAGGACCCGTCCTCCTTCCCGCACGCGCTCGGGGACGACTTCTACCGGTTGCTCCACCAGGCCTACTGCGGCTCCCGCGGGACGGGCACGAGCTGATCGACCGCCACCGTCCGCCGGGGAGCCGCTCGGCCTCCCCGGTGGACGCCGTCCTGTCCTCTCCACCTGCGATCATCTGCGGGTGACGGATGCCCAGCCGCTGCGGCTGACCGAGCTGCGCCGGTTCCCCGTGAAGTCCTGCCGCGGGCAGGAGCTCGAGACCGCGGTGGTCGAGCCCTGGGGCCTGGCCGGCGACCGCCGCTGGATGCTCGTCGACGAGGCGGGCGAGACCGTCACCGCCCGCGAGCACCGCGAGATGCTGCTCATCCACCCCCGGCTCACGGCCGACGGCGGCCTGGTGGTCAGCGCCCACGACCACGAGGAGCTGGTCGTCGAGCGCCCCGAGGGTGACCGCCTCGTGGACGTCACCGTCTTCGGCCGCGCGCCCTTCGGCGCGGCGGTCGCCGGGCCCGAGGCGGACGCCTGGTTCACCGCCGTGCTCGGCACGCCGGTGCGGCTGGTGCACGCCGACGACCCGAACCGCCGCCAGGCCAACCCCGACTTCGCCGGGCCGGGGGTGCCCCTGCACTTCGGCGACGGCTACCCGGTCCTGCTGACCACCGACGGCTCGCTCGCCGCGCTCAACGACCTGATCGCCGCGGGCCCGAAGGCCGACGAGGGCCCGCTGCCGATGGTGCGCTTCCGGCCCAACCTGGTCGTGGCCGGCTCCGAGCCGTGGGCCGAGGACGGCTGGCGCCGGGTGCGCGTCGGCGCGGCGGAGTTCCGCGTGGTCAAGGGCTGCGACCGGTGCGCCATCCCGACCACCGACGAGCTCACCGCCGTGCGCCGCAAGGAGCCGACGTACACCCTGGCCCAGCACCGCCGTTGGGACGGCGCGGTGTGGTTCGGGATGAACCTCGTGCCGCTGACCCCGTGCGCCACCCTGCACGTCGGCGACGAGGTCGAGGTCCTGGACCAGAAGCCGACCACGGACGGTCCGCCGCGCTGAGCGACCCGCGAGGTCCTTCGGCACCACCTGCCGACGTCCCTCGCCTGTCGGTCATCCACAGCCTGCGTCGCCGCCGGGACGGGTCCCCCGCTGCCGGGTAGGTACCAACGATGGACCTCGAGCTGGTGAGCGCGCTGCTCAGTCAGCAGGCCGGGGTCATCTCCAGGCGCCAGGTCCTCGAGTGCGGTGGCGCCGACCACGACATCGAGCGCCTGCTCCGGCGACGGGAGTGGGCACGGGTCCACGACGGCGTGTACGTCGAGCACACCGGGCCCCTGACCCGGAGCCAGCGGCACTGGGCCGCGGTGCTGCTGCACTGGCCGGCTGCGCTGGCCGGGCGCTCGGCGCTCGAGGCCCACGGCCTGTCGCCCGACCCGGTCCCGGGCGCGGCGGTCGTGGAGCTGGTCGTGGCCCGCACACGGCGCGTCGTCGACCCTCCCGGCGTCCGGACCCGCCAGATCGGCGGCTTCGCGACCATGACGCTGATGAACCTCGGCCCCCCGCCCGTCCGCGTCGAGCACGCCGCGCTGAGCGCCGCCTCCGCCGCGTCCTCCGAGGACCGAGCGGTGGCGGTCCTCGCCGATGTGGTGCAGCAGCGCCGCACCACCGCCGCCCGCCTCGCGAGTCACCTCGAGGAGCGGCCGCGGCTGCGTCGTCGCCGCCTCCTCGGTCAGGTCCTCGGCGACATCGCTGCCGGGACCAACTCCGCGCTGGAGCGGAGGTACCTCATCGACGTGGAGCAGGCCCACGGGCTCCCGACCGGGCTACGGCAGCACCGCGTGGTCGACGGCGAGCGGACGGCCTACCGGGACGTCTACCACGTGCTGTTCCGTGCGGTGCTCGGCCGCCCGACGGGCGAGGTTCCCCCGCACCAGGTGCGGGAGGACCTCGCCTGATCGGCGACCCCGGCTCAGTCGTTGAAGTGGCGGGCCCGGGCGAAGCAGAACAGCCCGTAGCAGGCCAGCCCGAGGGCGATCAGCACGAGAAGGAACGGGCCGAAGGGCTGCTGGAGCACCTTGTGCAGGGCCTGGTCGAGACCGCCGGACTTCTTGGCCTCGTGGGTCAGGCCGGCGTAGAGGAACAGCCCGCCGACGATCCCGAAGGTCACGCCCTTGGCGGTGTAGCCCGCCTTGCCGAACCAGAGGTAGGCCTTGCCGGTCTCGCCGCTCTTGCCCTCGGCGTTGATGTGCTTGGCGAACTTCTCGGTGTACGCGCGGTAGACCAGGTAGGCGCCGGCCCCGATGATCGCGAGCCCCACGGCGCAGACGATGACCTGGCCGCCCGGCCAGTCCATGACCTTGGCGGTGGTGGAGTCGCTGCTGTTCTTCTTCGACGACGACGTCGACCCCGTGGCGGAGTGCACCGCACTGATGCCGATGACGACGTAGACCACGGCCTTGCCCGCCGCGGTGAGCCGCTTGCGGACCTGGGTGAAGCCCTCCTCGTCGCGGTAGCCGAAGATCGACTCCAGACCCTGCCACAGCGCCAGCAGGAACATCCCGACCGCCACGGCCCAGACCAGGGCCTGGCCGAACGGCTGCTCCTGGAGCTGCTGGATGGCGCCCGTGGAGTCGGCCGAGCCCTCCTTGTCGCCGAAGGCGAGCTGGACGGCCAGCCAGGCGATCACCAGGTGGACGAGCCCGTAGGTGACCAGTCCGATCCGGGCTGCGGTGTCCAGCCAGTCGCTGTTGTGGGCTTGTCGCCCCGCGCTCTCGGCGCGGTCGGTGATGCTGGTCATGTGTAGGTCCTCCCTCTCCACCCCGGGAGTTACCCCCGGGGCCACGGCTTCACGCCTCGAGGCCCGCCAGGGCGCTCTCGATGGCCCGGTGGAAGGTGGGGTAGGCGAAGATCATCGACCGCAGCGTGGCCACCGGGACCGCCGCGTGCACCGCCACCGCCAGGTAGCCCAGGATCTCACCGCCCGCCGGTCCCACCACGGTGGCGCCGACCAGCACACCGCGGTCGGCGTCCTCCACCACCGTGATCAGGCCCTGCGACCCGGGGCCGTGCACGAACCCGCGGGTCGACTCCTCGAGCCTGGTCTGCCCGACCCGGACCCGCAGCCCGGCCTGCTCCGCCTGCGCCTTGGTCATCCCGACGCCCGCGACCTCCGGATCGGTGAAGGTGACGTGCGGCAGTGCGTGGTACGCCGCCGGCGGGCCCTCCTCGCCGAGGATGTCGCGGCGGGCGATGGCGTACTGGTACATCGACACGTGGGTGAAGGCGCCCTTCCCGGTCACGTCGCCGATGGCCCACAGCCCCTCGCCGGCCCGCATGCGGTCGTCCACCTCGAGGGTGCGCGCCGTGGGGTCGAGGCCCACCGTCTCCAGGCCCAGGTCGTCGAGGTTGGGCGTGCGGCCGGCGGCCACGAGCAGCTTGTCGGCGACCAGCTCCTCACCGGTGCTGGTCGCCAGCGTGAACCGGCCCTCGGCGTACGACGCCCGGGTGAGCTCGACGCCGGTGAGCACGCGGATGCCCTCGTGGGCGAACACCTCGGCCAGGACGGCCGCCGCCTCCGGCTCGCTGGCGGGCAGCAGCCGGTCGCCGTGCTGGACCACCGTGACGCGCACCCCGAACCGCGAGAACACCTGGGCCAGCTCGCAGCCGATCGGTCCGCCGCCCAGCACCACGAGCGAGCCGGGCAGCTCGGTGACCTGGACCGCGTCGCGGTTGGTCCAGTACGGCGTGTCGGCCAGGCCTTCGACCGGCGGCACGGCCGGCCGGGTCCCGGGGTTGACGACGACGCCCCTGCTGGCCTCGTAGGTCACCGGGTCCGAGCCGTCGGCGGGCGTCACCATGACCCGTCGGGTGCCGGCCAGCCGCGCGGTGCCGTGCAGGACGGTGGCCCCGGCGTCCTGGAGCCGCTCCACGGCCACGCGGTCGTCCCAGTGGTCGGTCGCCTGCACCGACACCCGCTCGGCCACCGGTGCCCAGCTCGGACGGAGGGTGACCTCGCCGGCCAGCTCCCCGGCCCGGCCGGTCTCGGCCACCAGGTCGGAGGCCCGGACCATCATCTTGGTCGGGACGCACCCGTAGTACGGGCACTCGCCACCGACCAGGTGCTTGTCCACCGCGACCACCCGCAGGCCGGCCTGTGCGGCACCGTTGGCCAGCGCCTCTCCTCCGGGGCCGAGCCCGACCACCACCAGGTCCACCTGCTGCGCGCCGTCTGCCATGGGGACAGCCTGCCGCAGGCCGCGGAGCTCAGACCAGGGTGGGCTTGTTGCGCAGCACGGCGCCGAGGACGCCGTTGACGAACTGCGGCGACTCGTCGGTGGACAGGTCGCGGACCAGCGCCATCGCCTCGCTCACCGCCACCGCGTCGGGCACGTCGTCGACGTAGAGGAGCTCGTAGATGCCCAGCCGCAGGACGTTGCGGTCCACGGCCGGCATCCGCTCGAGGGTCCAGCCCTCGGCGTAGGACGACAGCACCTCGTCGATCCGCGGCTGGTGGCCGGCCACACCCCGGACCAGCTCGGCCGTGTAGTCGTTGGTCGGCCCCTCGCCCTCGTCGATCGCGCGGTCGAGGGCGCCGGTCGCCGACTCGCCGCGGAGCTCGGAGGCGTAGAGGACGTCGAGGGCGCGCTTGCGCGCCTTGGAGCGGGCTGCCACTAGGAGGTCGCCGTGGTCACGAGGACTGCACGCGACCGAGGTAGGAGCTGTCGCGGGTGTCGACCTTGATCTTCTCGCCGTTGACGATGAAGAGCGGGACCATCACGGTCGCGCCGGTCTCGACCGTGGCCGGCTTGGTGCCGCCGGTGGAGCGGTCACCCTGCAACCCGGGCTCGGTGTAGGTCACCTCGAGCTCGACCGAGGCGGGCAGCTCGATGTAGAGCACCCGGCCGTCGTTGCTGGCCACGATGGCCTCCTGGTTCTCCAGGAGGAAGTTGGCCGCGTCGCCCACGATCTCGGGGGCGATCTCGACCTGGTCGTAGGTGCCGGTGTCCATGAAGACGTAGGACGTGCCGTCGTTGTAGAGGTACTGCATCGTCCGCTTGTCGACGTTCGCGACCTCGACCTTGACGTCGGCGTTGAAGGTCTTGTCGACGGTCTTGCCCGACTCGACGTTCTTCAGCTTCGAGCGCACGACCGCGCCGCCCTTGCCGGGCTTGTGGTGCTGGAACCAGATGACCTGCCAGAGCTGGCCGTCGAGGTTGAGCACCATGCCGTTCTTCAGGTCGTTCGTCGTTGCCATGTCGCGGGGTTCAGCCTTCTCTGTGGTCGGGCGTGCGAGGTGTCGAGGGTGGTCCGCCGGTGGTCGTGGACCAGCCGACGAGTCTAGCCAGTCGGGCGTGGTTTCCCCTCTTCGGCTCTGGCGCACGGGAGCAGGCTGGGCTTGACTGTCGCGCGTGGCGGGGGAGCTGGAGCGCGCGTACGCGCTGGTCCTGGACCCCCGGCGCGTGGGCACGGCGGCGGAGCGGGCGGCGTACCTCCGGACGCTGGAGTCGCACTACTACGACGTCGAGACCGCGATGAACCAGCTCATGGCCATGCCCACGTGGGACGACCGCTCCCGCGGCTGGGTCGACGACCAGCTGACGCTCACCACCGCGGTGGTGCACCAGATCGGCACGCTGCGCGGTGAGTACGACGACGCGCGGGCCTGGGGCGACTCCGCGCTGGCCCTGGGTCGTGGGGGCTCCGACCTGCGGCGCGCGGACCTCATGCTGCACGTCTCCGAGGTGCACCGGGTCACCGGGCGCGCGGACCGCTCGACGGAGCTGGTGCACGAGGCGGTCGCCCTGCTGCGCCTGCACGACCTCTCGGCCGAGGACGTCGACGCGCTGGCGCCGGTCACCTGCCACGCCTTCTTCTGCCTGGGCGCGTCCGCCTACTGGGAGGGCCGGCCGGACGAGGCGCGGCCCCACCTCAGCCACGCCTGGACCCACGGCGGCGACTCGGTCCCCCATCTGTGGTCGCTGGTCAACCAGGCTCTGGTCCTCACCGACATCGCGGACCATGCGGCCGCACTGGCCTTCGAGGACGCGGCAATCGACATGGCCGACCGGCTCGGCGACGCCATGGCCGGCACTGCCGTCCGCAACAACCGGGCCTGCACCCTGCGCCACCTCGGCCGTCCCCACGAGGCCTACGAGGAGTTCGCGACGCTGCTGCCCGTGGTCCTCGGCGACGACGTCCCCGACGCGCTGCTGACCAGCTGCGAGGACTTCGCCTGCGTGCTGTTCGACCTCGGCCGCGACCTCGACGGCGCGGCCCTGCTCGGCGCTGCGGAGGCCGAGCGGGAGGACACCGGCGTCCCGAGGATGGCCTTCCAGGAGACGGCCCTGGCGCCGTCCCGCGCCGCCGCACGCGAGCGGCTCGGGGACGACTGGGACCAGCACGCCGCCCGTGGTGCGGAGCTGGGCGTCCTGGCCGCGGTGGCGATGGCGCTGCGCCCCTCCGAGGGCTGACTACCTCAGCTCGTAGACCACCACGACGCTCGCCGTGAGGTCCTGCTGGCCGGGCTGGATCGGGACCCCGGCGGAGGCCGCCGCGTCGTAGGCGCCCCCCGCGTCGGAGGCGTAGGACTGGTCGGGGGCGTCGCTGATCCGCACGATGTCGCCGACCTGGAGGCCGGCGTGCTCGGCGTACTCCTCGGCCGCGGCCTCCGCCTGGTCCAGGGCGTCGCTCCGGGCCGGGCCGACGGCGTCCTGCGGGTCGCTGACCTGGAGGCGGAGGCCGTCGAGCCGCACCCCCGCGGCGCCGGCCCCGAGCGCTGCGGTCACCACGGCACTGCCCTTGGTCAGGTCCTCCACCGTGACCGAGAGGCTGTGGCTCACGCGGTAGCCGCGCAGCGTCGGGGGTGCGCCCTTCTGGTGCCGGCCGTACTCCGGGTACATCGACACGTCCGTCGTCTGCACGTCCTCTGCCGCCACCCCGGCGCGGACCAAGGTGTCCACGACGGACCGGACGGAGGCGTCCGCGTCGTCGAGGGCCTGGCTGAGGTCGTCGCGGACCACGCTGACGCTGAGGTCGAAGGCGAGCTGGTCGGGGACCACCGCCACGTGCCCGACCCCGGTGACCGTGACGGTCCTGGAGGTGTCCGTCGCCGCGGCGCTGGCGGGTGCGGGACCGGCCCTCCCCACGAGGTAGGCCGCCGCCACGGCCAGGGCCACCAGCCCCACCAGCAGCAGCGAGCGGACGCTGAGCGTCACGGGCCTGTCCATGCGACCACCTCCGTGCCGTCCGATCCGTGCGTGATCGGGATGGCGATCGGACGTGCGTCAGGCGGAGGTGGTTCCGGGAGCGGTCAGCTCGGCGATCTTCTCCAGCGCCATCCGGTAGCCGTCGGTGCCGAAGCCGGCCAGGACGGCGGCGGCGTGCGGGGTGACCACCGAGGTGTGGCGGAACTCCTCGGGACGCTGCGACGGGTCCGAGAGGTGCACCTCCACCAGCGGCGCGCTCAGCTGCGCGCAGGCGTCGTAGAGCGCGAAGGAGTAGTGCGTCCAGGCGGCTGCGTTGAGCACCACCGGGCTCTGGTCGTCGGCGGCCGCGTTGAGCCAGTCGAGCAGCTCGCCCTCGTGGTTGGTCTGCCGCACGTCGACGTCGAGCCCCAGCTCGCGGCCCCAGGCGACGCACAGCGCGGCCAGCTCGTCGTGGGTGGTGGTGCCGTAGATCTCCGGCTGCCGGCGGCCGAGCCGGCCCAGGTTGGGCCCGTTGAGCACGAGCACGGGGGCAGTCACGCGAGCGCCTCGTACGCCGCGCGGAGCAGCTCCTCCGAGGGGCCGGACAGCACCGACGGCTCGGCCAGCCCGTCGAGCACCACGAAGCGCAGGGTGTTCCCCCGGGCCTTCTTGTCCACCCGCATCACCGCCAGCAGCTCGTGGAACGGCGCCTCGTGCCAACGGGTCGGCAGCCCCACCGCGGCCAGCGCGGTGGCGTGCCGGCCCGCCGTCGCGTCGTCCAGGCGGCCGGCCAGCCGGGCCAGCTCGGCGACGTAGACCATGCCCAGCGCGACCGCCTCGCCGTGGCGGACGGTGTAGCCGGTGACCTTCTCGACGGCGTGGGCCAGCGTGTGGCCGTAGTTGAGCACCTCCCGGCCCGGGTGCCCGTCGGGTCCCCCGGTCTCCCGGAGGTCGGCCGCCACGACGTCGGCCTTGACCCGGATCGCGCGCTCGACCAGCTCGGCCAGCGTCTCCGAGCCGGGGTCGAGGGCCGCCGACGGGTCGGCCTCGACCAGGCGGAGGATCTCCGGGTCGGCGACGAAGCCGCACTTGACCACCTCGCCCAACCCGCTGACCAGCTCGGCGGGCGGCAGGGTGGCGAGCAGGTCGAGGTCGCAGAGCACCGCGGCGGGCTCGTGGAAGGAGCCGACCAGGTTCTTGCCGGCGCCGGTGTCGATCCCGGTCTTGCCCCCGACCGCGGCGTCGACCATCCCCAGCAGCGAGGTCGGCACGTGCACCACCCGTACGCCGCGGAGCCAGGTGGCCGCGACGAAGCCGCCCACGTCGGTGGTCGCTCCCCCGCCCACGGTGAGCACGACGTCGGAGCGGGTGAAGCCCGCCGCACCCAGGCGCTCCCAGCAGTCGGCCACCACCGCGGCGCTCTTGGCCGCCTCGCCATCGGGCAGCTCGATGTCGAGCACCTCGGGCCCCTCGACCTGCACGGTCAGGCCGGGCGCGTGGATCACGGCCAGCCGCTCGACCTCGCCGACCAGCGCGGGGAGCCGGTCCAGCACGCCGTGGCCGACCTCGACGTCGTACGGCGCGGCGGAGCCGACGTGGATCGTCGTCACCCCAGGGCCTCGGCGATCTCGGCGGCCACCTCGGCCGCCGTGAGGCCGTCGGTGTCCACGACCAGTGTGGCCACCGACTCGTAGACCGGCGCCCGCTCGTCGAGCAGCGCCTTGATCTGCCCGCGCACGTTGCCCAGCAGGAGCGGACGCGAGGAGCCCAGCCCGACGCGCTTGACGGCGTCGGAGAGCCCGACCCGCAGGAAGACCACCGGGTGCCCGGCGAGCAGCTCCCGGGTGGTCGGGTCCAGCACCGCTCCCCCGCCGAGCGCCAGCACGCCGTCGTGGGTGGCCAGCGCCTCGGCCACCGCCTTGCGCTCCAGGTCGCGGAAGTGCGCCTCGCCGGAGTCGACGAAGATGTCGCTGATCGAGCGACCCTCGAGCGCCTCGACATCGGCGTCGGTGTCGCGCACCGACACCTCCCAGGCCTCGGCCAGCAGGCCACCCACCGTGGTCTTGCCGGCGCCCATCGGTCCGACGAGGACGACCTTGGGCGTGGTCACGAGAACCGGAGGGTGTCGAGGTAGGACTGCGCGTTGCGGCGGGTCTCCTGCACGGAGTCGCCGCCGAACTTCTCCAGCACGGCGTCGGCGAGCACCAGCGCGACCATCGCCTCGGCCACGATCCCGGCGGCCGGCACCGCGCAGACGTCGGAGCGCTGGTGGTGCGCGGTCGTCTCCTCGCCGGTGGCCACGTCGACGGTGCGCAGGGCGCGCGGGACGGTGGCGATGGGCTTCATGGCGGCCCGGACCCGGAGCACCTCGCCGGTGGTCATGCCGCCCTCGGTGCCGCCCGAGCGGTCGCTGAGCCGGCGGATGTGGTCGTCCTTGACCACCATCTCGTCGTGGGCCAGGGAGCCCGGGGTGGCGGCCAGCGCGAAGCCGTCACCCACCTCGACGCCCTTGATGGCCTGGATGCCCATCAGCGCACCGGCCAGCCGCGAGTCGAGGCGGCGGTCCCAGTGCACGTGCGACCCCAGCCCCGGCGGCAGGCCGTGGACGACCACCTCGACCACCCCGCCCAGGGTGTCGCCCTCCTCGTGGGCCTGGTCGATCCGCTCGACCATCTGCTTGCTGGTGGCGGGGTCCAGGCAGCGCACCGGGTCGTCGTCGAGCCGCGCGACGTCGTCCGGCTCGGGCCACAGCCCGTCGGGAGCACGGACCGCGCCGAGCTCGA
>CAZEPK010000177.1:0-10423 GCA_964514085.1 uncultured Nocardioides sp.
CCTACCGGGCACCGGGGGAGGAGAAGCGCCACTCGAGCACGGACCGGTAGCGCTAGCCGGGCCCCAACCGGGCGGTGAGCCACTCGGGGTGGTTCGGCGTGTCCGGGGGCAGCTGGGGCTCGAGCGCGATGCCGTCCCCCTGCCGGTAGGCCCGCCCCTCGGTGGAGCGCAGGGCGCCGTCGAGGAAGTTGCCCGTGTAGACCTGCAGCCCCGGCTGGTCCGACCACACCTCGAGCCGGAGGCCGGTGCGCCCGGACTCCAGCGCCGCGGCCCGCCGGAGCCCCGAGCCCCGGACGACGAAGTTGTGGTCGATCCCCTGGGCCGGCCGGAGCTGCTCGTGGTCGGCACGCACGGCGACACCGAGGGCGACGGGCGAGCGGAGGTCGAAGGGGCTGCCGGCCACCGACGCGTGCCCGCCGAGCGGGATCCCCGTGTCGTCGACGGGCGTGAACTCGTCGGCGTCCACGCTCAGCAGGTGGCCGTCGACGGTCCCGACGCCATCGCCGTCGAGCTGGAAGTAGGTGTGGTTGGTCAGGTTCACCACGGTCGGAGCGTCCGTGGTGGCCTCGTGGGTCACCCGCACCGTGCCGTCGAGCACCTCGTAGGTCACCGAGACCTCCACCGTGCCCGGGAAGCCCATGTCGCCGTCCGGGCTGACCAGGCCGAGGGTGGCGGCGTCCGAGGACTGCCGGCGCACCTCCCACAGCTTCCGGTCGAAGCCGTCCGGCCCGCCGTGCAGCGAGTTGCCGCGGTCGTTCGTGCCGACCTCCACGAGGTGGCCGTCGAGCTCGAACCGCCCGCGGGAGATGCGGTTGGCGTAGCGGCCGACCGTCGCACCGAGGTAGGCCGTCGAGCCGAGCCGGTCGCCGACGGTCGCCTGACCCAGCACGACGTTCCGACGCACGCCGTCGGCGCCTGGCACGTGGAGCCGGTGCACGGTGGCACCCAGGGTCAGGACCTCGAGCACCGGGCCGGGCTCTCGTCCCAGGGTGAGCACGTGCACCTCGCGGCCGTCGGGCACCGAGCCGAACACCGGGTTCACCACGTGGTGGACGTTAACAAGGATCAGGCCGGAGCAGCGGACGAGGCGCGGACCATCAGGGCCGGCTCGATCAGGTCGGCCGTGGGCGCGGTCTCCCCGGAGAGCGCCCGCAGGGTCAGCTCCACCGCGCGGCGGCCGAGCGCGTCGAACTCCTGGGTCACCGAGGTGAGGGCCGGCCAGAAGTACGCCGACTCCGGCGTGTCGTCGAAGCCCACGACGCTGACCTCCCCGGGCACGGCCCGGCCCTGCTCGTGCAGCGCCTTGAGCACGCCGAGCGCCATGGCGTCGTTGGCCGCGAACACTGCCGTCACCGAGGGGTCCTCGGCGATCCGCAGGCCGGCGGCGTACCCGCTCCTGGCCGACCAGTCGCCGTTGAGCTCGGGCCCCGGGAGCACGCCGCGACGGGCGTGGGCCTCCCGCCAGCCGGCTCGTCGCTGGCCGGCCTCGACCCAGTCGAGCGGCCCGGTGACGTGGGCCACGTGACGGTGCCCCAGGTCCAGCAGGTGACCGGTGGCCAGAGCACCTCCCGCCTCCTGGTCCACCCCGGCCGCCAGCGGCTGTCCCTGCGAGACGCCCTGGGCCAGCACCACCGGGATCGGCAGCTCCAGGGAGAGCGCCCGCTCGAGGGAGGACCGGTGGGCCACCGCCACCACGATCGCCTCCACCGCCTCGTCGAGCAGCCGGTCCACGGCTCCGCGCAGCGAGTCAGCCGAGAAGTCGTTGACCCCCACCAGCGAGACGTCGTACCCGGCCTCGTGCCCCGCCTCCTGGACGGCGACCGCGATCATGCTCGGCCCGTAGAAGGCCAGGTGCGCGGAGATCATCCCGATCCGGCCGGACCGGTTCGTGGCCAGCATCCGCGCCGCGTTGTTGCGCCGGTAGCCCAGCTCGGCGATGGCCGCCATGACCTTCTCGCGGGTGTGGACCTTGACCAGCGGCGAGCTGTTCAGGACGCGGGACACGGTCTGGTGCGAGACACCCGCCGCGGCCGCCACGTCGGCCATGCTGGGCCCCCGCAGGCGCGGTCGCTCCTGCGCGGGCTGGTCGACCATGGCGCCATCGTAGATCGAGGCCCTCCTCGGATATCTCCGAAGAGGGCCTCTGACCTGCTGTCCTCGGTCGGGCTGACAGGATTTGAACCTGCGACCCCCTGACCCCCAGTCAGGTGCGCTACCAAGCTGCGCCACAGCCCGAGTGGCTCCCGAAGGAGACCAGCGAGCAGGCTACCCGACCGGGGCGTCCCGGCCGGAATCGGGCTCAGCGCACCTGCGCGGAGCCCGCCGAGACCTGGAGCGAGGCGGTGTCGACGGCGGTGAACGCCGAGGCCGGGATGGTCTTGAGGTCCTCGATCAGCCGGTCGGGCCACGCGGCGTTCTGCTCGCCCTGGAAGTACCAGGCGGAGCCGTTGTCGGCCAGGACCAGCCCGTACTTCTTCATGGCGGCCACCACGTGCTGCGCGTACGGCGAGAGCCCGGACGCGTCGTAGGACGCCGAGAGGCGGAAGCGGGCGCCCATCGGCGGGTAGTCGGCCGAGGACTGCGAGCCGGCGTCGTGGCGGGCCGGCCACAGGTGGGCCCGGGCCGTGGTCGGGACCGTGAACCGGATCGCGTGGTCGATCCTGCCCTTCTTCACCTCGTTCCAGCGCAGCAGCCCCGGCAGGATGGGCAGCCCGGCGGCGTCGGCGGAGGTCCAGCCGTCGGGTCGGAGCCGGTTCCTCCCCAGCGACCAGACGGCGCCGGAGCCGGCGTGCCAGCGGCCGCCGCTCACCGTCGTCCCGTAGAGCTCGTAGAGCCTGCAGCGGTCCTTGTCCACGATGATCGCGTGCCGGTCGCCGTCGGAGCCGCGACCGCCCTCGATCTTGGTGTCGTCGCCGACCGGGTAGCCCACGCGGTCGCTCTCGGAGGCGTAGTCGAAGGACACCTTCGACCGCGGGTGCTTCTTGCCCACCACCGTGATCGGGATGCCGTAGTCGGGCCCGTCGCCGTAGGACGGCCCGAAGTCGGGGTGCAGGTCGACGTCGGTGTCCATGTGCGAGAGCCAGGCCGCGGACTGGGGGTGCACGGGCAGGCGCGAGACGTCGGCGTGCCACCAGTTGTCGGCGGGGAACGTCGGGCAGTGCGTGCCTGCGACCGGCTTGTCCGACGCAGCCGGACGGAGGGCCGAGGCGGGTGCGGTGCCTGACGAAGCGACCAGGATCCCCAGGGCGAGGAGCAGGACCGAGCGGGCGAGCGGCATCCGACGAGGTTAGCCAGTTCCGCGCCCGTCGCGCCGGACTCCGCGGTAGTACCCGCGGTCCACCACCCAGGCCCGCACCAGCCGCTCGGTGGGCAGGTGCGGGATGCGGAAGGACTGGCCCCGGGGCGTGAACACCACCAGGCCGTCGTCCTGGTAGCCGGTCACCGAGCCCCACCGCCTCCGCGGCGGCGTGAAGGTCCCGAGCGGCCTGCCCTCGAGGTGGGCGCGGACGTTGCGGGCCAGCAGCTTGAAGGTGAAGTTCCGCGCCGAGGAGCGCAGCGGGTCGGTGGCGGCCACGTCGCCGATCGCGAAGACCCCGTCCACGCCGGGGACGGCGAGGTCCAGCCCCGAGCGCACGTAGCCCTCGTCGTCGAGGAGCTCGGCCGGCACCCAGCCGGAGTTGGGCCGGCTGCGGCCGATGGCCCAGAGGACCGCGTCCGCACGGGCGGCGGGCTGGCCGGTGCTGAAGGCGAGCTCGCCGGAGGTGATCTCCTCCCCCGCGAACCCGTCAGGGACCACGGCCCGGTGCCCCGGGTGCAGCGCCACGCCGGCGCGCTCGAGCTCGGCGCCGAGCCGGTCCCAGACGCGTCGGTGGTGGAGCGGGAGGCCACGCTCGCCCGGGAAGTACAGGTCGACCTGCTTGGCCGGCCACACGTGCGCGGCGTTCCACGCGGTGCTCACCGCCGCCGCTCCCCCGCCGACCACCGCGATCGACCCGGCCGCGGCCAGCCGGCCGTGCGCCTCGGCGAGGCCGGCGGCGACCTCCTCGGAGGTCTCCAGCCCGGGCCGGCGCCAGAAGCCGTTGCTGACCCCGGTCGAGATGACCAGGACGTCGTAGGGCTCCTCCGTGGTGCGGCCGTCGGCCAGCCGGACGTGCACCCGGCGGTCCGCCGGGTCGAGGCCGGTGAGCTCGCCGTGGACGCGGCGCACGCCGTCCAGCCCGCGCAGGGCGGCGAAGGAGTGGTGGTAGTCGCGGGCCCAGCGGTCGGGACGGGTCAGCCGCAGCCCGAGCTCCTGCCCGCTGACCAGCTCGGGCTTGGTGGAGATGCCCGCCACGTCGTACCGCGTCGCGAGCCGGACGGCGGTGAGCACGCCCGTCTCGCCCAGGCCGGCGACGACGACCCGAGGTCGCGTCATGCCGCTCGGCGGCGCGGCGGCCGCGGCACGAAGAGCGAGACCCGGTCCACGACCTGCTGGTAGGCCGGCCGGCGCTCCAGGCTGCGCTGCTCCATCATCGGGATGCTGGCGCCGAGGAACATCGCGAGCATCGCGACGGCGCCGACCAGCGACCACCACGCCGAGGGCGACGCGGCCAGGCCGAAGAGGCCCAGCGAGAGCCAGAAGCCGAGCTCGCCGAAGTAGTTGGGGTGCCGCGACCACGACCACACCCCGCGGTCCATCACCTGGCCCGGCTCCTTGGTGCGGCCGAACCGGTGCATCTGCACGTCGGCCACCGTCTCCAGCGTCACGGCGCCCAGTCCGACGAGCAGCGCGACGACGTCCAGCCAGCCGACCGATCCTCCGTGCCGGGTGACGACGTAGACCGGGACCATGCCGAGGAAGACCTGCAGGGTCGGGATGACGTGGATGCCCAGGAGGTCGACCAGCGGCTCCAGGGCGCCCGCCTTCTCCTTCATCGGGCCGTAGCGCCAGTCCTCGTGGTGCAGCCCCGGGAAGCCGTACAGCCAGTTGCCGGTCAGCCGCACCGCCCAGACCAGCACCAGCGCGAGGACCAGCCAGAACCTCGTCGCGTCCGCGCCGGGGTCGCGCTCGCTCCACCAGTACAACGCGAGCAGCGGCGGCAGGACGCTCCACCACGCGTCGTAGAAGCTGGAGTTGCGGTGCAGCCGGCTGGCGGCGAAGACCACCAGCGTGGCCAGCAGGTCGGCCACCAGGCCGTCGAGCCAGGGCCGGCCGGAGTCGGGGCCGGCGTAGAGCCACAGCGCGCCGACGGCGACGGCCACGACGTACGCCGCGCCGACGCGCGCGACCGACTCGACCTTGCCCACGGCCGCATACTAGAACAGGTTCTAGTCTGCGCTACCGCTTGCGCTTCTCCCGCACCCGCTGCTGCAGCACGATCGGCGTGCCCACGAAGCCGAACTCCTCGCGCAGCCGGCGCTCGATGTAGCGCTCGTAGCCCGCGTCGAGCTTGCCGCTGGTGAAGAGGACGAACGTCGGGGGCGCGACCGAGGGCTGGGTGCCGAACATGATCTTGGGCTGCTTGCCGCTGCGGACCGGGTGCGGGTGCTCGGCCACGAGGCGGCCGAGGAAGTTGTTGAGCGCCCCGGTGGTGACCCGGGTCTCCCAGCCCTCCAGGGCCTTGTCGAGCGCCGGGACCAGCCGGTCCACGTGCCAGCCGGTCTTAGCGGTGATGTTGATCCGCGGTGCCCACTGCACCTGCACCAGCTCGCGCTCGATCTCGCGGTCGAGGTAGTAGCGGCGCTCCTCGTCGACCAGGTCCCACTTGTTGAAGGCGATGACCAGGGCCCGACCGGCCTCGCGCACGGTCTGCACGATGCGCTGATCCTGCTCGGAGATCGACTGCGAGGCGTCGAGCACCAGGACGGCCACCTCGGCCCGGTCGATGGCGGTCGTGGTGCGCAGGGAGGCGTAGTACTCGTGGCCCGACGCCTCCTTGACCCGCTTGCGGATGCCGGCGGTGTCGATGAACCGCCAGGTCCGGTCGCCCAGCTCGACCAGCTCGTCGACGGGGTCCACGGTGGTGCCCGCGACGTTGTCCACGACCACGCGCTCGGAGCCGGCCACCTTGTTCAGGAGCGAGGACTTGCCGACGTTCGGCTTGCCGACGATGGCGATCCGGCGCGGTCCGCCCACCACCTCGCCGATCGTCTCCGCGGGCGTCTCGGGCAACGCGGCCAGGACGGCGTCCAGCAGGTCGCCGGAGCCGCGGCCGTGCAGCGCCGAGACGGGGTAGGGCTCGCCCAGGCCGAGGTTCCAGAGTCCTGCGGCCTCCGCCTCGGTGCGCTGGTCGTCGACCTTGTTGGCGGCCAGCACCACCGGCTTGCCGCTCTTGCGCAGGATGCGGACCACGGCCTCGTCGTCGTCGGTGATGCCGACGGTGGCGTCGACCACGAACATCACCGCGTCGGCCAGGGTGACCGCGACCTCCGCCTGGGCCCGGATCGAGGCAGCCATGCCTCGCGCGTCGGGGTCCCAGCCGCCGGTGTCGACGACGGTGAAGGCGCGGCCGGCCCAGTTGGCGTCGTAGGAGACGCGGTCGCGAGTGACGCCCGGGACGTCCTCGACCACGGCCTCGCGCCGGCCGATGATCCGGTTGACCAGCGTCGACTTGCCGACGTTGGGCCGGCCGACCACGGCGAGGACCGGGACCGGCCCCGTCGGCTCGTCGGGGTCGAGCTGGCTGTCGAAGGTGTCGCTCATGATGCTTCCGCGTCCGTGATGCCGGTGGCCGGGTCCGGGTCGGTCTCCTCGCCGGGCAGCGGTCCGGGCAGCTCGCGCCCGGTCAGCTCCTTGGCGGCCTGCAGGTGGGCGATGAGGTGCTGGCGCAGCTCGACCGAGCGGGCGGCCACGTCGCGCTTGCGGCGCGGCCACGGCGTCCTCGGGAACCGGATCGGGTCGCCGAAGACCATGTCGACGGTCTCACCCCGGGCGGGCAGCGAGCTGCTCCCGGCCCCCGGCTCGCGGGTCCCGAACTGCACGACCGGCACGATCGGGGCGCCGGTGACCAGGGCGAGGTAGGCCGCACCGGTGTGGAACCGGTCGAACTCGCCGGAGCCGCGGGCGCCCTCGGGGAAGATGCCGACCACGTCGCCGCTGCGCAGGACGCGCAGGCACCGCTTCACCGCCAGCGGGTCGGCGTGGTAGCGGTCCAGCGGGATCTGGCCGGCGCCGAGCAGGAAGGGCTTCATGAAGCCCTTGAACATCTCCTGCTTGGTCAGCGCGTGCACCGGCCGCGGGGCGAAGATCGCCAGCAACGGGCCGTCGGCCACGCCCACGTGGTTGCTGGCCAGGATGACCGGCCCCTTCGCGGGTAGCTTCTCGCCGCCGACGATGCGCACGCCGACCCGGCGGCGGATCACGGTGCGGGCCAGCGGGCGGAGCGGGTGGAGGAGGTAGCGCGCCGGGTGCCGGTTCGCGCTGCGGGGCAGGTCGCTCACGTCCGGCTCCCGGCCAGCTCGACCAGCGCCACGACCTGGTCCACCACCTCGTCGAGGGAGTACGCCGTCGTGTCGACGTGCACCGCCCCCTCGGCCATCAGCAGCGGTGAGACCGCGCGGCCGGAGTCGATCCGGTCGCGGGCCAGCAGCGACTCCTCGGTCGCGCTGACGTCGGACCCGCCCTCCTCGGCGGCCCGGCGGGTGGCCCGGGCGGCCGCGTCGGCGGAGAGGAAGACCTTCACGGGTGCCTGCGGCCAGACCACGGAGCCGATGTCGCGGCCCTCGACCACGATCCCGGCGCCCCGCTCGGCCTCCTCGATGGCGGCGCGCTGCAGGGCGACCAGGCGGGCCCGGACCTCGGGGACCGCGCTGACCGGCGAGACGGCGGCGTTCACCGCCGGCTCGCGGATCGCCGCCGCGACGTCCTGGCCGTCGACGCTGATCGTCGGCGCGAGGGGGTCCAGGCCCGACTCGATCCGCGCCTCGTCGCACCGCGCGGCCACGGCGGCGGGGTCGTGCACGTCCACGCCGTGGCGCAGCATCCACCAGGTCATCGCGCGGTACATCGCGCCGGTGTCGAGGTAGCGCAGGCCGAGCCGGTCGGCGACGCCGCGGGAGGTGCTGGACTTCCCCGATCCGGAGGTGCCGTCGACCGCGACGACGATCCCCTGGCTGGCGCTGCTCACAACCGGCGATCCTATCGGTGCCCGGCCCCACCCTCTGATTCCCCGTGGTCGGTGGTCCCTGACCCGGCGGCCCCCGGCTGTCCACAGCAGGGGCGGGGACGTCACGGACCCCCCCGCCCCGGGGTCAGCGGTGGGTGACCCAGCCCCGCGACTCCAGCGAGCCCAGGAGGTGCTCAGCGCGGTCCTCCTCGACCAGGAGCTCGACCAGCCCGACCGGACGGCCGGGGTCGTGGTCGATGTGGACGTCCTCGATGTTGACCTCGCTGGCCCCCGCGTCGGCGAAGAGGCGGGCCAGCTCGCCGGGGTGGTCGGGCACCGAGACGAAGACCGAGCGCATCGGGCGGGTCGGGCCACCGTGCTTGCCCGGGATGGCCCGGGTGCCGGCCACCCCCTCCTCCAGCAGGCGCTCGAGCCCGTCGCGGTCCTCGGCGCCGACGGCGTCGATGACGGCGTCCAGGCGCTCGCGGACCTCGCCCAGCAGCGCGAGCACCGCCTGGCTGTTGACGGCCACGATCTGCCCGTACAGCGCCGGGTCGCCCGCCGCCACCCGGGTCACGTCGCGCACGCCCTGACCCGACAGCGCGAGGTGGTCGCTCGGCGCCCCCGCCAGCCGGCCGGCGGCCAGGGCGGCCAGCAGGTGCGGGATGTGGGAGATCCGGGCCACCGCGCGGTCGTGCTCGACCGGGGTGAGGCGCACCGGTACGGCGCCGCACCGGCGGGCCAGCTCCTCCACCACGGCCACCGCGCCGGCCTGGGACCCCTCGTGCGGCGTGACGGCCCACGGCCGGCCGTCGAACAGGGCGGCGCTGGCCGCCAGGGGTCCGGACCGCTCGCTGCCGGCCATCGGGTGCCCGCCGACGTAGCGCTCGAGCCCCTCGGCGCCGGCCACGGCGGCCAGCGGGGTGGACTTCACGCTGCCCACGTCGGTCACCGTGGCGCCGTACGCCGCGGTGCGCGCCAGCGCCTCGCGGATCACGTCCCCGAGGTGGTCGGGGGGCACCGCCACGACCACCAGCCCCGGCCGGTCCTGGTCCGTGGCCGGCCGGCCCGCACCGAGCCCGGACGCCGTGCGCAGGTGGTCGGCCGAGGCGTCGGACAGGAGGACCTCGATCCCGGCGCGACGCAGCGCCAACCCGATCGAGGTGCCGACCAGGCCTGTGCCCACGATCTGGACCGGTCCGGTCAGCTCACTCATCGGGCACCGCGCGCACCCGCGTCAGGTCGCTGCGCAGCGCCGCGGCGCCGTGCAGGTAGACGTGGGTGACGTCGGCCCGGGGCAGGTCGGTCTCGATGTGCGCCAGCATCCGGACCACCCGCGGCATCGACCGCTCGATCTCCAGCTCGCGCGCGCAGAGCAGCGGCACGTCGCCGAAGCCGAGCTGCCGCGCGGCGTACGCCGGGAACTCCGAGACCAGGTCGGAGGTGGCGGTGAAGATCACCGAGATGAAGTCGTCGACCTCCAGCCCGTTCGCCTCCATGGCGTCCAGGACCATCTCGGCGACCCGCTCGAGCATGTGCTCCCGGTCGTCCGCGTCCAGCTGGGTCGCCCCGCGCACCGCCCTGACTGCCACGGGAAGGCAGGCTACCGGGGCCGGTAGTTCCCGAAGGACCAGTGGTTGCCCTCTGGATCGGCCACCGAGCCGCCGCGACCGCCGTAGTCCTGGTCGACCATCTCCCGCTCGACCGTGGCCCCCGCCTCGACCGCGCGCCGGAAGACCGCGTCCGGGTCGTCGGTGACGAGGTAGGCCGCCGAGCCGCCCACGTTGTCGACGGCGCCCTCGGGACGCCGGGAGCCGAACATCACTCCCCCGCCGTCGGGCCACAGCCACTCGGCGTGCACCACGACTGAGGGGTCCTGCTCGTCGCGGTACGTCGCGTGCTCGGTGAAGCCGACCGCGGACAGCCACGCGATCATCGCGTCGGCGTCCGCGAAGGACAGGGTGTGCCAGAGCCTGGTGTCTGCAGCGGTCATGCCGTCAGCCTGCGGGGCCCACCGCCCCGGGGTCTTGGAGGAATGGGAACTCCTCGCGCAGCCAGGTGCTGGGCGTGCAGCCGGCCAGCTGGGTCCACTCGCGGGCGAGGTGCGCCTGGTCGGCGTACCCGCAGGAGGCCGCGACCTCGGCCAGTGGACGGCGCCCGAGCACGGACCTGGACGTCTGGAAGCGCGCCACCCGCTGGTACTCCTTGGGCCCCAGCCCGGTCTCCTCCCGGACCAGCGTGCTGAGCCTGCGCCGGCTGAACCCGACCTCGTCGGCCACGTCGGTCACCCGGGCGCCGCGGGTCAGCGCGGCCAGGGCGTGGCCCACCTCGGCGCGCGG
>CAZEPK010000178.1:0-10361 GCA_964514085.1 uncultured Nocardioides sp.
CCGTTCCCGACCTCGCCGGCCTGGGGCTACCGCGTGACTCAGGGGCTGCACGTCATCACCGGGACCGCCGCCGTGCCGCTGCTCCTGGTCAAGCTCTGGACGGTCTACCCGAAGCTGTTCCGCACGCCCGACCGCAACCTGCGCGCCCTGGCCCTCGACGGCCTGGAGAAGGCCTCGATCCTGACCCTGGTCGCCTCGGCCTTCTTCCAGCTCGCGACCGGCATCCTCAACACCGCCCAGTGGTACCCCTGGGACTTCTCCTTCCGGTCCACCCACTACGCGCTGGCCTGGGTGGCGATCGGCTCGCTGGTCGTGCACATCGCCGTCAAGCTGCCGATCATCCGCCGCGCCCTGACCTCCGACGTCGAGTCGACCGTCGACGACCGCCCGACGGCCACCGAGCCGGGCGCGCTGTCGCGCCGCGGGCTGCTGCGCACCACCTGGCTCGCGGCCGGGGTGGCGGCGCTCGCGGTCGCCGGCGGCAGCGTGCCGTTCCTGCGCTGGGTCTCGGTGCTCGCCGTCCGCAGCGGCGAGGGCCCGCAGGGCGTCCCGATCAACAAGTCTGCCGCCGCGGCGCACATCACCGACGAGCTCGTCGGCCCGGCGTACCGCCTCGACGTCGTGTACGGCGACCGCACCGTCTCCCTGAGCCGCGAGGACCTCCAGGGGCTGACCCAGCGCACCCAGAGCCTGCCCATCGCCTGCGTCGAGGGGTGGAGCGCCGGGGCGGAGTGGACCGGCGTCCGGGTGCGCGACCTGCTCGACCTGGTCGACGCCCCGACCGGCCGCGACGTCGACGTCTACTCGCTCCAGCCCTCGGGCCCCTACCGGCACACCATCCTCCACGGGAACTTCGCCGACGACGACCGCACGCTGGTGGCCCTGGCCCTGCACGGCGAGCCGCTCAGCCGCGACCACGGCGAGCCGGCCCGGCTGATCGCCCCCGATCGCCCCGGCGTGCTCCAGACCAAGTGGCTGGCCCGGCTGGAGGTGTCGGCGTGACGCGCTCGCGCCTGGCCCTGGGGGCGGTCGGCGTGCTGCTCGGGCTGTACGGCGCGTGGCTGGTCCTCAGCCGCGGCCACGACCTGCTCAACGTCGTGCTCTGGCTGGCGGCGGGCGTGGTGCTGCACGACGGGATCCTGTCGATCGCGCTGCTGGTGGCCGCGGCGGTCTCGCTCAGGCTGGTCCCGCAGGCCGCCCGGGCGCCGGTGGCGGTCGGCACGGTGGTGCTGGGCTCGCTGACGATCCTGGCCATCCCGGTGCTCGGCCGGTTCGGCGAGCGCGCGGACAACGCCACCCTGCTCGACCGCGACTACACGGTCGGCTGGCTGGTGGTCGCAGGGCTGACGGTCGCCGCCGTGGTGGGGGCCAGCGTCGTACGCTCGCGGCGGAGGCGACCGTGACCCGCGTGCTGGTGGTGGACGACGACCCCACCGTCCGCGAGGTGGTGGTGAGCTACCTGCGCGCCGGCGACCACGAGGTGGTCGAGGCCGCGGACGGCGAGACCGCCCTGGAGCTGCACCACGCGGCGCCGCACGACCTGGTGGTGCTCGACCTCATGCTGCCCGGCATCGACGGGATCGAGGTCTGCCGCCGGCTGCGCCAGCAGGGCGACGTCCCGGTGATCATGCTGACCGCGCTGGGCGAGGAGACCGACCGCGTCGTGGGCCTGGAGGTCGGTGCCGACGACTACGTCACCAAGCCCTTCAGCCCCCGCGAGCTGGCCCTGCGCGTCGACTCGGTGCTGCGCCGCGTCACCCGGCCGGTGGCCCCGCAGCGGCTGGTCGACGGCGACCTGGTGGTCGACGAGGGCGCCCACACGGCGTCGCGCGGCGGCGAGGCGCTGGCCCTCACCGGCCGCGAGTTCGACCTGCTGCGCTTCCTGCTGGCCCACCCCGGCACGGCGTACTCCCGCGACGAGCTGCTCGAGCACGTCTGGGGCTGGTCCTTCGGCGACCAGTCGACCGTGACGGTGCACGTGCGCCGTCTGCGGGAGAAGGTCGAGGCCGACCCGACCCGGCCGGTGCGGCTGCAGACCGTCTGGGGCGTGGGCTACCGCTGGGAGGCAGCCAAGTGAGCGCCGACCAGCTGCAGATCCTGCTCGTCGCCGGCACCTGCGCCGTGGCGGTCGGCGTGGTCGGGCTGGCCGTGGCCTGGGTCATCCGGCGCTCGTCGTTCTTCTGGCAGCTCGCGGTGGTGGTCGGCGTGGCCATCGGCTCGGTCCTCGCCGGGATCGTGGCCATCGCCCGGATGATGTTCATCTCCGACCACGACAGGGGCGTGGTGATGTGGGTGGCCATCGCCTCGGGCGTGGTGGCCCTGCTGGTGGCCGCCGCCCTGGGGGTCGCGGTCTCGCACTGGTCGCAGGCGCTGCAGCGCGACGCCCGCCGCCTGGGCACCCACGGGACGTTCGCCGCCGAGCCGCGCGGCCCCGCGGAGTTCCAGTCCCTGTCGGAGGAGCTGGCGCGCACCAGCGAGCGGCTCGAGGAGTCGCGGCTGCGCGAGTCACGCCTGGAGGCCTCCCGGCGCGAGCTGGTGTCCTGGGTCTCCCACGACCTGCGCACGCCCCTGGCCGGCATGCGGGCCATGACCGAGGCGCTCGAGGACGGGATGGTGGACGACCCGGCCCGCTACCACCACCAGATCCGCACCGAGGTCGACCGGATGGTCCGGATGGTCGACGACCTCTTCGAGCTCTCGCGGCTCAACTCCGGTGTGCTCACGATGGTCCCGGAGACCGTCGAGCTGCGCGACGTGGTCAGCGAGGCCATCGCCGGCGCCGACCCGGTGGCCCGCGCGCGCTCGGTGCGGCTCGGCGGCAGCGTCGAGGAGGGCCTCGCGGTCAACGCCGACGCCGTCGGCCTCTCGCGGGTGATGACCAACCTCCTCATCAACGCCATCCGGCACACGCCGGCCGACGGCGCGGTGGAGATCCGCGGTCGGGCCGTCGACGACGGGGTCGAGCTCAGCGTCAGCGACCAGTGCGGCGGCATCCCGGCCGACGACATGGACCGGGTCTTCGACCTGGCCTGGCGCGGGGCGACGGCGCGCACGCCGGAGCGGTCCGAGCTGGTCGGCCAGGGGGCCGGGCTGGGCCTGGCCATCGTCAAGGGCATCGTCGAGGCGCACCACGGGGCCGTGCACGTGGAGAACGTGCCCGCCCACGGCACCCCGGCCGGCTGCCGGTTCCTGGTCAGGCTGCCGGCGGGGTGAGGCAGGCTGGGGGAGTGAGCACCCCTGTCGCGGACATCGCCGTCATCGGCGGCACCGGCTTCTACGCCTTCCTGGAGGACGCCGAGGAGCACGCGGTGAGCACGCCGTACGGCGACCCCTCGGCGCCCGTCGCCGTCGGCACGGTGGCCGGGCGGCGGGTGGCCTTCCTGCCCCGGCACGGCCGGCACCACGACTTCCCGCCGCACCGGATCAACTACCGCGCCAACCTCTGGGCCCTCGGCTCGCTCGGGGTGCGCCAGGTCCTGGCCCCGTGCGCGGTGGGCGGGCTGTCCTCCTCGGTCGCACCCGGTGACCTCGTGGTGCCCGACCAGCTGGTCGACCGCACCGCGGGCCGCGCCTCGTCGTACGTCGAGCAGGGCGCCACGCACGTGCCCTTCGCCGACCCCTACTGCCCCCGCGTCTCCGGCGCCCTGGCCGCCGCGGCTCCCGACGTGCAGCAGGGCGGCACGATGGTGGTCATCGAGGGGCCGCGCTTCTCCACCCGCGCGGAGTCGCAGTGGTACGCCGCCCAGGGCGGCACGCTCATCAACATGACCGGGGCACCCGAGGCCGCGCTCGCCCGGGAGCTGCGGATCTGCTACGCCGCGCTGGCGCTGGTCACCGACATGGACGCCGGCGCCGAGAGCGACGGGGGCGTGGGGCAGGCCGAGGTGTTCGCGCTGTTCCGGTCCAACCTCGAGCGGCTCACCGGCCTGCTGACCGCGGCGGTGGCGGCGCTCCCGGACCCCGACGGCTGCACCTGCTCGACCTGGGCCGACGGCCTCGAGCTGACCTACGACCTGCCCACCTGAGCGCGCGTCGTCGACTCTGCGTCGGCCCCGGCGTGTCGCCGGGGGAGTCGAACACCTGTTCGGCTAGGTTCTGTCCACAGGTGCGACGCCGGGGCAGCTTCTCCACAACCCGACAACCGGTAGGACCGGATGTCGGCGGCCATCCCTAGCGTCGAAGGAGCACCTCACTCCACACGACTCAGGAAGGCAAGGCCCATGGCTGCAGACCGCGAAAAGGCACTCGACGCCGCTCTCGCCAACATCGAGCGCCAGTTCGGCAAGGGTTCGGTGATGCGGCTCGGTGACGAGACCCGCGCGCCGCTCGAGGTGATCCCCACCGGCTCCATCGCGCTCGACATCGCGCTCGGCATCGGCGGCCTGCCGCGCGGCCGGGTCGTGGAGATCTACGGGCCGGAGTCCTCCGGCAAGACGACGGTCGCCCTGCACTCGGTGGCCAGCGCCCAGCGGGCCGGCGGCATCGTGGCCTTCATCGACGCCGAGCACGCGCTCGACCCCGACTACGCCAAGGCGCTCGGTGTCGACACCGACGCGCTGCTGGTCTCCCAGCCCGACTCCGGTGAGCAGGCGCTCGAGATCGCCGACATGCTGATCCGCTCCGGTGCGCTCGACCTCATCGTCATCGACTCGGTGGCCGCCCTGGTGCCGCGCGCCGAGATCGAGGGCGAGATGGGCGACAGCCACGTCGGCCTCCAGGCCCGGCTGATGAGCCAGGCGCTGCGCAAGATGACCGGCGCGCTCAACAACTCCAACACCACGATGATCTTCATCAACCAGCTGCGCGAGAAGATCGGCGTCATGTTCGGCTCGCCCGAGACCACGACCGGTGGCCGGGCGCTGAAGTTCTACTCCTCGGTCCGCCTCGACGTGCGCCGCATCGAGACGCTCAAGGACGGCACCGACATGGTCGGCAACCGCACCCGGATCAAGGTCGTCAAGAACAAGGTCGCCCCGCCGTTCAAGCAGGCCGAGTTCGACATCATGTACGGCAAGGGGATCAGCCGCGAGGGCGGCCTGATCGACGTCGGCGTGGAGGAGGGCATCGTCCGCAAGGCCGGCGCCTGGTACACCTACGAGGGCGACCAGCTCGGCCAGGGCAAGGAGAACTCCCGCGGGTTCCTCCACGACAACCCCGACCTGGCCAACGAGATCGAGAAGAAGATCCTCGAGAAGCTCGGCATCGGTGCCACCCTGACCGACGAGGCCCCGGCCGAGCCGGTCGGTGTCGACGACTTCTGAGCCGACCGTGGACGAGGACCGACCCGCGCCCGACTGGGCCGGCGACGTCTCCGCCGGGGTGGACGCCTGGACCAGGCGCGCCACCCCGGCGGCAGCGCCGCGCGACGCCCCGGTCGACCCGCCGGTCGACGTCGCCGTCGCGGGGCCGGAGGCCGACCCCGAGTCGGTGGCCCGCACGATCCTGCTCGACCAGCTGGTGGGCCGGGCCCGCTCCCGCAAGGAGCTGAGCGACAAGCTGGCCGGCAAGGGCGTGCCCGCCGAGCTGGCCACCCGGCTGCTCGACCGGTTCGAGGAGGTCGGCCTGGTCGACGACGACGCGTTCGCCCGCACCTGGGTGAGCCAGCGGCAGTCGGCCGCCGGCGGCGGCAAGGGGCTGGCCCGCCGGGCCCTGGCCCACGAGCTGCGCCGCAAGGGCGTCGACGACCAGACCGCCCGGGAGGTCCTCGACGAGGTCGACCCGGCGGCGGAGGAGGCGGCGGCCCGTGAGCTGGTCCGCCGCAAGCTGCGCAGCCTGACGCGCGTCGACGACCATACCGCCACCCGGCGACTGGTCGGGATGCTGGCCCGCAAGGGCTACGGCGCCGGCGTGGCCTTCCCCGTGGTCCGCGAGGAGCTGGCTGCCGCCGGCCGTGAGGAGCCCGAGGAGCCGCACTCCGTCTGACGACGGCCCCGCCGTAGAGTCCGCGCCATGGCTTCTGCGGGTGGGCGACCGCGGTTCTCGCTCGCGGACCTGCGCATCCTCGGGGTCGTGCTGTTCGTCGCGGTGGTCGTCGGCGCGGTCACCCTGTGGCCCCGCGGCGACGACGACCGTGCCTCGGACGCCGAGCCTCCGGCTGCCAGCACGAGCGCCACCCCGACGCCGACCGACGGCTCGCCGTCGTCCGCACCGGCCGGCACCGCGTCAGACGACGCGTGGTGCGCGGAGTTCCGCGACCTGGCCGCCCTCCAGGACGAGTACGTCGCCTCGGGCGGCTCCACCGACGCCCTGGCGGCCGCCGCCACCGGGATGGCCGAGCTCGGGCTGCCTGCCTCCATGCCGGCGGTGGCCGTGGGCGGCTGGTACGTCCTGCTGCAGGGCATCTTCGACGTCGCGCAGGCCACGCCTCCGACCGGGACGTTCCTCGACAACCCGCCCGCCGACCAGGGCTACGACGCCGACGAGGCCTTCACCGAGTACACGACCGAGTACTGCCCCGCGGGCTGAGCACTCCTACCGCCGGGCGACCACGGGCCCGCTCGGGCTGGTCAGTCGCCGGTTGGGAACGACCCGCAGGTGGTCGCGACGTAGGTGACGAAGGCGGTGACCTTCTCCTGGTCCGAGTCGCTGATCTCATCGGCGTCGGCCTGGTCGATCATGACCTCGAACCCGTCGCGAGCGTCGTCGGGCATGCCCTCAGGGGTGCCCGTTTCGGCCAGGTCGTCGACCACCTGCCCCGGGTCGCTGACGTCGAGGTCGCCGATCACGGCGCAGAAGGCGTCGACATCGGCGTCAGTGGGGGAGTCCGCGCCTGTGGGGTCGCCGTTGCAGGCGCCCAGGCTGAGCACGGCGACCGCGAGGGTGGCGCCGACACGGCCCGCGTGTGGGAATCGGAGGACGGCGCTCATGGGAGCCCCTTTCGTGGGTGACAGGAGCACGCAGCCTCCCGAGCCGCTCTGTCACCGACCTGTCACCACCTCCTACGTGGTGGCGGACCGGACCAAGCCGGCCAGTGCGGCCCCGCCGGCGGTCTCGGCCCCCCACGGAGCCGGTCCGATCATGGCGGCGTCCCGGTGGGCCGCCGTCCGGAGCACCTCCTGCCAGGGGTTGATCACCAGGCCGGTCCGCGCGACCATCGCCTCCGCGCCGGCCAGCAGCTCCGGTGCGGCGGTGTGGCCGGTTGAGGCCAGTGCGAACGCAGATCCCAGGTAGACCTCCGCCAGCCAGCGCCCCTCGAGGGCGGCGCCGCTCTCGGCCACCACGGAGCCGAAGTCCTCCAACGCCTGGGTCGGCTCCTGGTTCGCCAGCAGGACCCAGGCGCGGTGGAGCCGCAGGAACATGGGCACCTCGTCGGCCTCGAGCCGCTCCCGGGCACGCCGCAGGAGATCGAGCGCGGCCGCAGGCCGACCCAACCCCACCTGGGCCCACGCCAGGTTGCTCGCCACCGAGGCGATCGCCGCGACGGACCCGGAAGCGGTCACGATGGCCCAAGCCTCGGTCGCGCTCGCCTCGGCCTCCTCGGGGTGCACGGTGGCGACCACGGAGGCGTGCATGGCGAGGGCGTCGGCCAGCCGCTCCGTCGACAGGTGCCGCGCTGCGGCCACGCAGGCCCGCGCGTGGACGACGGCCGCGACGGGGTCGCCGCTGCAGGAGCGCTCGATACACGCCGCCCCGTGGGCGGCGACCAGGTCGGCCCGCGCGTCGTGTGCCTCCAGGACCGGGATCGCCTCGGCCAGGTCCTGGCGGACCTGCTCCGGGTCGAAGTGCAGCTCGACCCCGGCCCGCAGCCGGAGCACCCGGGCCCGCTCGAGCGGTGTGAGCAACCCGGAGTGGAGCGCCCGGCCGTACCAGCGCCGGGCCGGGCCCAGCAGGTCCGCGAAGCTCCACAGCCGACCCAGCGTGACGCACAGGTCGCCGACCTGCTCGTGGTCGCCCGTCTCGAGCGCGGAGCGGAGCGCGGCCACGTAGTCCGAGTAGTGGTCGCGGACGTCGTAGAGCAGCGGATCGCTCCGCAGGGCGCCTCGCCACCTCTCTGCGTGCCACGAGCGGTGGCGGCGCACGGCGGACTCCTCCTCACCGGCCGCGGCCAAGAGCTGTCGAGCCACGTCGCGGACGGGGCGCAGCAGTCGGTAGGACAGCCCGAGCGCGGTGCGCTCGACCTGCACCAGGGCATCGCGGACCAGCGCGCGGAGCGGCTCGTCCGCGACCACGTCGGCGCCCACGACCGCCCGGGCCCCGGGCATCTCGAACCGCCCGGTGAAGACGGACAGGCGGCGCAGGGTCGCTCTCTCGTCGTCCGGCAGCCGGTCCAGGCTCCAGCCGATGGTGTCCCCGAGCGACCGGTGGCGGGACGGCGCGCTGTCGTCGGCTGGGCCGTAGGTCGCCGGCTGCTCCAGCAGCTCGGCGAGGTCCGCCCAGGAGCGCCCGGGTGCCTGGGCCGCCAGGAGCTCGAGGGCGAGCGGCAACCCGTCCACGCGCCGCGCGAGGTCGGCCAGCCGCAGCATGGCCTCCTCACCCTGCACCAGCTCGGGTGCGCGGTCCGCGATCCGCTCGCGGAGGAGGACCACCGCCGGCGAGCTCGCAGCCTCCTCCGAGGCGGCCCGCGGGCCCGGTGCCGGCAGGGGGCCGAGCACGTGCACGCTCTCGCCGGTCAGACCCAGCGGTCGCCGGGAGGTGAGCACCAGCCGCAGCCCGGGGCAGCGGGCGAGGAGGGTGGCCGCCAGCTCCGCGACCTGCTCCAGGCAGCGCTCCGCCTCGTCCGCGAGCAGCAGGTGCTCGTCGGCGCCGAGCGCCGCCGCCAAGGCGTCCACGGGTCGGGTGCCGCCGAGGGTGAACCCCAGCGCCGACGCGACGGCCTCGACGAGCTCCTCCTGCGGCCGCTCGGGGAGGGTGGCGAGGTCGACGTAGCCGGTGACCCGCGAGCCCAGCGACGTGGCCAGCTCGGCCAACAGCCGGCTCTTGCCCACCCCACCCAGACCGACGACCGAGACCAGACGGCGGTTGCCCACCAGGGCGCGCAGCCGCGCGAGGTCGTCCTCGCGCCCGATCGTCGGGGTGGTGGGCGCAGGTGCGGCCGCGCGTACGACGACCGAGCGGGTCGACCCCGGCCCGACCTCGTCACGGAGGACCCGGAGGTGCAGCTCCTGGGCCTCCGGCCCGGGGTCGATGCCGAGCTCCTCGCGCAGGGTAGTGCGCAGCCGGTCGTAGGCCGCCAGCGAGTCGGCCCGGCGGCCGGTGCGTGCGGTGGCCAGGATCGCGAGCTCGTGCCCGCGCTCGCGCAGCGGGTCGTCCGCGACGAGCTGCTCGGCGAGGGTGGCCGCCTCCTCCCAGCCCTCGCTCTCCCGGCGGTCCAGCAGCCGCCCGGCGAGGAGCTCCCGGGCCACCGTGCGCAGGGCCACGAGCCTGCTGGTCTCCGCCGCGACGAGCTCGCCGGTGACGTCGGCGTAGGGACGGTCGCCGCGCCAGAGTCCGAGTGCCTCCCGGAGCTGCGCCACCGCCTCCTGCGGCTGATCGCCGCGGGCCCGGCCGACCAGCTCTGCGAACCGGTCGGCGTCCAGATCCAGCTCCGCTGCCCGGTAGCCGGTCTCGGTCGTCAGCACGGTGTCGCCGCCCAGGTCCCGACGGAGCCTGGCCACCTGTGTGTGGACCACGGCCACCCCGAGCCCCGATCCCTCGCCCCACACGTGCTCGAGGAGGACCGCCGGGTCGACCGACTGGCCGCGACGGACCAGGAGCAGCGCGAGGAGGTCGCGCGAGCGCTGGCCGCGGGGTGCGCGGTCGAGTCCGGAGCGCCCCACCCGGACCTCGCCCAGGACCGCCGCCTCCACGCAGCGATACTGACATGCAGAGAACCTGCCGAACAGCCGGTTCTCCCGCTGGCAGAACGGTGACAGGCCGGTGACAGACCGGGCGCCGACGCTCATCGGCATGAAGACCGTCCCGACCCGCGTCGCCTCGGCGCAGCCCGCGCAGCCGCAGGACGAGCGTCCCTCCCTGAGCCGCCTGGCGCTGCCGCTGATCTGCGTGGCCCAGCTGATGGCGACCCTCGACGTCACCATCGTCAACCTCTCGCTGCCCTCCGTGCAGGCAGCGCTCGGCCTGTCCAACGCCGGACTGGCGTGGGTGGTCGACGCCTACACGCTGGCCTACGGCGGCCTGCTCCTCGTGGGCGGCCGGGCCGGTGACCTGCTGGGTCACCGGCGCACGCTGATGCTGGGCATCGCCGTGTTCACCGTCTCCTCGGCGGTGGCCGGACTCGCCGGGGGTGCCGAGGTGCTGCTGGCCGCCCGGGCCGGACAGGGCACCGGTGCCGCGCTCGCGACGCCGACCACGCTGTCGCTCATCACCGCCCTGGTGCCTGCCGGTCCCCGGCGGACCCGCGCCATGGTGGCCTACGGCTCGAT
>CAZEPK010000179.1:0-10357 GCA_964514085.1 uncultured Nocardioides sp.
CCAGCTCGGCGGCCGGACCCAGGAGGTCCAGGGCCGTCTCGTGCAGGGCGATGTCGAGCTCGGACCAGAAGACCTTGTTGACCGAGCCCGTCGCGCCCAGGTCGCCGCCGTCGGCCACCCGGGTGACGGTGCCCCAGGTGTAGAAGCGGTAGGCCTGGGCCTTGATCCAGGCGTCCACGACCGCATCACCCGCGAGCTCGCCCGGCGTCGCGGCGTACAGCTCGACCAGCCGGTCGGCCGCCGCGCAGAACCGGCCGGGGGAGCGCAGCGAGAGCCCGCGCTCGTTGCCGGCGGTGCTCATCGCGACCGACCAGCCGTCGCCCACCCCGCCGAGCACGTCGGCGTCGGGCACGAAGACGTCCTCGAAGAACACCTCCGCGAAGCCGGGCTCGCCGTCCAGCTGCGCGATCGGCCGGACGGTGACCCCGTCGGCGTCCAGCGGGAAGAGGAAGTAGGTCAGGCCGCGGTGCCGCTCGGCGGCCGGGTCCGAGCGGAACAACCCGAAGCCCCAGTGCGCGAAGGAGGCGCGCGAGGACCACGTCTTCTGGCCGTTGAGCACCCAACCGCCGCGTACGTCGTCGCGGCGGGCGCTCGAGGTCAGCGAGGCGAGGTCGGAGCCCGCCTCGGGCTCGGACCAGCACTGCGCCCAGATCAGCTCGCCGGTCGCCATCGTGGGCAGGAACCGGTCCCGCTGCTCCCGGGTGCCGTGGTCGAAGAGGATCGGCGCCAGCAGGAAGATGCCGTTCTGCGAGACCCGGCCGGGGGCGCCGGCGCGGTAGTACTCCTCCTCGAAGACCACCCACTCGACCAGCGAGGCCTCGCGGCCGCCGTACTCCCGAGGCCAGGAGACCACCGACCAGCGGGCCTCGGCCAGCTCGGCCTCCCAGGCCTGGTGGAGCGCCCAGCCCTCGGCGGTGTCCATCGACGGCAGCGGCTCGGCCGGCACGTGCGCGGCCAGCCAGGCCCGGGCCTCGGCCTGGAAGGCCAGCTCGCTCTGGGAGAGGGTCAGGTCCACGGGAGCACCTCAACCACCGTCTCTCAGCTGGGTCTTGAGCACCTTGCCGGACAGGTTGCGGGGGAGGGACTCGACTAGCTCCACCTGCCTCGGCACCTTGAAGCCGGCCAGCCTCTCCCGGGCGTGGGCCACCACCGCCTCCGGCCTGACGCTGCCGACGACGTAGGCCTTGCCGACCTCGCCCAGCCGCTCGTCCGGGACGCCGACCACGGCCACGTCGTCCACGCCCTCCATCCGGGCCAGGACCTGCTCGACCTCGGCCGGGTAGACGTTGAAGCCGCCGGAGATGTACATGTCCTTGAGCCGGTCGGTGATCCGGAGGTTGCCCTGCTCGTCGAGGGAGCCGACGTCGCCGGTGTGCAGCCAGCCGTCCTCGTCGATCGCCTCGCGGGTGGCCTCCGGGTCGTCCAGGTACCCGAGCATCACCCAGTCGCCGCGGACCAGGAGCTCGCCCGTCCCAGAGCCGGGCGGAGCCGCGATGCGCGTCTCCATGCCCGGGACGGCGCGGCCGTTGGTGGTCGCCACCGTCTCCGCCGAGTCGCCCTCGCGGCACATGGTCACCACGACCGCCTCGGTCATGCCGAACGCCGTGACCACCTGGTCGATGAGCAGCTCCTCGCGCATCCGCTCGATCAGGACCACGGGCACGACGGCCGCTCCGGTCACCGCCAGCCGCAGCGAGGACAGGTCGTGCTCGGCGCGGGTCGGCGCGGCCAGGATGGACTGGTAGATCGTCGGCGCCCCGGGGAGCACGGTGATGAGCTCGGACTCCACGAGCCGCATCGTCGCCTCGACGTCGAACGTCGGGACCGGGTAGAGCGTGCAGCCGGTGAGCAGGCCGACCACGATGCCGATCTTGTAGCCGAAGGAGTGGAAGAACGGGTTGACCACCAGGTAGCGGTCGTCCTGGCGCACCCCGCCCAGCTCGGCCCAGGCGCGCGCGACGCCGATGGTCTGCCGGTGGGCGCTCATCGCGCCCTTGGACCGGCCGGTGGTGCCGGAGGTGAACAGGATGTCGGCCACGTCGTCGGGCGACACCCGCGGCATGACGCCCGCGGTGGCGGCGCCGCTCACCGCTGCCTCCAGGGTCAGCACGCGCTCCCGGACGCCGGCGCGGGCCAGCTCACCGATTTGGTCGCGCCCCAGGAAGCCGTCGTGCACGACCACCAGCGCGGCGTCGGTCCGCTCCACGATGTCGGCCACCTCGGGCCCGACGTACCGCGAGTTCACGGGCACCAGCACCCCACCCGCGTAGGAGACCGCGAGCGCGGCGACCGCCCAGTCGGTGCTGTTCGGTCCCCAGAGGACCACCCGGTCGCCCCCGCCCACCCCCGCCTCGGCGAAGACGCCCGCGGCCGCCTCGACGCGCCGGTGCAGCGCGGCGTAGCTGAGCGTGGCGCCGTCCTCGACGTAGGCCGGGTGGTCGCCGAACCGCTCCGCGGCGTAGCGGAGGAGGGCGGGCAGCGTCTCCAAACCAAGCATTTGCTTGGTAGGCTACCAAACGTGGACCTGAGCTACACCGCCGAGGACGAGGCGTTCCGCGCCGAGATCCGCGGCTGGCTCGAGGACCACCTGACCGGTGAGTGGGCGGACCTGAAGGGCCTCGGCGGTCCGGGCAAGGACCACGAGGCGATCGAGGAACGGCTGGCCTGGAACCGGCACCTCGCCGCCCACGGCTGGACCGGCGTGGGCTGGCCCGAGGAGCACGGTGGCCGAGGGCTCTCGCTCTGGCAGCAGGTCATCTTCCACGAGGAGTACGCGCGGGCCGGGGCTCCGGCGCGGGTCAACCACCTCGGCGAGGAGCTCCTGGGACCGACCCTGATGGCCTACGGCACGACTGCGCAGCAGGACCGCTTCCTGCCCCGCATCCTGGCGGTCGACGAGCTGTGGGCCCAGGGCTACTCGGAGCCCGGGGCGGGCTCGGACCTGGCCAACGTGCAGACCCGGGCGCGGCTCGACGGCGGCGAGTGGGTCCTCGACGGCCAGAAGGTCTGGACGTCCAACGCCCACTTCAGCCAGTGGCTCTTCGTCCTGGCCCGCAGCGAGCCCGTCTCCGCGCGGCACCACGGACTGTCCTTCCTGCTGGTCCCGCTGGACCAGGAGGGTGTCGACGTCCGACCCATCGAGCAGCTGACCGGGGGCTCTGAGTTCAACGAGGTCTTCCTGACCGGCGCCCGCACCGCGGCGGACCTGGTGGTCGGGGAGCCCGGCGACGGCTGGCGGGTGGCCATGGCGCTGCTCGGTTTCGAGCGCGGCGTCTCCGTCCTGGGCCAGGTGGTCGGCTTCGACCGCGAGCTGGCCGGCGTGGTGGCGCTGGCCGAGGACAACGGCGCGGTCGACGACCCCGTGCTCCGGGACCGGCTGGCCGGCCTGCGGGTGGAGCTCGAGGTGCTGCGGTTCCAGGCGCTCCGGGGGCTCTCGGCCGACGACGCCGCCGGCCCGTCGGTCTTCAAGCTGGTCTGGGCGAACTGGCACAAGCGGCTGGGCGAGGTGGCCATGGACGTGCGCGGCCTCGACGGGCTGGTCGCGGCGGGCGCGCCGTACGTCCTCGACGACCTGCAGCGGCTCTTCCTCTTCTCGCGCGCCGACACGATCTACGGCGGCAGCGACGAGGTGCAGCGCACCATCCTGGCCGAGCGCGTGCTCGGCCTGCCCCGCGAACCGAGAGGCGCCGCCACGTGACGAGCATCCGCGAGGAGCAGCCGCCCCCCGACTACGTGCCCGGCCACGACCTGCTGGCCGGCAAGGTCGTCGTGGTCACCGCGGCGGCGGGGGCCGGCATCGGCGCGGCCGTGGTGCGCCGAGCGCTGGAGGAGGGCGCCAAGGCGGTGGTGTTCAGCGACACCCACGAGCGCCGGCTGGCCGAGGCCGAGGCGGCGCTCGCGGCCGAGTTCGGCACCGAGCGGGTGCGGCAGCGGGTGTGCGACGTCACCGAGGAGGACCACGTCCAGGCGCTGCTCGACCTGGCCGACGAGGTCGGAGGCGTCGACGTCATGGTCAACAACGCCGGGCTGGGCGGCACGTCCAGCGTGCTCGACATGACCGACGAGCAGTGGTCACGGGTCCTCGACATCACCCTCACCGGCACCTTCCGCTGCGTGCGCGCGGCCGGCCAGCGCTTCGTCGCCTCGGGCACCAAGGGGGTCATCGTCAACAACGCCTCGGTCATCGGCTGGCGCGCTCAGGAGGGCCAGGCGCACTACGCCGCGGCCAAGGCGGGGGTGATGGCCCTGACCCGCTGCTCGGCCATCGACCTGGCGCCGCACGGCATCCGGGTCAACGCCGTCAGCCCCAGCCTGGCCATGCACCCCTTCCTGGCCAAGGTGACCTCCGACGAGCTGCTGCACGAGCTGAAGCAGAAGGAGGCGTTCGGCCGGGCCGCCGAGCCGTGGGAGGTCGCCAACGTGATGGTGTTCCTGGCCAGCGACTACGCCTCCTACCTGACCGGCGAGGTCGTCGCCGTCTCGAGCCAGCAGGCATGAGCGCCGCCGAGGCCCCGGCAGGCGCGGCCGGCGAGGGGTCGCGCCGCGACCAGCTCCTGCGGATCGCCGCCCGGCTCTTCGCCGAGAAGGGCTTCCGCAACACCACGGTGCGCGACATCGCGGACGCGGCCGGGATCCTGTCCGGCAGCCTCTACCACCACTTCGACTCCAAGGAGTCGATGGTCGACGAGATCCTCTCGACGTTCCAGGAGGAGCTGTTCGGCCAGTACGACGAGATCCTGGCCGGCGGCGACGACGCCCGCACCAAGCTGGAGCGCGCGGTGCTCGTCTCCTTCGACACCATCGACCGGCACCACGACGAGGTCGCGATCTTCCAGAACGACGCGGCCCACCTGCTGACCTTCGACCGGTTCGCCTATCTTGCCGACCGCAACCGGCAGTCCCGCGAGGTCTGGGTGACCCTCCTCCAGGACGGCATCGACGCCGGGGTCCTGCGCGACGACCTGGACGTCGAGCTCACCTACCGCTTCATCCGCGACACCGTCTGGGTGGCGGTCTCCTGGTACCGCCCCGGCGGGCGGCGGACGCACACCGAGATCGCGCGGCAGTACCTCACGATCCTGCTCGACGGGATCTCCACCGAAGGGAGCAGCGATGCCTGAGGCGTTCATCGTCGACGCGGTCCGCACGCCGGTCGGCAAGCGCGGTGGCGCGCTGGCCGGGATGCACTCGGCCGACCTGGCCGCGCACGCGCTGACCGCCCTGGTCGGGCGGACCGGGGTGGACCCCGGTGCCGTCGACGACGTCATCCTCGGCTGCTGCGACACCATCGGCTCCCAGGCGGGGGACGTGGCCCGCACCGCCTGGCTGGTGGCGGGCCTGCCCGACCACGTCCCCGGGGTCACCATCGACCGGCAGTGCGGCTCCTCCCAGCAGGCGGTGCACTTCGCGGCGCAGGGCGTCATGTCCGGCACCCAGGACCTCGTGGTGGCCGGCGGGGTGCAGAACATGAGCGCCATCCCGATCTCGGCGGCCATGCTGGTGGGCCGCCAGTACGGCTTCTCCACCCCCTTCGCGGAGTCGCCCGGGTGGCAGGCGCGCTACGGCGACCAGGAGGTCAGCCAGTTCCGCTCCGCCGAGATGATCGCGGAGAAGTGGGGCATCTCGCGCGAGGACATGGAGGCCTTCGCGCTGGCCTCGCACGAGCGCGCCCGTACCGCGACCGCCGAGGGCCGGTTCGAGCGCGAGATCGTCCCTGTCGGCGACATCGTCGCCGACCAGTGCCCGCGCGAGACCTCCCTGGAGAAGATGGCGGCGCTCGAGCCGCTCGCTCCCGGTGGCCGGATCACCGCCGCGGTCGCCTCGCAGATCTGCGACGCCTCCTCGGCGATGCTCATCGCCTCGGAGCGGGCGGTCGCGGACCACGGCCTCACCCCGCGCGCGCGGGTCCACCACCTCTCGGTGACCGGCGACGACCCGGTCTGGATGCTGACCGGTCCGATCCGCGCCACCGCCCGGGCCCTGGAGAGGACCGGGCTCACGGTCGACGACATCGACCTGTTCGAGTGCAACGAGGCGTTCGCCTCCGTGGTGCTGGCCTGGATGCAGGAGACCGGCGCCCCCCACGAGAAGGTCAACGTCAACGGCGGCGGCATCGCCCTGGGCCACCCCATCGGCGCCACCGGCACCCGCATCATGGCCACCCTGCTCAACGAGCTCGAGCGCACCGGCGGCCGCTACGGCCTGCAGACCATGTGCGAGGGCGGCGGCCAGGCCAACGTGACGATCATCGAACGGCTCTGACCGTGCAGCGCGCCTGGCTCCTCGAGCACCTCGCGGTCACGGTCACCCGGATCGACTTCGTCGACCCTGCCCTCGCCGACCAGCCCGACGTCCGCGAGCGTGGCGTGCGCATCGAGGTCAGGCCGGTGGAGTCGACGCGCCACGGATCCGGCTACTCCTCGCCAGCCCTCGACCTGGCTCCGGCCACCTGCCGCATCGACCTCCTCGAGTCGCGCGCCGACGCCGCCGACCGGATGCACTGGCACCCGACCATGTCGTCGTCGGGGGAGCCGGGGGACAGGGTGCTGGACGGGGCGCTGACCGCCGATCCCCTCGGGTGGCTGCGCCTCCAGCTGCTCGACGTCGTGCCGGCGCCGGTCGCCGCCGACGTCGTCGACGCCGTGGCCGTCGGGCTGGCTGCGGTGCGGTCGGGGTCGTGGGGCGGCGTCGTCCACGACGTCCACGGCCTGGCCGAGCTCGACTGAACGACGGGTCGCGCGACCCTTCCTGCACGCCACCTGTCAGGTGCACTTTTGCAGAACTTCGCAGTGCACCTTTCTGCACATCGAACCCATTGACCCCGATCCTGCGGCGGGTGGAGATTCTCCCCGGATCTTCTCGGGCGGTCCGTCACCCGAGCAGCGCCATGCCTGGAGACAGGCGCCTCCATCCAGTGGCTCGAACGAGCCCGTCCACAAGGAGATTCTCGGGTGAGAAAACTCGTCATCGGGAGCGCATCGTTTGCTCTCGTCTCGGCGATGGCCGTGCTGGCACCCACCGGTGCCAGCGCCCTGCCGTCCCACGGCTCCGACCGCACCGCCCCCACACAGGGTGGTCACGTCGCCAAGCCCGCCCCTCCCGGTGGCCTCGCCGCCGCGGCTGCCTCTGCCGACCGGCTGGTCCGCAGCAAGCCGGAGGTGCTCAAGGCCAGCAAGCACGACGCGTTCGAGGCGGGTCGGGTGCTGAGCTCGCTCGGCCTCAACTACGTGCCCTACGAGCGCACCTACCGCGGGATCCCCGTGGTCGGTGGTGACTTCGTGGTCGCCACGGACGACAAGGGCAAGATCCTCGCGACCAGCGTCGCGCAGACCCGCCCGGTGAAGCTGCGCGCGACGAGGGCGACGGTGGCCAGGGCCGCGGCCCGCGCCACGAGCGGGCGCCAGGTCCGCCAGGCCAGCCTCGGCCGGACCCGCCTGGTGGTGCTGCAGACCAAGCACTCGCGACTGGCATGGGAGACCATGGTCACCGGCACCAAGAAGGGCGAGCCCTCGCGCCTCAGCGTCTACGTCGACGCGCGCACCGGCCGGGTCCTCACCACCAAGGAGCACGTCCTCGAGGGCACCGGCAACGGCAACTGGGAGGGCACGGTCTCCATCCCGACGACCGGCTCCGGCACGTCGTACTCGATGACCAACAGCAACGCCTCCACGCTGAAGTGCCAGAACGCCAGCGGCAACGCGACGTTCACCGGCACCGACGACGTCTGGGGCAACGGCAGCGCCACCGACCGGGAGACCGGCTGCGTCGACGCGTTCTACTCGGCCGAGAAGGAGCGCCAGATGCTCTCCACCTGGCTGGGCCGCAACGGCATGAACGGCTCGGGCGGCTGGGTGCCGATCCGCGTCGGCCTCAACGACGTCAACGCCTACTACGACGGCACGCAGGTCCAGATCGGCCACACCCAGACCGGTGGCAAGTGGATCGGCTCGATCGACGTGGTGGCCCACGAGTTCGGCCACGGCGTGGACGACAAGACCCCGGGCGGCATCTCCGGCGGCGGCACCCAGGAGTTCGTCGCCGACACCTTCGGCGCCTCGACCGAGTGGTTCGCCAACAACCCGGCCGACGTCCCCGACTACACCGTGGGCGAGGAGGTCAACCTGGTCGGCGCCGGTCCGATCCGGGTGATGTACAACCCCTCGGCGGTCGGCGACGCCAACTGCTATTCGTCGTCCACCCCGGGCAGCGAGGTGCACTCTGCTGCCGGTCCGGGCAACCACTGGTACTACCTGCTGGCGGAGGGCACCAACCCGTCCGACGGCCAGCCGACCAGCCCGACCTGCAACGGCTCGTCGGTGACCGGCATCGGCATCCAGAAGGCGCAGCAGATCATGTACAACGCGATGCTGCTCAAGACCACCTCGTCGTCCTACCTGAAGTACCGCACCTGGACGCTGACCGCGGCCAAGAACCTGTTCCCGGGCAGCTGCACCGAGTTCAACACGGTCAAGGCCGCGTGGGACGCCGTCTCGGTCCCGGCCCAGGCCGCTGACCCGACCTGCTCGGCCACCGGTGGCGTCACCGTCACCAACCCGGGCAACAAGACCGGGACCGTCGGCACGGCGATCTCGTCGTTCACGCTGTCGGCCTCGCCGTCGGCGTCGTACACCTGGTCGGCCACCGGGCTCCCGCCGGGCGTCGGCATCTCGTCGGCCGGCACCGTGTCGGGTACGCCGACGACCGCCGGCACCTACAACGTGACGGCGACCGCGACGTCGGGCTCCGGATCGGGCTCGACGACCTTCACCTTCACCATCGGTGGCACCGGTGGCGGGGGCTGCTCGGGCCAGAAGCTCGGCAACCCCGGCTTCGAGACCGGTACGGCGGCGCCGTGGTCGGCCTCGAGCGGCGTGGTCGACAGCTCCGCCAGCCAGGCGGCGCACGCCGGCTCCTGGAAGGCGTGGCTCAACGGCTACGGCACCACCCACACCGACACGCTGAGCCAGTCGGTGGCCATCCCGGCCGGGTGCGCGGCGACCCTGTCCTTCTACCTGCACGTCGACTCCGCCGAGACCACCACCTCGACGCAGTACGACAAGCTCACGGTGAAGGCGGGCACGACCACGCTGGCGACGTACTCGAACCTCAACAAGGCCACCGGGTACAGCCTCAAGTCGATCAACGTCTCCTCCTTCGCGGGGCAGACGGTGACGATCAGCTTCACCGGCACCGAGGACAGCTCGCTGCAGACGTCGTTCGTCATCGACGACACGGCCCTGACGCTGGGCTGACCACCCGGCAGCACCTCGACCGCGCGGCGGCCGTCACCTCTGTGGGGTGGCGGCCGTCGCGCGTCGCGTGGCAACCGCATGGCCCGGCTGGGGGGTGGGGACTGGTCAGTTCGGGTCTGCCGGGCGCGGGCTCGCCGACCTACGGTGGAAGGGCCACCCGTCGGGTGACCAGGGATCACCTCACGGGTGACCGGACGACACGTCGACACACCACGTGGTGCCCTCCCGTGCCCCTCGGGCGCGGGAGGGCTTCCCCGGGACGCTGATATTGGGTGGCGCCGGGCCCACCGGTCGAAGACATTGGGCGCATGGAGACCCACCCGTTCGGACCCGACGACGCTGACCGGATGGCGCAGTACGTCGAGGTCGTCAACGACGCGCGGGCGGTCGACTCCCCGTGGTCGCACCCCGCCACGGTGCACAGCGAGACCGGCCGCTTCCGCTACGGCTGGGACGGCGAGGTGGAGACGCCCTACGTCGGCCTGGACGGCGAGCAGCCCGTGGCGGTGGGCCGGCTCGGCACCAGCGAGCACGACAACCTCCACCTGGCCTGGGTCGGCGTGGAGGTCCACCCCGACCACCGGCGCCGGGGCCACGGCTCGGCCCTGCTGGCGGTGCTCGAGGCGGAGGCCCGCTCGCGCGGCCGGACCTCGGTCGGGATCGACGGCTGGGACGCCGAGCCGACCCGTCGCTTCGGCGAGCGGCACGGCTTCGAGGTCAAGAGCGTGGCGGTCGAGCGGCGCCAGGCGCTGGCCGACGTCGACTGGCCGCAGCTGGAGGAGCTGCACGCGGGGGCCCTGGCCGCCGCGTCGTCGTACGAGGTCCTCCGGCGCGAGGGCCGCACCCCCGACGACGAGCTGGAGCGGCTGGCCGAGATGGCCAGCGCGATCAACGACGCCCCGACCGACGACCTCGACATCGAGGACGAGGTGTTCTCCGCCGAGCGCATGCGCGGCTACGAGGAGGCCCAGCTGGCCCGCGGCTACCGGCTCTACCGCACCCTGGTCCGCCACCGCGACACCGGCGAGCACGCCGGCCACTCCGTGGTGCTGGTCGACGGTCACAACCCCGAGCGGGCCGGCCAGCACGACACCTCGGTGGTCGCC
>CAZEPK010000180.1:0-10309 GCA_964514085.1 uncultured Nocardioides sp.
CCAGCACCGGCTCACGAGGTTTCGAGACGGTTGCTGCGCAACCTCCTCAACCACCGACGGCCCCACCAGCCCGCGCCCCACCCAGGGCCACGAGCGCAGGGACGCAACAACCCCAGACCACAACCCTCCCCGGTCAGAGGCGAGTCAGGTTCAGCCGACGTGGTCGACGACGCGGCCGGTCAGCTGGGGCTCGGTGGGTCCGCTCGACAGGGGCCGGACGATGGGCGCCGGGCGGCTGAAGACCGAGCGGGGCCACCAGGAGGCCGAGCGGCGGGCACGCTTGGGGGCGCCGCCGTACAGCGCCTCCACGCAGGTCTGCATCTCGGCGCGCCAGGTGCCGGGCTCGCTGCCGTCGTCGCGGGCGTAGCGCAGCCGCTCCAGGGCGTGCACGATCCGGTCCAGGGCGAAGACGGCGTCGGGGTTCGTGTCGGGGCCGCGACGGGGGCGCTCGGGGGTGAAGTCGTCGTGGGGTGCGCCGAAGAGCTGGACCAGGGCCTCACGGGTCTGCCAGGGCGAGCGGTGCGAGGGCCAGGGCAGCCGCAGGTCGATGGTGGTGTCCCGCAGCTCGACCCAGGCCTCCTCGGGACCGAGGAGCCCGCGCTGGTCGCGCCGGCGCCGGCGGACGAAGCGCGGGCCGAGGGCGCCGACCACGAGCAGCACCACCAGCAGCACTCCGCCGAGCACCCAGACGTAGGGGAAGCCACCGCTGTCGGACCCGCTGTCCTGGTCGGTCTTGTCCTCGCCGCCGGGGAGGGCGTCGTTGGGGCGTGCCGTCGCCTGCGGGTTGTCGGCGCTCTCGCCGGCCGAGGGACCGCCGCTGACCTCGGGGATGTTGATCGCGGCCTCGGTGTAGGGCGGCACATCGCTGGCCCGGCCCGGAGGGGTGGGCTCGAACCGCACCCAGCCGGAGCCGGAGAAGAACAGCTCGGGCCAGGCGTGCAGGTCGTGGGCGCTGTACTGCCAGGTGTCGTCGCCGATCTTGTCGGGCTGCAGGAAGCCGACCGCGACGCGAGCGGGGATGCCGAGCGACCGGGCCATCACGGCCATGGCCGCCGCGAACTGCTCGCAGTAGCCGGTGCGGCCGCCGTCGCCGGCGGTCAGGAAGCGGACCAGGTCGTCCTCGCCGTTGCCGAGGCTCACGTCGGTGCTGTAGGTGAAGTCGCCGGCGTCGCGGAACCACTCCTGCAGCGCGATGGCCGCCTCGAACCGGCTCGGCGCCTCGGCGGTGACCTGCGTCGCGAGCTGGTGGATGAAGGGGTCGAGCCCCTGCGGCAGGTCGGTGAAGGAGCGCGAGACCAGCGCGTTGACCGGTGGCGCCGTGGCCAGGCGGGTGGCGTCGTAGTCGAGCTTCACGCCCTCGAGGGACCAGTTCAGCTGGGAGGTGGTCAGGTCGTCGTTCCCGGCGATGAAGTCCATGGTCGAGGTGTCGTAGCGCCAGTCGCCGGGCGCCTCGACCCGGTCCACCTGCTGGGTGGTGGGCAGCCAGTGGGAGTCGAAGTCGCGGGTCGCCTCGAGGTCGTACTGGAAGTCGTGGCGGGTCAGCCCGGAGGACACGCCGACCAGGCCGGGCATGCTGCCGTCGGCCGTCTGGCTGCTGGGGACCTCGCGGTTGCCGGAGCTCCACTCGTTGTCGCTGAAGCGGTTGAGGACGGCGATCCGCAGGTACGACGGGTCGGGGTCGTCGGTGCGCAGGGTGACCAGCGGGATGTCCTCGCCGCGGACCAGGTCGCGCTTGAGGTCGACCATCGGGTTCTTGATGCTGATCTCGCCGTCGCCGCCCGTGCCGGGTCCGAAGTTGAACAGGTGGACGCTGAACGTCGGGATCAGCAGCGGTACGACGACCGAGAGCGCGGTGGCCACGCCGCCGATGGCCCGGGCGCCCGTGCGGGGCCAGCTCGGCACGGCCAGGGGCTTGGGCTCGGAGTGCCCGAGGTCCTCGGCCAGGATCGGTCCCCAGCGGGCGATCTGCTCGGTCTCGGACAGGAAGATCATGGCCAGGAAGCCGATGGCGGTCAGCACGTAGAGGAGCCAGTGCGGGCCCTCGCCGGTCATGCTCACCGGCACGCTGTAGATCGTGAGCAGCGGCAGCCCGGCCAGCGGCACCCGCCGCAGCGTGCAGGCCAGGATGTCGACGAGCAGCAGGCAGGCGGCGCCACCGGCGATCAGCAGCGGGTGCACGGGCGGCTCGTCCGCCGGCACCGGGGGAGCGAACTGGTTGGCGCTCTGGCCCGCGTCCTGGAACGCCGTGACCAGGCGGTCCCACGCCTCGCCGATCGGCAGCGGCGAGCCGCAGATGAAGGCGCTGACGACCATGGCCACGAGCAGCACCTGGCCCAGCACCAGCAGCGGCCGGGGGATGCGCCACCAGCGGCCCAGCGCGCCCGTCCCCGCGACCACCACCGCGATCACGAAGAGCGGGCCGAGCGTGCGGCCGAAGTCCTGGGTGAAGCCCTGCCAGGTCAGCAGGGACACCAGCGTGGTGGTGGCGGCGACGGCGGCGAGACCGGCCAGCGCCATGGGGTGGGACCGCGGTCCGGCCATCAGGCCACTCCCTCGTCAGTCGTTGCGCCGGCCGGGACGATGACCGGGGCGGCGGCGGCGATGCCGCGCGAGCGGGAGCTCTGGGTGTGGCGTCGTCCGAGCTCCTCCCAGGCCGACTCCAGCCGGTCCGCCGGGCCCAGCGCCACCGAGCGCCAGCCCTGCTGGCTGAGCATCCCCGACGCGTCACGGCCGGCGGCCTCGGGCGAAAGCCAGGCGTCGACGTCGACGGCCAGGGCCAGCGCGGAGCCGCTGTGGGCGTGCATCCGCCGCAGCACCGGGGCGTCGCGCTGGTCGACGTGCCCGAGCACTGCGACCAGCAGCCCGTCGCCGCCGGCCTCGGTGAGCCACGCGGTGTCGAGGTTGGGCCGGGGCAGCGGCTGGACGACGGCCAGCGCCTCGAGCAGCGGGCCGGTGTTGAGGTTGTTCTGGCGGGTGTGCCAGTCGTGCCCGCTGTCCTCGCCCGAGGCGGTGACCAGGCGGACGGTGAAGCCGCGCTTGCTGAGGTGCACGGCGATCGAGGCGGCCGCCGAGACCGCCGCCTCGAGCGAGGAGGCGATGCCCTGGCCCCGGTGGGCGCCGACGCGGTTGTCGAGGAACAGCGTCGCGCGCGACTCCCACGGCTGCTCCTCGCGCCGGACCATCAGCTCGCCCACGCGGGCCGAGCTGCGCCAGTGCACCCGGCGCAGGTCGTCGCCGCGGCGGTACTCGCGGACGGTCACGTCCTCGGCGCTGCCCATGGCGAAGGCGCGGGGACGGTTGTCGCCCGAGCCGGTCCAGGCGCCGCCGAGCGGGATCTGGGAGAGCGGGACGGTGCGGGGGGTGACCGTGAGCGGCACGGTGGTGCGGAAGGCCCGCCCGAGCTCGACCAGGCCGAAGGGGTCCTTGACCCGGACGGTGACCGGGCCGATCTCGAAGCGGCCGCGGACGTCGGAGCGGATCTGGTAGCTGACCTCGCGGTGCCATCCGTGGCCGATGCCCTCGAGCACGAAGCGCGGCCGGGTGCCGAGGACGTAGGGCAGGTGGTCCTCGAGGAGGAGCACGCCGCTCGGCGTCCGGCCCTCGTTGGCCAGCGAGAGGTTGACCGACGCAGGCTGGCCGGCCGAGACCAGCTGGGGGTTCACGGTGCGGACCAGCGCCAGCCGGTAGCGGCTGCGGCCGATGAAGAAGGCGCTCACCAAGGGGAGGGCCAGGACCAGCACGCCGACCCGGCTCAGGGAGGGCTGGCCCAGGACGATCGCGCACACGATCGCGGTCACGCCCGCGGCCACGAAGGCCCGGCCGCGGACGGTCAGACCGGAGAGTGCCTCGCGCATCGTCGTCGCCCCCTTGATCCCGCTCGGCTACGAGCTGGCCGGCACCGGCACGCTCGTCACGATCCCGTCGAGGATCGCGCTGGTCGAGCGGCCGCTCATGGACGCCTCGACGCTGGGCAGCAGCCGGTGCGCCAGCACCGGTCGGGCCAGCCCGTGGACGTCGTCGGGGAGGACGTAGTCGCGGCCCTGCATCGCGGCCATCGCCTTGGCTGCCCGCACCAGGTGCAGGGTGGCGCGGGGCGAGGCCCCGAGCGAGAGCTCGTCGGTGCGGCGGGTGGCCGCGGTGAGCGCCACGGCGTACCGCTGGACGGCCTGCGAGACGTAGACCTGGCCGACGATGCCGATCAGCTTGCGGATCTCTGCGGCGTCGGCGACCGGCTCGAGGTCGTCGAGCGGGTTCGACTTCGTGTGCGAGTCGAGCATCGCGATCTCGGCGGCCTCCACCGGGTAGCCCACCGACACCCGGGCCATGAACCGGTCCCGCTGGGCCTCGGGGAGGGCGTAGGTGCCCTCCATCTCGATCGGGTTCTGGGTCGCGATCACCATGAACGGCGTCTCGAGCTGGTAGGTCGCGTTGTCCACGGTGACCTGCCGCTCCTCCATGCACTCGAGCAGCGCCGACTGCGTCTTGGGGGAGGCCCGGTTGATCTCGTCGCCCACCACGATGTTGGCGAAGACGCCGCCGGGGCGGAACTCGAACTCCCGGCTGTTCTGGTTGAAGATCGAGACGCCGGTGACGTCGGAGGGCAGCAGGTCCGGGGTGAACTGGATCCGGCGCACCGAGCAGTCGATGCTCCGGGCCAGCGCCTTGCTCAGCATCGTCTTGCCTACGCCAGGCACGTCCTCGATGAGGAGGTGCCCCTCGGCGAGCAGCACCACGAGCGTGGACGACACGACGTCGGCCTTGCCCTCGATGACGCGCTCGATGTTGGCGCGGATCCGCCCCACGACCCTGGCCAGTGTCTCGAGATCGGCGCCTCCCGCAGGGGCTGCCGCAACAGGCGTCTCCACGTGCCTACCTTCCACTCCCCACCCAACTCCTCAAGTCAGCCACCACCGTAGGGCGTCCCGGCAACTTACGCGGTGCAGCGCGGGGCCCACGCCACTTCCACGATCACGATCCGGCATCGGTTCAGTGCTGATTGCACTCGCTCCGCTCGCGCGTGCTCGGCGCGCTGGCACGAACCGTCTCGGCCACTGCTTGTCCACGCCCGCGGCTTCGTCGGTGGTCCGGACGCGTCGGGGCGCGCAAAAGACAGCGTCCGAGCCGGTCCGGCGCGCCGAGCTGTGCTTGTGGCGGCGACTCCGTCGCCGCGTGGCCGGCGCGCACGGCAGCGGTCGCCTTCCCTCGTCGTTCGCTCGCTGCGCTCGCTCCACTCCTCAGTCCAGACGACCGCGCGCGCCGGCCGCATCGGCTTGCGCCGCCGTTCGCAGGTCCGCATCAGCCCCTCAGGCCCTCTCACAGGCGCGCTCGGAGAACAGCGGGGGAGGAAAAGGGGTCGGTTGTGGGTGAATGTGGTTGACGGTGGAGGGAAGTGGAGTAATGTGGGGCGAAGTGGAGGATCTAGCAGGAACCGTGGAGGCGCTCGATGTTCTTCATGGGCACCTACACCCCCAAGCTCGACGACAAGGGGCGGCTGATCCTTCCGGCCAAGTTCAGGGATCGACTGTCGGAGGGGCTCGTGGTCACACAGGGGCAGGAGAAGTGCCTCGACGTGTTCCCCGCTGACGTGTTCATGGAGGAGGCCGACCGCGCCCGCGCCAAGGGGATGACCTCGCGCAGCGGGCGTGACCAGATCCGCATGCTCTTCTCGAGCGCCGAGGAGGTCGTGCCCGACAAGCAGGGCCGGATCCCGATCCCGGCGCCGCTGCGCGAGTACGCCGCGATCAGCCGCGACGTGATCGTGATCGGCGCGATGGACCGCGTGGAGATCTGGGAGCCCTCGCGGTGGCGCGACTACAACGCCGCCGCCCAGGAGACGTTCGCCGACCTCGACGAGGGCGGCACCCCGCAGGACTGAGCCCCACCCGGGGCTCCACACAGCTCCACCCGGCACCACCACAACTCAACAGGGGATCGCAGGGCGAGGTCTCGGCCCGCTCCAGCACCCGGTCCTTCCTCTGGCGCACCTTCCCCGGTGCCAGACGAACCCCATGACCGGGATGCGTCATCTGGGACACCTTCCCCGGCCCCAGACGGCGGAGCGGCCTGAGACCTGGCCCTGCGAACCCCGACCTCTCCACCGGTCCCCACCTCGCTCCACCTTCCCCGCAGCCACCTCCCGCAGCACCTGTCATCGAAGGGTCGATCGATGCACCCCGTCGTCACCGAGACGCCACCGGCACCGCGCCGGGTGCGCGAGCAGGCCCGTGAGGCCGCCGTGCTGATGGCCTTCTCGGCGCTCACCTCCGTGGTCCTGGCCACCACGCTCGTGGTCCTCGGCCACCTCGGGCAGCAGGGCTGACCATGGTGAGCCCGTCCCACGTCCCCGTCCTCCTCGACCGGGTCGTGGCCCTCCTGGCGCCGTCGCTGCAGCGCGAGGGCGCGGTCATGGTGGACGCGACCCTCGGCCTCGGCGGCCACACCGAGGCGGTGCTGACCCGCTGCGAGCTGGCCCGTGTCATCGGCATCGACCGCGACCCCGCCGCCCTGGAGCGCGCCGGCGCCCGCTTGGCCGGCTTCGGCGACCGGTTCACCGCGGTCCACGCCGTCTACGACGAGCTCCCCGAGGTCCTCGACGAGCTCGGGCTGGAGGCCGTGGACGCCGTCCTCTTCGACCTCGGGGTCTCCTCCATGCAGCTCGACGTGCGCGAGCGCGGCTTCGCCTACGCCGAGGACGCGCCCCTCGACATGCGCATGGACGGCACCAGCGGCCCTACGGCGGCCGACGTCCTCAACACCTACTCGGCCAAGGAGCTGGCGCGGGTCCTGCGCCAGTACGGCGAGGAGCGGTTCGCGAACAAGATCGCGGCCGCCGTCGTGCGCCAGCGCGAGCAGGCGCCGTTCACCACCTCGGCCCGCCTGGTGGAGCTCCTGTACGCCGAGATCCCGGCCCCCGCCCGCCGGACCGGCGGCCACCCCGCCAAGCGCACCTTCCAGGCCCTGCGCATGGAGGTCAACGACGAGCTCGCCGTCCTCCGCCGGGCGGTGCCGGCCGCGATCGACGCCATCCGCGTCGGTGGCCGCGTGGTGGTGGAGTCCTACCACTCGCTGGAGGACCGGCTGGTCAAGCAGGCGTTCACCGCCGTGACCCGCTCCCTCGCCCCTCCCGACCTCCCGGTCGTGCCCGAGGAGCTGCAGCCGGGCTACCGGCTCGTGACCCGCGGCGCGGAGCAGGCCGACGCCGACGAGATCGCCACCAACCCGCGCGCTGCCTCGGTCCGGCTGCGCGCCGTCGAACGCCTCACCTCCACGGGAGCACGAGCATGAGCACACCCGCACTCCAGCTGCGCGAGCGGCTGCCCCGGCTCGCCGAGGAGACCGTCGCCCGGGCCCGCCTCACCGTCGTGCCCCGCCGCCGGGTGCGCGCGGCGCGGATGCCGTTCGTGACCCTGGTCAGCCTGGTCCTGCTCGGGGGAGTGGTCGGGCTGCTGTGCTTCAACACCCAGATGCAGCAGGCGTCGTTCGCCGCGACCTCGCTCGAGAGCCAGTCCGACAACCTGGCCGCGCGCGAGCAGACGCTCCACGATGAGCTCCAGGCCCTGCGCGACCCGCAGCGGCTCGGCGCCGCCGCGGCCAACGCCGGGATGGTCGTGCCCACCAGCGCCTGCACGATCCGACTGGCCGCCGGCACCACCGAGAGCGACTGCACGCCGGCCCTCCCGGGCGACCGCCCGAGGCTGGAGGCCCAGCCGCCGAAGAAGCCCAAGGTCCTCGACCCCGACCCGATCATCGTGACCGTGGCGCCGCCCGCAGGGACGGGCTCCGGCGCCGGCCACCACGGCCACCACGGCGGTCGTGGGCACCAGGGCCAGCACGACACGGCGCGTGGCTGACCGGATCCGGTCGGCCGGGGCAGCAAGATGACCCCACTGGTCACATCAGTCACATAGCTCACACCAGCCACAGGAAGCAGAGCCCGTGCCCCGCAGCCAGCACCCCGCCGTCCGGCCTCCGAGCGCCGGTGCGCCGCTCCGGCGGGGAAGCATGCGCGGCTCACCGCAGGTGCGGCTGCGCATGGGCTTCGTGATGATCGCGATGGTGCTCTCGCTCTTCGGCGCCAGGCTGGTCCAGCTCCAGGGCCTCGACCCGGGGTCCTACGCCGCGATGGCGGCCGCCGAGGGCACCGTCGACGTGGTCCTCCCCGCCGAGCGCGGCGACATCCTGGACCGCAACGGGCAGCCGCTGGCCGCCTCCATCGACGGGCGGATGATCGTCGCCGACCCCACGATGACCGACGACGAGGCGCCGCAGCTCGCCAAGTTCCTCAGCCTCAAGCTCGACGCCGACTACTTCACGCTGCTCAAGAAGCTGCGCGACCACGAGAACAAGGACGGCGCGCCGTCCCGCTTCGAGTACGTCGCCCGGCACGTCCCTTCGACGGTGGCCACCGACGTGCTCCAGCAGGCCGAGGACCGCGGGTACGAGGGTCTCTCCACGCGCCGCGACGCCGTGCGGACCTACCCCGGCCACGACGTCGCCGCCAACCTGATCGGCTTCCTCGGCACCGACAAGGCCTACGGCGGGCTCGAGGAGGTCTTCAACAAGGCGCTGTCCGGCAAGGACGGCAGCGAGAAGTACGAGGTCGGGGCGGGCAACCGGATCCCGCTCGGCGACAACAGCAGGGTCCCCGCCGTCGACGGCCAGGACCTGCACACCACCATCGACCGCGACCTGCAGTGGTACACCCAGCGCGTGCTCCGGCAGGCCGTCGAGGACGCCAAGGGCGAGTCCGGCATCGCCGTGGTCATGGACTCGCGGACCGGCGAGATCCTCGCGCTCGCCGACGACCCGACCTTCGACGCCCAGGACCCCGCGGCATCCCTGGTGCGCGACCGCCGGGCCCGCTCCCTCAACCTCTCCTACGAGCCGGGCTCGGTGGAGAAGGTGCTCACGCTCTCCGCCCTCCTCGACGAGGGGAAGGTGACGCCCCGCACCAAGATGCTGGTGCCGGGCGAGCTGCACCGCCAGGACCGCGTCATCCACGACCACTGGGTGCACGGCCTCATCAAGCTCACCCTGGCCGGCGTGCTGGCCAAGTCCTCCAACGTCGGCACCGTGCTGGCGGCCGACAGGTTCGGTCCTGGCGACCTCCGCTCCTACCTCGCGAAGTTCGGGCTCGGGCAGCCGACCAACGTCGGCCTCGGCGCCGAGTCGCGCGGCAACCTGCCCGACCCGAGCGTGTGGAACAGCCAGATCGGCGACCGCATCGCCTTCGGCCAGTCCCTCTCCGTCAACGCGGTGCAGATGGCGGCGGCCGTCAACACCATCGCCAACGGCGGCGTGCGCGTGGACCCGACCCTGATCCAGGGGCAGGCCCGGCGCGACGACGGCATGGAGATCGGCACCGACGTCTCCACCACCCGCCGCGTCGTCTCCGGCCAGGCCGCCCGCCAGATGACGCTGATGATGGAGCGGGTCGTCGACCCGGAGGACGGGGTGGCCCCGGCCGCCAACGTGCCGGGCTACCGGGTGGCCGGCAAGACCGGCACCGCGCAGCGGGTCGGCACCTGCACGGTCAACGGGGTGAAGCAGAGCTGCTACGACGGCAGCAACACCGTCTCTTTCGCCGGCTTCGCCCCGGCCGAGGACCCGCGGTTCACCGTCTACGTCGTCATCCAGGCCCCCAAGGTGGCGGGCGCGGGCGGTGGCGCCACCGCCGGCCCGGTGTTCTCCAAGCTGATGGGGTTCGCGCTGCAGCGGTACGGCGTCGCGCCGAGCCACCGCAAGCAGACGGTCCTCCCCGTCGAGTGGTAGACCTCAGCGGGTGAGTGCGCAGACCCGGCCGGAGCACCCGCCGGCCACGCCGCTCGAGGAGCTGGCGGGCTGGTTGCGCGGCCAGGGCCACGAGGTCACCGCCACCGGTGACCCCGGCGTCGTGGTCACCGGCCTGACGCTCAGCTCCCAGCGCAGCTTCCTCGGCGACCTGTACGCCGCGCTGCCCGGCTCCCGCACCCACGGCATGGCCTTCGCGCAGGAGGCCCTGGCCGGCGGCGCGGTCGCCGTGCTCAGCGACCCGGCCGGGGCGCGGACCGCCCCGGACGGCGTCCCGCTCCTCGTGGTGGCCGACCCGCGCCGGTTGCTCGGGCGCCTGGCCGCCCACGTCTACGGCGACCCGGCCCTCGGCATGCGGATGATCGGCGTGACCGGCACCCAGGGCAAGACGACCACCACCCGGCTGGCCGAGGGCGGGCTGGAGCGCGCCGGCGTGCGGGCCGGGGTGATCGGCACCGTCGGCACGCGCATCGCCGGCGAGGAGGTGAAGACCACCCTCACGACCCCCGAGGCGCCGGAC
>CAZEPK010000181.1:0-10190 GCA_964514085.1 uncultured Nocardioides sp.
GGCTGGCTGGCCAGGTAGCGCAGCACCCGCAGGGTGCGGGTCGCAGCCGGGACCTGTGCCATGCGGCACAGGCTAGGGCGGCGACCCGCCCCGGAGCAGGGTCAGACGCTGCGGCCGGGCGGCGTGGCGTCGCGGGACGTGTAGTCCTGGCTGCGGTAGTCGACGGCCGGGTCGAGCCGGTCGGCCTCGCGGAGCGTGTCCTCGCGCTGGGCGTCGGTCTGCATGAGCTCGCGCTCGGCAGCGGCGGCCTGGGACTCGGCGATCTCCGCCTGCTCCCGTGCCTGCTCGGCGGCCGCCTGCTGGGCGGCGGCGTGGCGCTGGGTCTGCTCGACCTCGACCGACGACGCAGCGGCCTGGCTGCGCAGCTCCTCGGCCTGGCGGGCGCGGCGCTCGCGGGCCCGGGAACGCATGAGTGCGTAGGCGATGGCCGCGGCCACCAGGACCACGATGACCACCACGATGATGACGGCAAGAGTGTCTGACATGTCTTCTCCCTCCGAGAAGTGACCTGCAAGGAGGTCGAAGGGAGCAGTACCCCGTCCGGCCGCTCGGGTCACATCGGCAGGAGAGCGGCGACCCGGCCACCGGAGGGTCCCGGCCCGGCCTCCAGCGTGCCGCCCAGCTCCGCGGCCCGCTCGCGCATGGAGGAGAGGCCCACCCCGGCCCGCCAGGCACCGCTGCGTCCGAGGTCGGTCACCTCGAGGTGCAGCCCGTCGTCGGTGCGGTCGATCCGCACGGACGCCGAGGCGCTGGTGCTGTGACGGGCGACGTTCGTCAGGGCCTCCGTGACGATGCGGTACGCCGCCACCTCCACGGCCGCGGGCAGGTCCGGGAGCTCCCCCGGCGCGGAGACGTCCACCGCCACCGGGCGCCCCTCCCGGTTGCGCAGGCCGACGGCCTGCTGCCGCAGGGCCGGGACCAGCCCGAGCTCGTCGAGCGCGGGCGGTCGCATCGCGTAGACCATCCGCCGGATCTCCTCGATCGCGGTGACCGTGTCGGCGCGCAGCTGGGCCACCATCTGCTCTGCCGCCGCCGGGTCGGTGCGGATCAGGTTCCGCGCCGCGTCGGAGGTGAAGGCCACGCCGGAGAGCCGGGGCCCGAGCCCGTCGTGCAGCTCGCGCCGCAGCCGGCGGCGCTCCTCCTCGACCGCGGCGATGGTCTGGCCGCGCGACTCGATGAGGGCCTCGGCCATGGCCCGGGCCCGGACGGTCTGGGCGAGGAGCGGCACGGTCAGGCGCAGCACCTGCTCGTCGCCGGGGGAGAACGACAGGTCGCCCGGTCGCAGCCCGACCACCAGCTCGCCGGTGCCGTCCAGGTCCAGCGTGCGGGTGTGGGTCGTCTCGGTGCCCGAGGAGATGACGGGGGCGCCGCCGACCAGCAGGGCGGCGTACGGGATGACCAGCGCCTCGCGGATCGCCCGGAGGGCCACCACCGGGTCGGCGCCGATCTGGCCGGCCACGGTCGAGGCGGCCCCGAGGGGGTCGGGACGTGCGCCGAACAGCAGCTGGTCCACGACGCCGGCGAGCAGGACCCGGACGGGGTGGTAGGCCGTGGCCGCGAGCGCGGCCAGGAGCCCCAGCGCGCCGGAGTTGAGCTCGGGGGCGCCGAGCGCGTCGAGCAGCGACAGCCCGAGCACGAAGACGGACAGCACGGTCACCAGCGCCACACCGTGCACGACCGTCCTGACCACCAGGCCACGGACGTCGACGAGGTCCGGCAGCGTGGCCCCGACGTACATGCCAGGAGCGACCAGCACGAAGGCCGAGATGGCCAGGGAGGGGACCGTGCTGCTGACGACGTTCTCGGCGGAGAAGGAGGCGAAGAAGAAGAGCAGCCCGCTCAGGACCAGGGCGAGCGACATCCACACCAGGGCCCGCCGCTCCCGCTCCCCGGACACCTCGATGCGCCACCAGGTGTGGACGAGGAAGGCGCAGCCCTGGATGAACGCCAGCAGCCCCGACACGTCGGCCTCGGCGTAGGCGGCTCCGACGACACCACAGCCGAGGATCACCGCCAGGCTCACGACGTCGACCGGGTGGCGCCACCGGAGCCGCGGGTAGCTGACGAGGGCACCCGCTCCGAGCACCATCACCGCGAGCAGCCCGACGACCAGGCCCGCGTGGTCGCGTCCTGACGCGAGGAGCACTGCTGCGCCGGTGCCGGCGGCCCCCGCGCCGAGGAGCAGGACGCCCGACGTGCTGGCGCGTCGCCGCAGGACGAGCCCGATCCCAGACCCCGCGCAGGAGACGCTGACGAGGCTGAGGGACAGGACGAAGGGGTCCACGGGCTATCCCCCCAGGCCGCGCTCGCGCGCCCGGATGACCGCGGCGGTGCGGTCGCTCACTTCGAGCTTGGCGAAGATCGTAGTGAGGTTGTTGCTGACCGTCTTGGGTGAGAGGTGCAGCGTCGCGGCGATCTCGGAGGTGCGCCGACCGTGGGCCAGCAGCTCGAGGATCCCCCGCTCACGCGGCGAGAGCTCCGGGAAGGGGTCGTCGGACACCGGCTGGGTCGGCGGGTTCGCGAAGTGCTCCAGCAGCCGCGAGGCGATCGCGGCGCCGAAGATGGCCTGGCCCCGCACCACGGCCCGGATCGCGTCGGCGATCTCGTCCTGCTCGGCCCCCTTGAGCAGGTAGCCGCGGGCGCCCGCCTGCATGGCGGTGAAGACGGTGGCGTCCTCGTCGTACATCGTGAGCATCAGCACCGCGGTGTCCGGGACCGCCTTGCGGATCCGGCGGGTGGCCTCGACCCCGTCCATGCCGGGCATCCGGACGTCCATGAGCACCACGTCGGGCTTGGTGAGCTGCGTCTCCCGCACTGCCGCCTCGCCGTCCTCCGCCTCGCCGACGACCTCGAAGTCGTCGAGGGTGCTGAGGAGCGCGGCCAGCCCGCGGCGCACGACGGGGTGGTCGTCGGCGAGCAGGACCCGGATCGGCATGGAGCCATCATGGTGGCGGACGCTCGTGGATGGCCCGGGAAGTTCCTCCCGAGACACAGGAAGCCTTCCGGGAACGAGCCGGGGAGCGCATGCTCTGGGGAAGGGATCTGCTCGGGCAGGACTGTGGACTCGTCCACCAGCGGCGTCAGCGCCGGAACCGAGGAGATCACCATGTCCACTCTCACCGCCACCGGCTCGACCACGAACCGGCTCTCGACCAAGCAGAAGGTCGGCCTGGTCCTGTGCATGCTCAGCAGCCTGGCCAGCCTCCCGAGCTTCCTGTTCGCCGCCGACAAGGGCGAGACGGGTCCGCCGCTGCCCGTCATGGTCCTGGCCACCGTCCTCGGCGCCATCGGCGTGGTCGCGACGGTCCTGGCCTGGCGCGGGAGCGGGGTGTCGCTCCGCGTGGCCGCCGGCACCCTCATCGTCAACATGCTCACGTCCCTGCCGGCGTTCTTCGTCGACGTGTCGGCCGGCGTCAAGGCCTTCTCCGCGCTCGGCGTCGTGCTCACCGTGGTGACCGTCGTCCTCATGTTCTCCGGCCCCGGTCGCCCCGCGACCCTCGCGGACTGAACGCCGCGATGATCGCCGTCGTCACGATCCTGCTCGCGTTCCCGCTCGGCTTCTTCCTGCGCAGCCACCTGGACGCCAACACGGCGTACGCGATTGCCTACCTGTGGGCCTTCGTGTTCCAGGGCATCTACCTGATGCTCGACATGCTGGACGGCGGGAAGAGGCCCGCCTTCGAGCCCGACGAGTTCCCCACTTCCTACGGCCTGGTGGCCGCGGCGATCTTCGCCGTCGGCTTCGGCCTGGTCGCGCTGGGCCACCGCGTCGGTCGGGGCCGGCGCGAGCGTCAGGACAGCGCGCGCTCCTCGCGCACCGGCACCAGTGCCAGCGCCGCCACCGGGAAGACCGCCGCGAGCGCGAACGTCGCGGGGTAGCCGAGCCAGCCCACGGAGAGCCCGGCCACGGGCGGCACCAGGGCCGCGGTGAGGAACTGAGCGGTGTTCTGCACGCCGAGGGCGCGGCCGGACCAGAACGGTCCGGCCCGCTCGGCGACCGCGGTGAAGGCCAGCCCGTTGTCGGCGACCGTCACCATCGTGGCGACCACGACGAGGGGGATCGCCACCGGCGCCTCCAGCCCCGCGGTCGCCCCGAGCAGCACCATCGTCGCGGCGGCCGCGATGGTCACCCAGCGCAGCGGTCGCATCCGGCTGGCCACCACGTCCGACAGCTGGCCGGCACCGATCCGGCCCAGCGCTCCGGCCACCTGGGCGCCGGCGACCAGCGCACCCGCGGCGGCAGGTGACCAGTCCCGGTCCTGCACCAGCCAGACAAGCGCGAAGGTCCACACCACGAACTGCGGGACCACGAGCAGCACCGAGACCCCGTGGATGCGGGGCAGGTAGCGGTCGGCGCGGTAGGGGTTGGGTGCGGCCGTCGGGCCGGTGGCGGGCCGGGGCGGGTCGATCACCACCAGGGCGGCGAGCCCGGCGGCCAGCGCGCAGGCGACCACCGGGATCCAGACCGCGGCCCACGGCCCGTGCCGGTCGGCAGCCACCGCCATCGTGGCGGCCGCGACGCCCACGCCGACCGGCTGGGCCATCTGCCGGATCCCCATGGCCAGTCCCCGCCGGCCGGCCGGGAACCACCCCACGACCACCCGGCCGCTGGCCACGTTGGTGCTGGCTGCGGCCAGGCCGGCCAGTCCGAGCCCCAGGGCCAGCAGCACCACCGAGCCGGACAGGGCGGCCAGCGTGCCGGCTGCCGCGGCGCCGAGGAGGCCGACCAGGAGCACCAGCCGCTCCCCGCGCCGGTCGGTCACGATGCCCCACGGCACCAGCGCCAGCATGGTGCCGACCATCGGGGCCGCCGCCACCAGGCCGGCCCGGGCCAGCGAGAGGCCGAGCTGGTCGTGCAGGGCCGGGATGAGGAACGCCGGCCCGTGCACCATCACCGCCGAGGCCGCCTGGCCCAGCGTGCTCGCGGCGAGCATCGCCCAGCGCCGGCGTACGCCGACCGTCGCGGGGTCGGCGAGCGTGGTCACCGCCTGATTGAACGCCGACGGGACCGGAGCCGAGGCCCCGGTCCCGTCAGGCGGTCTGTGAGGTTCCGGACACAGCGGTGTCCGGGACCGGGTCTCGGTCAGTCCAGTCCGCTGCCCGAGATGTTCAGCGCGGCGTGGGCCAGGTCGATGACCGCGCCGGTGCCGTCGAGCAGGGTGATGCGGACGCCCACGACCTCGATGCCGGACTTCGTCCTCGTCACGACGTCGGTGTCGACCCTGAGCACGCCGGGGATCTCGAGGTCGTCGAGCGCGGCCAGCGAGATGGGCTGGCCGTTGAGCAGGACCTCGCCGATCGTGGTGCCGTCGCTGTCGGCGTGCACGTCGTGCTTGGTGCGGGTGACGTGCGTCCGGGCGCGGATCGCGTCGAGGACCAGCGTCCCGCCGAGCACGTCGGCGTGGGCCACCGAGGCGCTGGTGAAGCCGGTGGCGCGCTTCCCGGTCTGCTTGCCGTTGACGGCGGTCGCCGCCGCGGAGGCCTGGAGGACGCCCGGCAGGTCCACCCCGGCGATGCTCTTGGTCCGGGTGGCCCCGTCGGTGCCCTTGCAGGGGATGACCTGCAGCGGCTGGGGGCCGCTGTGGACGAGGTCGCCGAGGGCCTTGACCTGCGTAGCGTTCGCCTTGCCGAAGAACAGCCCGCGCTTGATGCCGGTGTCGAGCTTGGTGGCCGTGTGCGCGACCTGGACCTTGGTCCCGGTGGGGATCACCTGGATCACCAGGCCCTCGGCCTTGGCGATCGCCCCGGCCGGGCTGGTCACCCGCTTCTCCTTGCCGATCGAGATGGAGAGCAGGCCGGGCACCACGACCGGCGAGCCCGGCTTCGGGATCGGCAGGTCGACCGCGGACTGGCCCGCGACGGTGAGGACGATGTGGGCCACCTTGACGTCGGTGGAGGCGTGGTAGCCGCCGGCGTCGTGCGAGGCCACCGACGTGGCCTCGATGGCCTTGACCTGGAGGCCGAGGACGTTCGGCACCTCGAGCGCGAGGCTGGCGATCTCGTGGGTGGCGTAGGTGCTCACGTCGTCCCCCGAGCCGGTCGTGCCGGTGGTCGCGTGCACGCCCTGCAGGACGCCGAGACCGGGCAGCGTGGCGCTGGCGAGCTGGTTCTCCTTGGCCGTGCCGAGCCGGTTGGTGCAGGCGATCGCCTGGTAGGACGTGGTGCCGGAGGACGCGGGGATCTGGCCGCCGCGCACGCGGGTGCCCCAGCTGACCGCGCGGAACGCGTAGTGGGTGGCCTTCGGCGGCTTGCCGTGGTGGTGCCCGGCCGCCTGGGCGGCGGGAGCGGTGCTGCCCACGGCGAGGAGCGCCAGGGCGGTGCCGGCCACGGCGACGGCGGTGCGGCGCAGAGGACGAGGGCGCGCGGGAGCGCGCACGGAGAAGGTCATGGGGGGAGATCTCCTGAGGTGGGTGGTGCGGTGGGGGATGTTGACCGGATCAACTGTCGGTGCCCCCGGGGGTTATGGGTGGGCCGGCCCGAGCGATCTCGGATCCGAGACCGCGGCTCGGTCGGGGCTCTGGTCCGCGCCTGCCCCGGAGCCCTTGAATGGGGGCCATGGCTCCCACCGCACTCCGTCCGCCACCGGTGACCGTGGACACCGGTGCGCTCGCGCCCGAGGCGGTCGTGGCCGTGGCCCGCGACGGCGCCACCGTGGTCCTGAGCGAGGCGGCCCTGACCGCGATCGACCGGGCCCGCGCCGTGGTCGACGAGCTGGCGGCCGCGCCCACCCCGGCCTACGGCATCTCCACCGGCTTCGGGGCGCTGGCCACGCGCCACATCCCCACCGAGATGCGGGCCCAGCTGCAGCGGTCGCTGGTCCGCTCCCACGCCGCCGGGTCGGGTCCCGAGGTCGAGCGGGAGGTGGTCCGCGCGCTCATGCTCCTGCGGCTCTCGACCCTGGCCACCGGGCACACCGGCGTACGCCGGCAGACCGCCCAGCTGCTGGCCGACCTCCTCTCCCACGGGATCACCCCGGTGGTCCACGAGTACGGCTCGCTGGGCTGCTCCGGCGACCTCGCGCCGCTCTCGCACTGCGCCCTCGCGCTGATGGGGGAGGGCTCGGTCCGCGACGCCGACGGGACGCTGCTGCCCGCGGCCGACGCGCTGGCCGCCGCGGGGCTGGTGCCGGTCGAGCTGGCCGCCAAGGAGGGGCTCGCGCTGATCAACGGCACCGACGGCATGCTCGGCATGCTGGTGCTCGCGGTCGCGGACCTGCGCCGGCTGCTGCGCACGGCCGACGTGGCCGCGGCCATGAGCGTCGAGGCCCAGATGGGCACCGACCGGGTCTTCGCCCCCGAGCTGCAGGCCCTCCGTCCCCAGGTGGGACAGGCGCTCTCCGCTGCGAACCTGACCGCGGTCCTGGCCGGCTCGGGCGTGATGGCCAGCCACCGCGACGACAAGTTCCACCGCGTGCAGGACGCCTACTCCCTGCGCTGCTCGCCGCAGGTGCACGGCGCCGCCCGCGACACCGTCGAGCACGCCGCCACGGTGGCCGGCCGCGAGCTGGCCTCGGCCGTCGACAACCCCGTCGTCCTCGCCGAGGAGGGCCGGGTCGAGTCCAACGGCAACTTCCACGGCGCCCCGATCGCCTACGTCCTCGACTTCCTGGCGATCGTCACCGCCGACGTGGCCTCGATCAGCGAGCGCCGCACCGACCGCTTCCTGGACCGGGCGCGCAGCCACGACCTCCCGCCGTTCCTGGCCAGCGACCCCGGCGTGGACAGCGGCCTGATGATCGCGCAGTACACGCAGGCCGCGATCGTCTCGGAGCTGAAGCGGCTCGCCGTTCCTGCGTCCGTCGACTCCATCCCCTCCAGCGCCATGCAGGAGGACCACGTCTCGATGGGCTGGAACGCCGCGCGCAAGCTGCGCCGCTCTGTCGACGGGCTGACCCGGGTCGTCGCGGTCGAGGTGCTCACGGCGGCCCGCGCCCTCGACCTGCGGGCGCCGCTCGAGCCCTCGCCCGCCACGGCGGCCGTCGTCGCCCTGCTCCGCCGCAACGGCGTCCAGGGCCCCGGCCCCGACCGCCACCTCTCGCCCGAGATCGAGGCCGCCGTCCAGCTGGTCGCCTCGGGTGCCGTCCTGACCGCCGTCGAAGAAGTGATCGGAGAGCTCGCATGAGCCAGTCGTCCGCGAACCCCCGCCTGCCCATCCACGCCGCGCACGGGACGGAGCTGCGAGCCCGCTCGTGGCAGACCGAGGCGCCGCTGCGGATGCTCATGAACAACCTCGACCCCGAGGTGGCCGAGAACCCCGAGGAGCTCGTCGTCTACGGCGGCACCGGGAAGGCGGCCCGCAGCTGGGAGGCCTACGACGCCCTGGTGCGGACCCTGGAGACGCTCGGCGACGACGAGACGATGCTGGTGCAGTCGGGGAAGCCGGTCGGGGTGATGCGGACCCACGCGTGGGCCCCGCGCGTGCTGATCGCCAACTCCAACCTGGTGGGCGACTGGGCCAACTGGGAGGAGTTCCGCCGCCTCGAGGACCTCGGGCTCACGATGTACGGCCAGATGACCGCCGGGTCCTGGATCTACATCGGCACCCAGGGCATCCTGCAGGGCACCTTCGAGACCTTCGCCGCGGTGGCCGACAAGCGCTTCGGCGGCACGCTGGCCGGCACCATCACCCTCACCGCCGGCCTGGGCGGCATGGGCGGCGCCCAGCCGCTGGCGGTGACCATGAACGACGGGGTCGCGATCTGCGTCGACGTCGACCAGACCCGCATCACCCGGCGCATCGAGCACCGCTACCTCGACGAGCAGGCCGAGGACCTCGAGGACGCCGTACGCCGTGCGGTCGCCGCGCGCGACGAGCGCCGGCCGCTCTCGATCGGGCTGCTCGGCAACGCGGCCGAGGTCTTCCCCCGGCTGCTCGAGTTCGACGCGCCGATCGACATCGTGACCGACCAGACCTCGGCGCACGACCCGCTGTCCTACCTGCCGGTCGGTGTCTCCGTCGAGGACTGGCACGACGACGCGGCCCGCGACCCGGGCGGCTTCACCAAGGACGCCCAGGCCTCGATGGCGGCTCACGTGCGGGCGATGGTGGAGTTCCAGGACAAGGGCGCCGAGGTCTTCGACTACGGCAACTCCATCCGCGACGAGGCGCGCAAGGGCGGCTACGACCGGGCCTTCGAGTTCCCCGGCTTCGTGCCGGCCTACATCCGGCCGCTCTTCTGCGAGGGCAAGGGCCCGTTCCGCTGGGCGGCGCTCTCCGGCGACCCGGCCGACATCGCCGCGACCGACCGGGCGATCCTCGAGCTGTTCCCCCACAACGAGCGCCTCCGCAGGTGGATCACCATGGCCGGCGAGCGGGTGGCCTTCCAGGGGCTGCCGGCCCGCATCTGCTGGCTCGGCTACGGCGAGCGCCACCTGGCCGGGCTGAAGTTCAACGAGATGGTGGCCTCGGGCGAGCTCAAGGCGCCGGTCGTCATCGGCCGCGACCACCTCGACTGCGGCTCGGTCGCCTCGCCGTACCGCGAGACCGAGGCGATGCTCGACGGCTCGGACGCCATTGCCGATTGGGCCATCCTCAACGCCCTGGTGAACACGGCGTCCGGAGCCACCTGGGTGTCGTTCCACCACGGCGGCGGGGTCGGCATGGGCCGCTCGCTGCACGCGGGCCAGGTCGTCGTGGCCGACGGCACCGAGCTGGCGGCGCAGAAGATCGAGCGGGTCCTGACCAACGACCCGGGCATGGGCGTCATCCGCCACGTCGACGCCGGCTACGACCGTGCGGTCGAGGTCGCCGAGGAGCGTGGCGTGAGGGTCCCCGTCCGGGAGGCCTGAGCTGGCGGTCCTGGGTTGCGTCGGGATGGGTGGGTTTGCGTCCCTGTGCTCGTGGCTGTGGGTGGGGCGCGGGCTGGTGGGGCCGCCCCGCGAGGCATCCACCCCGGCACGGGAGCTCGCTGCGCTCGCGGGGGAGCCGGGGGGCCAGTCCCATCCACGCCTCGCGGGGCGGCCCCACCAGCCCGCGCCCCACGCACCGCCCTCGCTCCGTCCCCGCCGGGTGGGGGTGGGCGGGCTCGTCAGCGCTGCGCGCTGCCTCGCCCGCTCTCTCGACCGACGGTGGCTGAGGTGTGAGGCCGTCCACGGCCGAGCCTCGAAGCCCCGCAACCCGAGGCAGGGACTGGCCCAGCACCGGGTTGCGAGGTTTCGAGACGGTTGCTGCGCAACCTCCTCAACCACCGT
>CAZEPK010000182.1:0-10125 GCA_964514085.1 uncultured Nocardioides sp.
GGCGCTCGACCTCCTGACCCTCCTCGGGGACGCCGCGGAGCCGCTGCTGGCCTTCCTGGCCCGCACCGCCGACCCCGACCAGGCACTGCTGTGCCTGACCAGGCTGGTCGAGGCGCTGGACCGGCAGGGCGGCGAGCCGGACTCCGGGCGCCTGCTCCGGGCCCTGGTGGACGACGAGGGCACGGCCATGCGCCTCCTCTCGGTGCTGGGCGCGAGCGAGGCGCTGGCCGACCACCTCTGCCGCCACCCCGAGCACTGGGGCGAGCTCACCGACCCCACGCTGGGCTCGACCCGCCCGGCGGCGTTCGCCGTCCGCGAGGACCTGCTCCGCGCGGTCGGGGCCGACCCGCACCACCCCGTGCCGGTGGCCACGGGTCCTGACGCCGAGGCGGTGGACGCCCTCCGGGTCGAGTACCGCCGGGTCCTGCTCCGGCTGGCCTCCCGCGACCTGACCCACGACCTCGGCGTCGACGACGTGGCCGCCGAGCTGTCCGACCTCGCGGCCGGGACCCTCGACGCGGCGCTGGCCATCGCCCGGCAGCGCGTCGGCGAGGACGCGGCGACCGCCCGGCTCGCGGTCATCGCGATGGGCAAGTGCGGCGGGCACGAGCTCAACTACGTCTCCGACGTCGACGTGATCTTCGTGCACGAGCCGGTCCAGGGCGCCGAGGCCACCACCGACGAGCAGGCCCAGGCCCTCCGGGTGGCCACCCAGCTGGCCGGCCACCTGGTGCGCATCTGCTCAGAGCAGACCGGCGAGGGCACGATCTGGCCGGTCGACGCCGCGCTGCGTCCCGAGGGCAAGTCCGGCCCCCTCACCCGGACCCTGGCCAGCCACCAGGGCTACTACGAGCGGTGGGCCAGCACCTGGGAGTTCCAGGCGCTGCTCAAGGCCCGCCCGGTGGCCGGTGACCTGGCGCTGGGCCGGGAGTACGTCGCCATGGTGCAGCCGATGGTGTGGACCGCGGTCCAGCGCGACGGGTTCGTTCAGGACACCCAGGCGATGCGCCGCCGCGTCATCGAGCACATCCCGGCCCAGCAGGCGGAGCGGCAGCTCAAGCTGGGCTCGGGCGGGCTGCGCGACGTCGAGTTCGCGGTGCAGCTGCTCCAGCTCGTGCACGGCCGCACCGACGACTCGATCCGGCAGCCGACCACGCTCAGCGCCCTCGCGGAGCTCGCCGAGCACGGGTACGTCGGGCGCGAGGACGGCGACACCCTGCACGACGCCTACGCCTTCCTGCGGACCCTGGAGCACCGGATCCAGCTCCACCAGCTGCGCCGCACGCACGTCGTACCCGAGGACGAGCGGGCCCTGCGCCGGCTGGGCCGCAGCATGGGCTACACCAAGGACCCGGTCGCCACCCTCGACCACGAGTGGCAGCACCACCGGCGCGAGGTGCGCCGCCTGCACGAGAAGCTGTTCTACCGGCCGCTGCTGACCGCGGTCGCGCGGCTCGACACCGACGAGGTCCGGCTGACGCCCGAGGCCGCCACCCAGCGCCTGGCCGCGCTGGGGTTCGCCGACCCGGCGGCGGCCCTGCGCCACCTCGAGGCGCTCACCTCGGGCGTCACCCGCACCGCCAACATCCAGCGCCAGCTCCTGCCCGCGATGCTCGACTGGTTCGCCGACGCACCGGACCCGGACGCCGGACTGTTCGGCTTCCGCCGGCTGAGCGAGGCGCTGGGCCGCACGCCGTGGTACCTCAAGACCCTGCGCGACGAGGGCCAGGTGGCCGAGCGGCTGGCCAGGCTGCTGGCCACCTCCCGCTACGTCTCGAACCTGCTGGAGAAGGAGCCGGCCGGCGTCCGGATGCTGGGGGAGGACCTCACGCCGCGGCCGGTGGAGCCGATCGTCGAGGAGATGCTCTCCGCGGCCGCCCGCCGCGACGACCCCGAGGCAGCGGTGCGGGCGATCCGCGCCGTACGCCGGCGCGAGCTGTTCCGCGTGGCGGCCGGCGACGCCCTGGGGCTCACCGACGTGGCCGACGTCGGCGCCGCGCTCTCCCGGATCACCGACGCCACCCTCGAGGCCACGCTGCGGGTGGTGCTCGGCTCGGTGGCGCAGGCCCGGAGGCTGGAGAACCAGCCCGCCCGGATGGCCGTGATCGCGATGGGCCGCTACGGCGGCTTCGAGCTGTCCTACGGCAGCGACGCCGACGTGCTCTTCGTCCACGAGCCCGCCGCCGGTCCCGACGGGGTGGTGGCCGACCAGCACGAGGCCTCGTCGTACGCCATCGCGGTGGCCAACGAGCTGCGGCGGCTCCTCGCGCTCCCGGGCGGCGACCCGCCCCTAGCGGTGGACGCCGACCTGCGGCCCGAGGGGAAGCAGGGCCCGCTGTCGCGGAGCCTGGAGTCGTACGCCGCCTACTACGCGAAGTGGTCCAAGGTCTGGGAGGCCCAGGCGCTCCTCCGAGCGGACGCGGTGGTCGGCGACGAGGGGCTGCGGGCGCGCCTCGTCGAGCTCGTCGACCCGCTGCGCTACCCGGCAGCCGGCTCGACGGGCAGCGGCCTGTCCGACGACGACGTGGTGGAGATCCGCCGGATCAAGGCCCGCGTGGACCAGGAGCGGCTGCCGCGCGGCGCCGACCCCACCAGCCACCTCAAGCTGGGCCGCGGCGGCCTGGCCGACATCGAGTGGACCGTGCAGCTGCTGCAGATGCAGCACGCGGGCGCCGTACCCGGCCTGCGGACCTCGCGCACCCTCGAGGCCCTGGAGGCGGCCCGGGCGGCCGAGCTGCTGTCGTCGACCGACGCCGACGTGCTGGTCCGGGGCTGGCGCTGGGTCAGCCGGGTCCGCAACGCCATCACGCTGGTGCGGGGCAAGGGGAGTGACCAGCTGCCCCACGACATCCGGGAGCGGGCCGCGGTGGCCAACGTGCTCGGCTACCCGGCCGGGGCCACCGACCAGATGGCCAACGACCACCTGCGGACGATGCGCGTCTCGCACGCCGTCGTGGACCGGGTGTTCTGGGGATGACGCAGGCACCGGAGGTGCGGCTCCGGGTCCACCAGCAGGAGGCACTCGCCGCGCTGGCCGGCGCCTGGACGGCGGGCCGGACCCGGGCCTGGGTGGCGCTGCCCCCGGGCGCCGGGAAGACGCTGGTCGGGCTGCTCACGGTCCGCGACCGGATCGCGGCCGGTGCGGTGGGCCGAGCGGTGGTCCTCGGCCCCAACACCGCGATCCAGGGCCAGTGGGCGGCCCAGGCCGCGGCGCTCGGCCTCGACGTCGGCACCGACCGCTCCCTGGACCACCAGCTCACCGCCCTGACCTACCAGGCCCTGGCCGTCTTCGACGCCGACGACGAGGTCGACGACGACGGCGCCGCCGACCCGTCGTTACTGATGAGCAGTAACGACGGGTCGACCTCCGTGGGCCCCGCCGAGCCGTCGTTACTGATGAGCAGTAACGACGGGTCGACGTCCGTGGGCTCCGCTGACCCGTCGTTACTGATGAGCAGTAACGACGGGTCGGCGTCGGTGGGCACGACGGTGGGGGCGCCGTCGCTGCTGGACCGGCTGCACCAGAACGGCAAGGCCTTCATCGAGCAGCTCAAGGCGGCGGGGCCGCTGCTGCTGGTGCTCGACGAGTGCCACCACCTGCTCGAGGTCTGGGGACGGCTGATCGGGGAGCTGCTGGCCGAGCTGCCCGACGCGGTGGTGCTGGGGCTGACCGCGACGCCGCCCGAGGCCCTGACCGCCGACCAGGCGCTGCTGGTCGACGAGCTGTTCGGCGCCCCGCTCTACCGCGTCTCGATCCCGGCGGTGGTCAAGGCCGGCGACCTCGCCCCGTTCGTCGAGCTGGCCTGGGTCACCACGCCGACGCCGAGCGAGGACCAGTGGCTGGCCGCGGAGGCCGAGCGCTTCCAGGAGCTCATCACGCAGCTGACCGACCCGTCGTTCGGCTCGATGCCGTTCCTGCAGTGGCTCGACGCCCGCTTCGTGGCCAGCCGGTCGCCGTGGATGACCCTGGTCAAGGACCAGCCGGACCTGTGCCGGGCGGTCCTGCGGCTGCACCACGTGGGCATGATCGGGCTCCCCAGCGGCGCCCGGATGCAGGAGGAGCACCGCTCGGCGCCGACCGCCGACGACTGGGTGCTGCTGGTCGACGACTGGCTGACCGGACGGCTGGGCCGGACCGGGCTGGCCGAGGATGAGCAGGTCATCGAGGCGGTACGCCGGGCGCTGCCGTCGGTCGGCTACCAGTGGACCCGCAAGGGGATCCGTCGCGGGCGCAGCCCCGTGGACCGGGTGCTGGCGCGCTCGGAGTCCAAGACCACCGCGGTCGTCGCCATCTGCCAGCAGGAGCACCTCAACCTGGCCGAGCGGATGCGGATGCTGGTGCTGTGCGACCACGAGCGCGCCGGTGCGACGCTGCCCGCCGACCTGACCGGGGTGATCGACCAGCAGGCCGGCTCGGCCCACGCGATGATCGCGGCGCTGCTGGCCGCCCCCGAGACCGCGGTGCTCCACCCCATGCTGGTGACCGGCCGGACGGTGGCCGGGGCGGCGGCCACCCTGACGGCGTTCCTGGCCTTCCTCCCCGACCGCGCGCTGGCCGCCTCGCTCCGCGTCGAGCCCCTGGACGGCGAGCTCTCGCAGGTCCTGGGGCCGTGGGAGGCCCGCCAGTGGGTGGCCCAGGTGACGGCGTTCTTCCAGGCCGGCCACTGCCAGGTCCTGGTCGGGACCCGCGCGCTGCTGGGCGAGGGCTGGGACGCCAAGCGGATCACCGGGCTGGCCGACGTCACGGCGGTCACCACCATCACCTCGGTGGTGCAGACCCGTGGCCGGGCCCTGCGGACCGACCCGCTGTGGCCGGAGAAGGTGGCGGTGAACTGGTCCCTGGCCTGCGTCTCCGACCGGCACCCCAAGGGCGGCAACGACTGGGACCGGCTGGTCCGCAAGCACGCCGGCTACTTCGGCCTCGACGTCGACGGGCAGGTGGTCGACGGGGTCGCGCACCTCGACCCGACGTTCTCGCCCTTCGTGCCGCCGCCGGTCGCGGAGTTCGACGCCGCCAACGCGCGCGCCGTCCTGCGCAGCGAGCAGCGGTCCACGATCCGTGAGCAGTGGCAGGTGGGGCAGCCCTACGTCGACAGCGCGGTCTACGGCATCCGGATCAAGGAGCGTGGGGTCGCCGGTGGCGCCGGCTTCGGCCTGGGTGCGGGCCCGGCGGACGTGGTGCTGCGGCCTGACGCGGCCGAGCTGCGCGGGATCCGCACCCACCGGGCCCGCGACCGCGCCACCTCGCTGCTGGCGGGCGCCGGCCTGCTGGCCGCGCTCGTCGCCGGCGTCGCCGGTGCGCCGCTGGTGCTGGCTGGGGGAGCGCTGGTGGGCCTGGCCGCGGCGTACGCCCGGGTCCGCAGCCACCTGCGCCACGGCCAGGAGCTCCTGCACGGCGCCGAGGAGGCGCCCTCGGTGATCCGCATCGCATCGGCGGTCGCCGACGGGTTGTACGCCGCGGGGCTGGTCCGGCGCGGCTCGGACGCGGTCGAGGTGGTGCTCGACTCGGAGGGGGAGTACCGCTGCGTCCTGCACGGCGTGGACCAGGTCGAGGCGGAGGTCTTCGCGTCCGCCCTGGACGAGGCCGTCTCGCCGATCAACCTGCCGCGCTACCTGCTGCCGCGCTACGTCCGCACCAAGGAGGACATCACCTGGTGGCGCTCGCTGTGGGCCGGCTTCGGGCGGATCCGGCCCGACGGGGTGGTCTGGCACGCGGTGCCGTCGGTCCTCGGGGCCAACGCCGAGCGCGCCGCGGCCTACGCCAAGGCCTGGGACCACTGGATCGGCGGCGGCGACCCCGTCTACACCGGGTCGCCCGAGGGCCAGGGCATCCTGGCCGCCCAGCAGGGCACCGACCCGTTCGCGGCCAGCACCGTCATGCGGAGGCAGTGGGAGTAGGCGCGACCGGGGAGCGGTGGGCCAGCAACTGTTGTCCACAGGGCGCCGGGGTTGCGGCCCGAGGGGCGGTGCCCCAGCAACCGTTGTCCACGGGGAGAACGGTTCCCAGCCCACCGCCACTCGGGTCGGACCTGTGCAGAACGGTGCCCAGCCCACCGCCCACCGGAGCTGGACCGGAGCCGCGCGTTCGACCTCACCCGGCAGGATGGAGCCATGACTGCCGATGAGGCCACCAAGGCCAAGGGATCCGAGCTCCTCGCGCTGCACCAGTCCGAGACGCTGCTGACCGTCGTGAACGTGTGGGACGTGATCAGCGCGAAGGTGGTCGCCCAGGTGGACGGCACCGCCGCCCTGGCCACCGCCAGCCACTCCATCGCCTCGTCGTTCGGCTACCCGGACGGCGAGAACATCCCGCTCGATCTCATGCTCGAGCAGGTCAAGCGGATCGTCGACGCCACCGACCTGCCGGTGACCGCCGACCTGGAGGGCGGCTACGGCAACGCGCCGGAGACCATCCGCCGGGCCATCGGCCTGGGCGTGGTCGGCGCCAACATCGAGGACCAGCTCAAGCCGCTGGCCGAGGCGGCCAAGCAGGTGGAGGACATCATGCGCGTGGCCGAGGAGGAGGGCGTCGACTTCGTGCTCAACGCCCGCACCGACGCCTTCGCGCTGCGCCGCCAGGACCTGATGAGCGGCGGCGACCCGGAGGTCGCGATGCTAGACGCGATCGAGCGTGGCAAGGCCTACCTCGACGCAGGCGCGCCGGTCGTGTTCGTGCCGGCGATCCTGACCGAGGACCAGATCGACCGGCTGGTCGAGGCCTACGGGCCGCGGCGCCTCACCACCATCGGCATCCCGGGCAACCCGCCGCGCGACTGGCAGCAGGAGCACGGCGTGGCCCGTACGTCGTACGGCCCGCTGTCGCAGAACGTCGCCCTCACCGCTCTGCAGGAGCTGGTGGAGGAGGTGCACCGCGGTGGCGGTACGCCGGCGAACCTGCGCATCCTGAACTGACCCTGGGGTCCCCGGCCGCGCTCACGGGTGCCGTCCGGGGCAGGCGCACCTAGTCACACCGGGTGGTGCGGACCCGGGCCGAAGGGCCCGGGGCCGCGTCCCGGTCCGGCCCGGCCAAGTCGGGTCGAACGGCGGCTACGAGTGCCGCCCGCCCTCCCTAGATTCCTCCACAGTCCGGCGACAGGGGGTCGCCGATCACCACCCTGGGGGAACCACCATGCTGCTCAACCACCTGGAGAAGCTCCGCGCGTCGCGCAAGGGCGAGGCCGGCTTCACCCTGATCGAGCTCCTGATCGTCATCGTCATCCTCGGCGTGCTCGCCGGGATCGTCGTGTTCTCGGTCCGGGGCATCACCGACCGCGGCGACACGTCCGCCTGCAAGTCGAACCAGAAGACCGCCGAGGTCGCGGTCGAGGCGTTCTACGCCAAGACCGGCGGCAACCCGGCCACCATCGGCGCGCTGGTGCCCGACTACCTCAAGAGCGACCCGAGCCTCGCCAGCGTGGACGCCAAGCAGCGCGTGACCTACAACGCCGGCACCGGTGTGGTCACCGGTGGCAGCTCCTGCTGAAGCCTTCGACCTGAGGCACGGAGGGTCGCCGCTGTCGCGGCGACCCTCCGTCCGGCTACCTGACGGGGGAACCATGCAGACGCACGTGCACCAGATCGGCGACCGGGTCGACCGGCTGCTCGATTCGCTCTGGGTCGCGGGGGGCACCGACCTGATGCTCACCGCCGGCCTCCCGCCGATGCTCCGCGTCGACGGCACGCTGGCCCCGGTGGCCGGCGAGGCGACGCTGACCGCTGAGGACACCGACGCCCTGCTGGCCGAGGTGCTCACGACGCACCAGCAGGACGCGTGGGCCACCGCGCACGAGTTCGACTTCTCCTTCTCCTGGCGCGAGCACGCCCGGATCCGCGGCAACGCCTTCACCCAGCGCGGGCTGACGGCGGTCGCCCTGCGGATGATCCCGCGTGAGATCCCGAGCCCCGACGACCTCGGCCTGCCGCCCGCACTGCGGGACCTGTCGATGCGGCACCAGGGGCTGATCCTGATGACCGGCCCGACCGGGTCCGGCAAGAGCACCACGCTGGCCTCGCTGGTGGACCTGATCAACCGCAACCGCGGCTGCCACATCATCACGATCGAGGACCCGATCGAGTACATCCACGACCACAAGATGGCCGCGGTGAACCAGCGCGAGGTCGGCACCGACACCGGCAACTTCAGCAACGCGCTCCGCTCGGTGCTCCGCGAGGACCCCGACGTCCTGCTGGTCGGCGAGATGCGCGACCTCGAGTCGATCGCCTTCGCCCTCACCGTGGCCGAGACCGGCCACCTCGTCTTCGCCACTCTGCACACCAACGACACCGCCCAGTCCCTGGGCCGGATGATCGACGTCTTCCCCGCCGAGCAGCAGGCCCAGATCCGGGTCCAGCTCGCCTCGGCGCTCAGCTGCGTGGTCTACCAGCGGCTGGTCCCGCGGGTCGGCGGCGGCATGATCGCGGCCTACGAGGTCCTGGTCGCCACGCCTGCGGTGCGCAACCTCATCAAGGAGGGCAAGACCCACCAGCTGCGCAACTCGCTGGTGACGGGTGCCCGCGACGGGATGAACACCCTCGAGCACTCGCTCTCGCACCTGGTGCAGCAAGGCGTCGTGAGCCTGGACGACGCCGTCGCACGGAGCCTCTATCCCAAGGACATCGAGGTCCGGCCGCGCATGTCTGCGGCCGTGGCCCGATAGCCGACTCGATCGCACCAGGGGGACGCGATGAAGATGCGGGGACGACACAAGGCAGCACCGGTCGAGGTGGTGGCCGCGACCGACGCCGACGACGAGCGCCTGGCCGGTGTGCTGGTCGCTGCCGGCGTGGTGGAGCCCTACCAGCTCGACGCGGCCCGGGTCGCTCAGGCCACCGGGACGATCGCGGAGCGGCTGGTGGCGGCCGGCACGGTCCGCGAGGAGGCGGTCGCCCGCACCCTGGCCGACCACTACGACTGTGAGCTGCTCGACTTCCGTGAGGTGGAGCCGGACCCCGAGGCGCTGGCCCTGCTCACTCCGGAGCAGGCGCGGACGCTGCGGGCCCTGCCGCTCGCCGTGGTCGACGACGCGGTCACCGTCGCCGTCCTCGACCCGGCTCCGCAGCGGATCGAGGCCGTCGCGCGGGTCGTGGGACGCCGGGTCGTGGCGGCTGTCGCCACGTCCCGCGACCTGGACCGCGCGCTCGACACCGCCTACCGCGCCACCCGCGACGTGGGCAGCCAGGTCCTGGCCTACGAGGCCCGCGACCAGCTGCGCCGGGACGCCGCGCAGCTCGAGGCGGCCGGAGCCAGCGAGGACGCCCCGGTGGTGCGGGTCGTCCAGACGGTCATCACCCAGGGGCTGCGCGACCGGGCCTCCGACATCCACATCGAGCCGTCCGGCGACCGGATCCGGGTCCGCTACCGGATCGACGGTGCGCTCACCGACGTGCTCGACCTGCCGGGGTCCATCGGCCCGGCCATCGTGAGCCGGATCAAGATCCTCGGCGGCATGAACATCGTCGAGCGGCGCCGACCGCAGGACGGCCAGATCAGCATGGAGGTCGAGGGGCGCGAGGTCGACATCCGGGTCGCGACCACGGCCGTCATCGGAGGCGAGAAGGTCGTCATGCGGCTCCTGGACAAGAGCCGCCCGCTGTTCAAGCTGGAGCAGCTCGGCATGGCGCCCGACGTGGCCGCGCGCTACAGCGCGCTCATCCACTCGCCGTACGGGATGGTCATCTGCGCCGGCCCCACCGGCGGCGGCAAGACCACCACCCTCTACGCCTCGCTCGGGGAGCTCGACAGCGCCGAGCGCAACATCATGACGATCGAGGACCCGGTCGAGTACACCTTCGACTCGATCAACCAGATCCAGATCAACGAGCAGGCCGGCATCACGTTCGCCGGCGGGCTCAAGTCCATCCTGCGCCAGGACCCGGACATCATCCTGGTCGGCGAGATCCGCGACGTGGACACCGCCCGGATCGCCGTGCAGTCCGCCCTGACCGGCCACTTCGTGCTCTCCTCGCTCCACGCGACCGAGTCGGTGTCCGCGCTCTACCGGCTGCTCGACATGGGCATCGAGTCCTTCCTCATCGCTTCGTCGATCACCGCCGTGGTGGCCCAGCGGCTGGTGCGGCGCAGCTGCACCGCCTGCCTGGAGCCCTACCAGCCCACACCGGAGGAGC
>CAZEPK010000183.1:0-9921 GCA_964514085.1 uncultured Nocardioides sp.
CCCCAGCTCGGGTCGCGGGTCGGCCTCGCCCTTGTTGGGCCAGAAGGACATCGCCCGCTCGGCCTGGGCGGTGATGGTGAGCGAGGGGTTGACCCCGAGGTTGGCTGTCACCGCGGCGCCGTCGGCGACGTGCAGGCCGGGGTGGCCGTAGACCCGCTGGTAGGGATCGATGACGCCGGTCTCGGACGAGTCGCCGATCGCGCAGCCGCCGATGAAGTGCGCGGTCAACGGCATCCCGAACGGCTCGCCGATGTTGCCGCCCGGTGTGCCGTCGACGATGCCCGCGATCCGGCGGACGGCCTCGTTGGCGACGGGGATCCAGGTCGGGTTGGGAGCACCGTGGCCCTGCTTGGACGTCATTCGCCAGGGCGTGAAGCGGCCCTTCTTCCCGTAGGTGGTGATCGAGTTGTCGAGGCTCTGCATGACCAGCGCGATCACCGTGCGCTCCGACCAGTGCTTGAAGTCGTAGAGGTCCTTGATGTGGGCCCGCTGGGTCCACATCTCCTTGAGCCAGACCCGCCAGCGCGGCCCGTCCCCGTCGCCGTCGGTGAGGACGGTCTGGAGCATCGCCATGGTGTTGAAGCCCTTGCCGTAGCGGCACGGCTCGATGTGGGTGTCGGCGTCGGGGTGGAACGACGAGGTGATCGCCACGCCGTAGGTGTAGTCGGTCTGGTCCGAGATCGGCGCGATGGCCCCGAGGATCGACTCGGAGTTGGTCCGCGAGAGGAAGCCCAGCCGCGGGGAGAGCCGGGGCAGGTGGCCCTCGTCCTTCATGCGGTGCAGCAGCTTCTGGGTGCCGAGCGAGGCCGCCGCCATCACGACGTGCTCGGCGGTGAGGGTCTTCTGACCGCGGCCGGTCTTGGCCTTGGTGTACTTCACGCGGACGTCGTACCCCCCGCTCGCGCGGGGCGAGACCCGGGTGACGGTGGTCAGCGGGAGGACCGTGGCGCCGTTCTGCTCGGCCAGGTAGAGGTAGTTCTTGACCAGGGTGTTCTTGGCGTTGTGCCGGCAGCCGCTCATGCACTCGCCGCAGTTCTTGCAGGTGTGGCGGGCCGGCCCGGCGCCGCCGAAGTAGGGGTCCTCGACCCGCTCGCCCTCGGCCTGGCCGGGGCCGCCGAAGAAGACGCCGACGGGCGTGGGGTGGAAGGTCTCGGCCACCCCCATGTCGGTCGCGACCTTCTCCATCACGTCGTCGGCGGGCGTGCGCACAGGGTTCTCGACCACCCCGAGCATCCGCTTGGCCTGGTCGTAGAACGGCGCGAGCTCGTCCTTCCAGTCCGTGATGTGCGACCACTGCGGGTCGGTGTAGAACGCCGGCAGGGGTTCGTACAGCGTGTTGGCGTAGACCAGCGACCCGCCGCCCACGCCCGCACCGGCGACGATCATCGTGTCGCGCACGGCGTCGATGCGCTGGATGCCGTACATGCCGAGCGCCGGGGCCCACAGGTAGCGCTTGAGGTCGAAGGTGCCGGAGGCGAAGTCGTCGTCCTCGAACCTTGCGCCCGCCTCGAGCACGCCGACGCGGTAGCCCTTCTCGGTCAGCCGCAGCGCCGTGACCGAGCCTCCGAAGCCGGACCCGACGACCAGGACGTCGAAGTCGAAGACCTCGGCGCTCACGCCCGACCCAGCTTCTTCATGAGGCGCAGGTTCGCGGTCATCACCTTGGCGTAGGTCTCGTCCGACATCCCCAGCATCGGGGCGAACCGGATCAGCCGCTGGGTCGCGACCGACTGCGACTCGGTGTAGCGGTGGATCCCCTCGCTGCCCTGCCGGCGGCCCATCCCGGACTCGCGCATGCCGCCCATGGGGCTGTCGATCGAGGCGAACGTCGCGCCGAACGCCTCGTTGATGTTCACCGTCCCGCACCGGACCTGGCGGGCGATGGCCCGGGCGCGCGCGCCGTCCTGGCTGTAGATCGAGGCGTTGAGGCCGTACTCGCCGGCGTTGGCCCGCGCGACCGCGTCGGCCTCGTCGTGGAAGCGGTAGAGGGAGACGACCGGGCCGAAGGTCTCCTCGCCGAAGCAGGTCATCTCCGGGCTGACGCCCTCGAGGATCGTCGGCTCGAAGAAGTAGGGCCCCAGGTCGGGCCGGGCCCGGCCGCCGGTGAGCACGCGGGCGCCCTTGGCCACGGCGTCCTCGACGTGGCGGACCACCGTGTCGAGCTGGGCCTGGGAGATGAGCGAGCCCATGTCGACGCCCCACTCGAGGCTGGCCCCGAGCGTCATCGCCTCGGTGCGGGCCACGAACCGCTCGACGAACCGGTCGTAGACCTGGTCGGCGACGAACATCCGCTCCATCGAGACGCACAGCTGCCCGGCGTTGGAGAACGACGCCCGCACGGCGCCCTCGGCCGCCTTCTCCAGGTCGGCGTCGCGGAGCACCAGCAGCGGGTTCTTGCCGCCGAGCTCCAGCGAGCAGCCGATGAGCCGCTCGGCGCAGCCCTGGGCGATCAGCCTCCCGGTCGCCGTGGAGCCGGTGAAGCAGACGTAGTCGGCGCGGCCGACGATCTCGGGGCCGATCTCCGAGCCGGGCCCGGCCACCACGGTCCAGAGGTCGGGCGGGAAGCCGGCCTCCTCCAGCAGCTGGGCCCCGAGCAGGGCCGACAGCATGGTCTGGGCGTCGGGCTTGGCCACGACGGCGTTGCCGGCCAGCAGGGCGGGGAGGCCGTCGCACAGCGCCATGGTGAACGGGTAGTTCCACGGCGAGATGATGCCCACGACCCCCTTCGGCACCCGGTTGACCTCGACCCGGGTGAGGCCCGGCACCACGCCCAGCTTGCGCTCGGTGTCGAGGTGGTGGTGGGCGGTCCGGGCGTAGTAGCGGGCGGTCAGCGCGACGTGCAGCGGCTCGTCGAAGGCGTGCTTGCGGGCCTTGCCCGACTCCCAGACGATGAGGTCGATGATCTCGTCCTGGCGGTCGAGGATCAGGTCGTGCAGGCGCAGCAGGCACGCGGCGCGGTCGTCGAGGCTGACCCGGCTCCAGGCCTGCTGCGCCTTGCGGGCCCGGGCGAACGCGCGGGCCACGTCGTCGGCGCTGGACTGCGGCAGGTGGGCCAGCGGGGCGCCGTTGAGCGGGCTGCGCACCTCCACGGTCCGCCCGGTGGTGGCCAGCAGCCTCCGGGTCAGGCTCTGGGCGTAGTCCGGCTCCAGGGCGTACGACGCCGTCGCGTCGTGCTCCGGGTCGCGCGGACCCTCGACCAGCGGACCGCCGGCGGGGCTGGGGTTGCGGTCGCTCATGAGGGCGAGCCTAGGCCGTCGTGACCTGCGCCACTACCCGTGAGTAGCAAGTGTGGCGCTTGACACCATGGCTCTGGCTGTAAAGCGTCCGCCCGCCGTCTGGCGTCGAGATACGGATCCTGGCTGGTCCCCAGCCCTCCTGGCAGCCAGGATCCGCATCTCGACGCCAGACGGGGCGGACCTAGGCGAACAGACCCGGGTTGGTGGCCACCGGCCGGGCCAGCTCGGGGCGCACGGCGCGGTACGCCGCGACCATCGGGCCGAGCTCGGCAGGCTCGGCGCCGTGCAGGATCACCGAGTGGCAGCCCAGCTCGAGCTCGCGGGCGATCGTGCGGGCGGCGTCCTCGGGTCGGCCGTGGGCCGAGGCTTCCAGCCACTCTTCGGGCACCAGCTCCGCCAGCCGCTGCAGGGTCTCGGTGGAGGCGGTCGCGTCGATGGCGCCGCCGGCGCCCGAGGCCTCGATGAACAGCTCGGAGGTCTTGAGCCGCTCCCACGCGCCGGGGTCCCAGCCGTTCACCGCGACCAGGGTGTCGCCGTAGGCCTGGAAGTAGGTGACCAGCCGCCCCACCCCGCGCCGGAGCCGGTCGTCCTCCGACAGGTCGTCGGGCACCGCCGCGAGGCAGGACCAGATGCGGATCGCGTCGGGGTCGCGGCCGGCTCGTTCGGCCCCTGCGCGCACCGCCGCGATCGAGCTGGTGGTGGCCTGCTCGGAGAAGAAGGTGTGCATCACGACGAAGTCGCAGAGCTCGCCGGCCAGCGCCATCGTCCGCGGGCCCACGGCGACCAGCCCGAGCGGCGGACCGCCGCCCTCGAGGCCGTGCAGGTTGTGCAGCACCGGGAAGGCGCCCGCGGGCCCGTCGTGGTCGAGCACGAAGCCGTCGGTCCAGAGCTGGCGCAGCATCCCGAGGTAGTCGCGCAGGATGGCCTCGGTGACCACGGGCAGGCCCAGGGTCCGCCAGTGCTGGGCCGAGCCGCGGCCGAAGGACATGGCGTACTTGCTGTCGGTGATCGCCTTGAGGGTCGAGCCCATGGCCGCGGTGATGACCGGGTGCCGGGTGTGGTGGTTGATCGCCGCGCTGGCGATGCCCAGGGACGGCGCCCGACCGGCCACCGCGCCGGCGAGCACGCCCGCCTCCTTGACCGTGAAGCGCTCGCTGATCATGCACGAGCCCAGACCCAGCGCCTCGGCCTCGGTGGCCTCGGCGAAGACCTTGCGCGCGTCCGCGGGGTGGTGGGTGACCGCGTAGTAGGCGAGCTCGTCCAGCTGGGTCGTCACGAGGTCCGGCCTCGCACCTCGGCCACCGTCAGGCCGGCTCGGTGTAGATCGACTTCAGCTCGGTGTACTGCGCCAGCCCCTCCGGCCCGAACTCGCGGCCGATGCCCGAGGACTTGTGGCCGCCGAACGGCGCGGCGAAGTCCATCGTGTAGGTGTTGACGCCGTAGGTCCCGGCGCGCACCCGGCGGGCCACGTCGAGGCCGGCCTCCTTGTCGGCCGTCCACACCGTGCCGGCCAGGCCGTAGTCGGAGTCGTTGGCGATCCGGACGGCGTCGTCGACGTCGTCGTAGGGGATCACCGACAGCACCGGCCCGAAGATCTCCTCCTGGGCGATCCGCATGCCGTTGTCGACGTCCGCGAACACCGTCGGCCGGACGTACCAGCCCGACGAGAGCCCGTCGGGCATCCCGTTGCCGCCGAGCGCGACGCGGGCGCCCTCCTCCTGGCCCAGGGCGATGTACTTCTCGACCCGCTCCTGCTGGCGCTGGGCCACCAGGGGCCCGATCTCGGTGGCCGGGTCGGCCGGGTCGCCGACCGGCATCGAGGCCACCGTCTCGACCAGCGCGTCGAGGACCGCGTCGTAGTTGGCGCGGGAGGCCAGGATCCGGGTCTGGGCCACGCAGGCCTGGCCGGAGTTCATCAGGGCCGTGAAGCGGAGCCCCGCCATGGTGGTGGTCAGGTCGGCGTCGTCGAGCACGATGGCGGCCGACTTGCCGCCGAGCTCGAGGGAGACCCGCTTGAGCTGCTCGCCGCAGACCGCGGCGATCTTGCGGCCGGCCGCGGTGGACCCGGTGAACGCCACCTTGTCCACGCCCGGGTGGGCGACCAGGTGCTCCCCGACCTCGCGCCCGGCGGCCACGATGTTGACCACACCGGCGGGGACGCCGGCCTCGGTGAGCAGCTCCGCCAGGAGGTAGCCGTCCAGCGGCGTCTCCGGCGCGGGCTTGACCACGATCGTGCAGCCGGCCAGCAGCGCCGGGACGAGCTTGGACATGATCGTGAACTGCGGGACGTTCCACGGCGGGATGGCGGCGACCACGCCCACCGGCTCCCGGCGTACGACGACCGGCGCGCCCATCACGCCCGGCCGCTCCTCCTCCCACGGGAAGTCGCGGGCGATGCCGAGGAACGCCTCGATCTGCATCCACGGCGCCGGCGACTGCGCGAGGTTGGAGAACGAGGTGGGCGAGCCCATCTCCAGGGTGATGAGGTCCGCCATCTCCGCCATCTTCCCGGCGTAGAGCCCGGAGAAGGCCTGCACGACCTCGATCCGCTCCTGCGGCGACATCTGCGGCCACGGGCCGTGGTCGAAGGCCCGCCGGGCCGCGGCCACCGCGGCGTCGATGTCGGCGATCGAGCCCTCGGGCACCCGGGCCACGACCTGCTCGGAGTGCGGCGAGACCACCTCCAGGACGTCGGTGCCCGCCGGCGCGGCCCAGCCGCCGTCGATGAAGAAGGTGTCGCGGTCGTGGGACATGTTCAGTCTCCGTTTCGGTGTTGCGAGGCTTCGAGGCTCAGGCGCTGGCGCGCCTTCGCACCTCAGCCACCGTGGCGTCAGGGTGCGTGGATGAACCAGTCGGTGAAGCCGGTGGGCGCGTGCAGCCCGAGGACGCCGTGCTCGTAGAGACCCCAGCCGACCTTCGGCTCCTGGCCCTCCTCGTGCCACACGGCGCGGCCGACGCTGTCGGTGAGGCCGAAGGGCACCCGGCCGACGACGGCGGGGTCGGTCATGTCGTAGGTCCGCCGCTCGGTGAAGCCCGGGCCCTTCCACTGCCCGTGCCCCCAGTCGGAGTCGCCCCCGTAGCCGCCACCCACGTGGATCGGCACGGGCAGCAGCCCCTCCACCTCGATGGTCACCGGGGTCCCGTCGGGCAGCGTGCACTCGATGACGCCGCTCTTGGGCGTCCGCGTGCCGGAGACGTACGTCGTCCGGATGCGCGGCCAGCCGAGCTGCTCGATCCGGCCGTCGGCGAAGATCCGCGTGCAGTCGTTGAGCAGCCGGTAGCCGTCGGCCTCCTCCTGGATGATCAGGCAGACGCCGAAGTCGTCGAAGGCCACCGGCACGTAGAGCCACCACATCCCGTCCCACGCGGGGTCGGCGGGCCGGCCGGGCGGCTCGGACTCTCCGGAGGGGCGGATCCCCCACGACCGGTCGCGGGAGCCGATCCACCGGTCGGGCGTGACGGCGATGTCCTCGCCGTCGATGGAGATCGTGCCCTCCCACGAGCCGCACTGGGCGAACCGCTGGGCGTCCAGCACCTTGCGCAGGGTGCCGGTGCGCATCACGTGGGGCGCCTCCTGGATGGCCGGGAAGAGACCGCGCCAGTGCAGGTCCAGGGCGATGCCCTCGGTCTCCTCGAGGACGACCCGGACCTCCTCCAGGGGCTTCGGGACCTCGATCCGGAAGGCGCCGACGTGGGGGTTGAGCCGGTCGTGGTCCATCGCGTCGCCGAGGTGCACGGCGGTCTGCTCGTCGCCGCGGCGGACCAGGACGAAGGCGTCCTTGGTGCCGAGGTTGGGGTAGTAGCCGGCGCCCAGGATGACGAAGAGGTCGCCGGTGCGGTCGTGGGCGTTGAAGTACCACCGGTCGTAGAAGTTGCGGTCGGTGCTGCCCACGTCGGCCATGGGCTGGGCCAACTGGTGGATGGGGAACTCGTCCAGGCCGGTGATCATGCGCCCGCCTGTGCGAGGAGGCGCTCCATGAGCGGCTTGTGGTGGAAGAGCGTCTCGATGTCGTCGGGCTTCTCGACCTCGCCGAAGTGGATCGACCGGGCGCCGGTGCGCATGAACACCACGCACCACTGGACGGCGTTGTAGAGGTGGTACCAGGTCAGGTCGCCGAGCTCCTTGCCCGTCTCGGCGGCGTACGTCTCCCTCACGTCCTCCTCCCGCATGAAGTTCGGCATGCCGGGGAAGCCGAAGACCTCGGTGATCGACTCGAAGACCATGTGCGCGAAGACGATCCACGACAGGTCCATCTCGCGGGGACCGATCGCGGCCATCTCCCAGTCCAGGACGCCGACCGGGGTGAAGTCCTGGAACATGACGTTGCCGATCCGGGAGTCGCCCCAGCAGAGCACCGTGTCGGTGGAGGTCGCCGGCTCGTGGGACTCCAGCCAGGCCAGGGTGCGCTCGGCCAGGGGTGAGGGGCCGAGGTCCGGGATCGACCACTCGTACCACGCCCGCACCCAGGCCAGGTTGCGGGCGAGCGGGGTCTCCCCGGGGTGGGACGCGCGGTCGAGGAAGCCGAAGGTGTCGACCGGGTCCTGGATCGCGTGCAGCCCGGCGATCGCCCGGATCGTGCCGTCCTGGAGCCGGCGCTGGTCCTCCGGCGAGGCGTCGGAGAGCCAGTTGCCGTCGATGTCCGGCGCTGTGCCCCAGTTGTACGGCGGCACGTCGGGCGGCACGATGCCGTCGATCCGGTCCATGAGGAAGAACGGCGTGCCCAGCACCTCGCCGGTCGGCTCGAAGAGCCCCACGTTCGGCACCGGGACGTCGGTGCGCTCGGCCACGATCCGCATGGCGTCGTACTGGTCCTGCAGGGCGTAGTCCATGAAGACCGGGAACTCGTCCGGCGACGGGGCCACCCGGGCGACGTACTCCCCCGTCCGCTGCTCGCCGTCCTCGGTCCAGGTCGCGTCGAAGACCAGCGTCTCCGAGCTCATGCCGTTGGTGTCGATGCCGCTGTGGATGGTGACGTGCGGGTCCGCCCCGTCCGGGAGCGCCCCGGTCAACCAGGCCTCGAGGAGCGGCGGGACGGTGGCGGGGTCACGGGCGGTGCGCTGGAGCTTGAGGTCTGACGTGGGGCCGATGGTCACCCGGGCACTCCTGTGTGACGTGGGTCTCTAGTTGACGCGTGTCAGTTTTGTAGAACGTGTTCTAGTTGTCAACGAGTAGAGGTTCTGGCGTCTCGGCGGCGGAGCAGATGTCCTCCTGCGCCCGCGCCGTTCGTCTCTAGGGTGAGGTCGGCGACCACGTCGACCCAGCACCGAGGAGATCCCATGCCGCTCTACGCAACGCTGACCTACACCGCCGACGTCGACTGGACCGCTCCCGAGCAGGCCGGCGAGATGGCGGAGTGGAACGAGTTCGGCCAGGCCGCGGCCGCCGTCATCCGCGGCGGCGCCGCCCTCTACCCCACCTCCTCGGCCACGGTGGTCCGGGTGTCGGAGAAGGGCGGCGACCTCGTCACCACCGACGGCCCCTACGCCGAGACCAAGGAGGCCCTGACCGGCTTCTACCTGCTCGAGTGCGCGGACCTCGACGAGGCGATCGAGCGGGCCCGGGCCATCCCCGCCGCCTGGAACGGCGCGGTGGAGGTGCGACCGGTCATCGACTTCGGGATGTGACCGAGGCGGGACCGACCGAGGTCCTCGTCGCCCTGGTGCGGCAGTCGGGACGCGACGTCCTGGCCACGCTGACGCGGTGGACCGGAGACCTGGCCCTGGCCGAGGACGCCGTCCAGGACGCGATGCTCACCGCACTGGAGCGCTGGCCGCGCGACGGGGTGCCGGCGAACCCCGTCGCGTGGCTGCGGCTCACGGCGCGCCGGCGCGCGGTGGACCTCATCCGGCGTGAGGCCCTGCGCCGACCCAAGGAGGAGGCCGCCGTGGACCCCTCGGCCACCGAGCCGGAGGAGCCGTCGGACTCGGTGGTGGAGGACGACCTGCTCCGGCTGGTCTTCACCTGCTGCCACCCCAGCCTGGCTCCGGCGACCCAGGTCGCGCTCGCGCTGCGGACCCTGTGCGGTCTGACCACCGCCGAGGTCGCCCGCGCGCTGCTGGTCAGCGAGCCCTCGATGGCCAAGCGGCTCACGCGGGCGCGCCAGAAGATCAAGCAGGCGCGCATCCCCTACCGCGTGCCGCCCGACCACGAGCTGCCCGACCGCTGGGCCGCCGTCCTGACCACGGCCTACCTGCTCTTCAACGAGGGGTACGCCGCCACGGGCGGTCCGGACCTGGTGCGCGGCACCCTGGTGGACGAGGCGATCCGGCTCACCCGCCTGCTGGCGCGGCTGCAGCCCGACGACGCCGGAGCCATCGGGCTCCTGGCCCTGATGCTCCTCCAGGACTCGCGGAGGGAGGCGCGCGTCGACGCCTCCGGGACCGCCGTGCTGCTCGCCGACCAGGACCGGGGGCGCTGGGACGCCGCCCGGATCCACGAGGGCGTCCGGCTGGTCGGTGAGGGCCTGCGCCGCAGCCCCGACCACCCGGACCGGTTCGTGGTCCAGGCGGCGATCGCCTCGTGCCACGCCCTGGCCGCGTCCTACGAGCAGACCGACTGGGAGGCCGTCATCTCCTGGTACGACGTGCTCCTGCGCCTCGACCCGGGACCCGTGGTCCGCCTCAACTGCGCGGCTGCGGTGGCCGAGCGTGACGGGCCGGAGGCCGGGCTGGCCGCGGTCGACGC
>CAZEPK010000184.1:0-9799 GCA_964514085.1 uncultured Nocardioides sp.
GGCGTTCTGCGCCGAGCGGTGGTTGAGGAGGGCGTTCTGCGCCCGTCTCGAAACCGCGCAACACGGTGCTGGTACGCCGGGGCCACGGTGGCTGAGGTGCGAGGCCGTCCACGGCCGAGCCTCGAAGCCGCGCAACCCGGTGCTGGGACGTAGGCACGACCCAGCCCCACCGCACGAGGTTTCGAGACGGTTGCTGCGCAACCTCCTCAACCACCGACGGAGCCAGCACCACGGAACGAGGTTTCGAGACGGTTGCTGCGCAACCTCCTCAACCACCGACAGGGGCCGCCACGACGGTGGCTGAGGTGCGAGGCCGTCCACGGCCGAGCCTCGAAGCCGCGCAACCCGGTGCTGGGACGTAGGCACGACCCAGCCCCACCGCACGAGGTTTCGAGACGGTTGCTGCGCAACCTCCTCAACCACCGACGGGCCACCACCACCGACGGGGCCACCACCACCGAGGGGGCGGCTACCTCCGGCGGGTGAGGCCCGCCAGCGCGGGCCGGACGTCGGCCAGGTAGACGAACGCCGCGATGGTGGCGACCAGGCTCAGGGTCAGGCCGCCGACGGGGATGAACGTCAGCGCGACACCGAGGCCGAGGATGATGCACCACGCGGTCTTGGTGAGCTTGTCGGCCGCCTCGTAGGCGCGGCTGGAGTACATGAGCGCGCTGCCGAAGGCGAAGATCTTCACGGCGAGCAGCACGAAGTAGACGAGCAACCCGATGGTGCTCTCCACTCCCAGGACTCCCGACATGCGGCCAGCCTAGAGGAGCACCGCACGGCACGAGGCCCCCACACGTACGTGTGGGGGCCTCGCGGGTGCTGCGGGGTGACGCCGAGCCTGGCCTCAGGAGGTCACTTGGCGGCGGTCTTCTTGGCCGGCGCCTTGCGGGCCGCGGCCTTCTTGACGGTGACCTTCGTGGGGCCCCTCTTGACCGTGACCTTCGTGGCTGCGGTCTTCGTGGCCGGGGCCTTCTTGGCGGTGGTGGTCGCGCCGGTGGTCTTCGAGACCGGGCCCGGGTCGACGACCGACGAGGTCTCCTTGCGGACGCGCTTGACGACCTTCTCGCCGCGCTTGGCCAGCTCCTCGTAGGTGCTGGTGGCGGTCTCGACGTTCACCGTCACGAACTTCTGCGCCTCGGTCTGCAGGTCGACGACCCGCTTCTCGATGGCGGTGCGGCGCGCCTTGGCGTCCTTGGACAGCTCGTCGACGCGGCTGCTGACCACGGTGGTGGCCTGCGAGCGGAACGCCTGGGGCTGGAACTCGAAGCCCTTGACCGACTTCTGCGCGGTGGAGAACGCCTTCTGGGCGTCCTTCTGGGCCGCCTCGAAGCGCTTCTGGGCGGTCTTCTGGGCCTCGGTCACGAGCTCCTTGACGGTCTCGATGGCGAGGTCGGCAGCGCCGACGCCGGCGTGCAGGCCCTTGGTGGCCTCGGACTTGATGTCGAACTTGGCCTTGGCCATGTCGATCTCCTTCTTCTGTGGGTGTGGTGCTCAGGGGGTGGTGTCGGCCGCTTCGTCCTGCGCGCCGTTGAGCGCGAGGAACGAGGCGTAGACGTCGAGCAGCGACTGCTTCTGGCGCTCGGTCAGCCGGGTGTCGCCGAGGACGGCGAGCTCGACCGAGCCCCCGACGCCGTCGACCGGATTGACGATCCCGGCGCGGACGTAGAGCGACTCCGCCGAGATCCGCATCGCCTTGGCGATCTGCTGCAGCACCTCGGCCGAGGGCTTGCGCAGACCGCGCTCGATCTGGCTCAGGTAGGGGTTGGAGACCCCGGCCTGCTCGGCGAGCTGCCGGAGCGAGAGCCGCGCTTGCAGCCGCTGCTCCTTGAGGTACTCACCGAGGGCGTCGGCAGTCTTGGTGACCTGCTCGGCAGTCTTGGTGACCTGCTCGCCGACGCGTTCGCCGACAGTTCCCTTCGCCATGCCTCCATAGTGCTAACTGCAGTTAGCAAATGCAAACTCAGAAGGTGTGCATCGAGTCACACGCTCAGCCCTGGCGCGGGAAGACGTACAACGCGACCGCTAGCAGGAACGCCGTGAAGCAGACCAGGTCGCCCGCTGTCAGCCCGTGGCTGCCGCCGCCGGGGACGGTGTAGAGGACCCGCCCCTCCATCGACCGGTTCAGGAACAGCGACAGCACCGCGAGCACGGCCAGCAGCACGGCGGCCGGCCGCCCGTACCTCCCGGCCAGGCCCGCCGCGACGATGAGGGCGCCGAAGGCCACGGCGCCGGTCATCAGTACGCCGCCCGGATCTCGCCCACCGGCTCGCCGGCGCCGAGGACCGGCACGACGCCCGTGTCGTCGAGGGCGTCGGCGTCCACGCCCTCCTCGGTCGGCACGCCGCTGCGGCGCAGCGCCTCGGCCATCACCACGGGGCGCGCGCGGGCGCCACCGTCGTCGACCTTGAGGGCGAACGCGCGGCCGTCCGGCAGCGCGACGGCGTAGCAGGCCTCCGCACCGGCCTTGCCGATCGCGCCCGGGATGGCGGTGAGCAGCTTGCGCTCGTCGCGCGTGGTGCCCGAGACATACTCGGGGTAGGCCCGGATCGCCTCGGCCACGCGGTGCTCCTCGCCCGCGGTGGCCGTGGCCAGGGCGCGGAAGCCCCGGGCCAGGCCGGTCAGGGAGGTCGAGGTCTGCGGGGCGCCGCAGCCGTCGACGGCCGTCACCGCGATCGGCTCGCCCGTCAGCTCGGCGAAGGTCTGCGAGAGGGCCTGCTGGAGCGGGTGGTCCGGGTCGAGGTAGGTCGCGGTGTCCCAGCCGTTGACGACGCAGGTCAGCAGCATCGCGGCGTGCTTGCCGGAGCAGTTCATGAACAGCGGCCGGGGCGACTCACCGTCGCGGATGGCCGCCTTCTTCGCCTCGTCGTCGAGGGGGTAGTCGGGCACGTTGCGCAGCGCGTCCTCGTCGAGGTCGCCCAGCGCCAGGATCCGGCGTACGCCGTCGAGGTGGAAGGGCTCGCCGCTGTGGGAGGCGCAGGCCAGCGCGAGGAGCTCGGGGGGCAGGTCCAGGCCCAGCCGCACCATGCCCAGGGTCTGCAGCGGCTTGTTGCAGGACCGCGGCAGCACCGGGCCGGTGACGTCTCCCACGGACCAGGTCGGGCTGCCGTCGGCGGCCAGCGCGACGACCGAGCCGTGGTGGTGGCCCTCCACGAAACCGGAGCGGACCACCTCGGCGACGACGACGGGAGCGGGCATGGCCTCAGGCTACGAGCAGGGTCGGTGAGAGGATGCGGCACGTGCCGACCCCACCCGTCCCGCAGCACTGCCCGACGCCGGTGGAGCTCGACGACCTCGAGCTGCTGACCAGCGGCGCGCTCGGCGAGCCGGGCGTCTTCAACCTCCCCGGCAGCCCGGTGACCCTGGCCCTGCCCGAGCCGGTCGCCGCCCAGGCGCGCTCGGTGGGCGCCGTGGAGCTCGTGGACCCCGAGGGCCTGCCGCTGGCCCGGGTGTCCTGGCCGGCCGGCGTGGTCGACCCGCTGACCCACGCGCAGTACGGCCCCTTCCGCGACCTCGTGCTGACCCCGGCGGCGTACCGCGAGCGGTACGCCGGGCGCACCGTCGTCCCGGTCAGCGACCCGCTGACCACCGCCCAGGTCGAGGAGCTGGCCGGCCTCGGGCCGATCACCCTGCTGGCGCTCAACGGCACCGGCACGCCGTGGCTGTCCCCCGTCGGCCTGGTCCGCGCCACCCGCGCCGCCGCCGCGCTGCTCCCGGATGCCGTCGTGGTCACCGTCCCCCTCGCCGACCACGGCGACGCCGAGGCCGACCACGCCCTCGGCGTCCAGGTGGTCGAGGCCTTCGCGGCCGGCGACCCCGTCCACGCCCTGGCCTCTTCGGTGGTTGAGGAGGTTGCGCAGCAACCGTCTCGAAACCTGGCAACCGACGAGACCGACCCGCACACATCGGTGGTTGAGGAGGTTGCGCAGCAACCGTCTCGAAACCTGGCGACCGACGACGACTACCCGCCCGAGATCGCGGCGATCGTGGACCACGACCGCCCGCCGCCCGACCAACGCGGCCTGGTCGTCTTCTTCACCGGTCTCTCCGGCAGCGGCAAGTCCACGCTGGCCCGCGCCCTGGTCGACCTGGTCCTGGAGCAGGGCGAGCGCACCGTCACCAGCCTCGACGGCGACGTCGTGCGCCGGAACCTCTCGGCCGGCCTGACCTTCTCCAAGGAGGACCGCGAGACCAACATCCGCCGCATCGGCTGGGTGGCTGCGGAGATCTCGCGTCACGGGGGCCTGGCCGTGGTCAGCCCCATCGCGCCGTTCGACGCGACGCGCCAGCAGGTGCGGGCCATGGTGTCCGACGCGGGTGGAGCGTTCTTCCTGGTCCACGTCGCGACGCCGCTGGAGGAGTGCGAGCGCCGCGACCGCAAGGGGATGTACGCCAAGGCGCGGGCCGGCCAGATCCCGGAGTTCACCGGCATCTCCTCGCCGTACGAGGAGCCGGAGGACGCCGACGTCCGCGTCGACACCACCGGCCGCACCATCGAGGACGCGCTGGGCGACGTGCTCGCTGGCCTGCGGCAGAGCGGCTACCTCAGCCTGTGAAGGTCCTGTTCGTCTGCACCGCGAACATCTGCCGCTCGCCGTCGGCCGAGGCGCTGGCCCGGGCCGCGGGGTCCGCGGACCTGCAGTTCGCTAGCGCCGGCACGCACGCCCGGGACGGTGCGCCGATCAACCCCGACATGGTCGCGGCCCTGCCGTCCGGGCTCGACACCTCCGGCTTCCGCAGCCGGCGGCTGACGCCCGCCCTGCTCGAGGACGCCGACCTCGTGGTCACGATGGAGGTGGCCCACCGGACGTTCGTCCTCGACGACCACCCCGCGATGTTCCGCAAGGTCCTCACCCTCGGGCAGCTGGCCCGGGCCGTCGAGCAGGCGCCCGAGGGGCTGGACCGCACGGCCCTGCTGGCCCACCTCGGCGCCACGCGCCCGAACGCCGATCCCGCGCTCGACGTGCCGGACCCCTATCGTCGGGGGGCAGAGGCCGCCTCAGGGTGCGTGGCGCGTCTCGAGGAGCTGCTGCACGTCGTGCTGCCTGCTCTGTCCCGCTGACGCGCCCGGAGCCCGGAAGCGGAGAGCCCACCATGGACGACCTCCTCACCCTCACCGCGCTGTCGATCCTGGCCGCGGGGTTCCTCGTCGGCATCGTGGTCGGCCTGACCGGCATGGGCGGCGGCGCCCTGATGACCCCGGCCCTGATCTTCCTCGGCGTGGGCGGTGGCGAGGCCGCCACGATCGTCACGGCCGACCTGACCGCCGCGGCCGTCTACAAGACCGGCGGGGCGCTGGTGCACCGCCGGGCCGGCTCGCCCAACTTCACCCTGGCCAAGTGGCTGATCCTGGGCTCGGTGCCGATGGCCTTCCTGGGGCCGTGGCTGGTCCACCACTTCACCACCAACGAGGACACGCTCGACACCTTCCTCAAGGAGGCGATCGGCTTCGCGCTGTTGTTCGCGGCGCTGACCTACGCCGTACGCCTCTACATCAACCTGCGCCGGGTCCGCGGCGGCCAGCCCGACGCCGACCCCAACCCCACGATCCGGCCGATCCCGACGCTGCTGGTCGGCGCGCTCGGCGGCCTCCTGGTCGGCATCACCAGCGTGGGCTCGGGCTCGGTGATCATGGTCGCGCTGCTGATGCTCTACCCCGGCCTGGCCGCGGTGAAGCTGGTCGGCACCGACCTCGTGCAGGCCGTGCCCCTGGTCCTCTCCGCCGCGATCTCCAACATCCTGGTCAACGACGGCATCGACTGGACGATCACCATCCCGCTCATCGTCGGCTCGGTGCCCGGCACCCTTCTGGGCAGCTCGCTGGCCCCGAGGGTCCCGCAGTCCTTCATCCGCCGCGGCATCGTGGTCGTCCTGACCATGTCAGGCGTGGCGCTGCTGGACAAGGCCGGCTGGGCGCCGCTGGGCAAGGACTCGACCCACCCGGTCCTCATCGGCCTGATCGGCCTGACCATGGTCGTGCTGGTGCCCCTCGTCTGGGGCCTGCTGCGCCGTACGGAGGGGTTGCCGATGTTCGGCGCCCCGACGGTGGCCGAGCTCGAGGGCGAGAGACGCCGACCGGTCCGGACCTAGCGCGTCCCCAGGGCTCGACCACCCGGCCGCAGCCGGCCGAGGACCTCGACCCACGCGGTCTCCACGACCGCGCGGGTGATGAAGTGCCCGGCCGCCGTCACCACGAAGACCGCGGCGACGAGCAGCGGCGCGTCCGACCAGCTCAGGGCCAGGAGCACCCTCTCAACCGCGTCCCGCGGGTGGACGACGGGCTCCCAGCTGTTCAGCCGCGACCAGCGGCCCAGGAAGATCCCGACCGCGACGACCAGGTGCAGCCCGAGGACGACGGCAGGCACCCGAGCCCCCAGCCCGTGCCGGACCAGGTAGCGACGTACCTGCAGCAGCGAGAGGTAGTAGGCCAGGAACCCCGACGCGATGAAGACCGCGTAGATCGGGAGGATGCGCGAGACCACCGGGCCCTGCGCGGCGGCGACGTCGGAGCGCAGGTGGACAAGGTCGGTGACGACGTACGGCGCGTTGGGCAGGAACAGCACGAACACCACGACACCGCACCACCACAGCGGTCCGCGCCGCGCGTCCCGCCCCAGCGTGAACAGCGCGAAGGCCATCGCTGCGGGCAGCCAGGCCAGCACCGTGTTGACCAGGAGCCAGGGGTGGTCCACGTCTCGATGATGACCCGGACCTGGTGAGCCCCGGGCCGCTCGCGCCCTGCTAGGCCACGGACGCGAGGGCGAAGACGTGGATCACCACCAGACCCGCGACCAGCGCCCAGGCGTACGGCCGGCCGCGCGAGACCGCCACCGCCACCGCCCAGGCCCACAGGGGCAGCACGCCGGAGTAGGTCAGCCGGAAGGAGGCCCCCTCCACGAACACGTCGGCGAAGACCCAGGCCAGCACCGCGGTCGTCGCCGAGGCCAGGACCAGGAGGCGCACACCGTCGAGCCGCTGCCGCCTCAGCTCGAGGACCAGCAGCGCCAGCAGGCCGATCGTTCCCACGACGACCAGGGCCTCGATCCACGCGGGAGCAGACACCGTGTTGCGCCAGTACTCGACCGGGAGCCAGAGGAAGGTGACCGCCGCGCGGACGTAGTCGACCAGGCTGCTGACGCCGTGGAACCCCACCGGCGGCCACTCGTCGCCGTTCGCCTTGACGGCGTTGTTGCCCGTCAGGCTCTCGTAGAGGACCCAGTTGCGGACGATCCACCAGCCGCTGACCAGCAGGCCCAGCAGCGCGAAGGCGGCCAGCTGCTTGGGTCGTCGCCGTACCACCAGGGCCAGCACCCAGACGATCCCGAGCGGCCACACCGCGGGCTTGGCCAGGAACGCCACCCCGAGCAGCAGCCCGGCTGCGCCTGAGCGCTTCCACCCCGGGTCGTCCCACGCGTCGATGAACTGGACCAGCGCCAGGACTCCCAACCCAGCGGCGGCGATGTCGTTCTCGACACTCGAGCCGACCGCCACGATGATCGAGGACCCGGACACCAGCGCTCCGGCCAGGATGCTGCGGCCGCGCGAGATGCCAGGCACGAGCCGCCGGGTGACTGCGGCGAGGGCGAACAGGAGCACCAGGAGCCAACCGACGTTGAGCACCCGTACCAGCCGCTGCGTGGTCTCCTCAGAGGCCCCGAGCGCGTCGAGCGGCGCGGCCAGAGCGGCGTCGAGCACGTAGGTGAGCGGCGTCTGCACCGCCTCGTAACCGACGTCCGGAGCGCCGATGCGCGGCAGGGTCCCCGTGTCGGCGATGTGGACGACGTTCAGCCAGTGGACCGGTTCGTCGTACGGCAGGCCGAACGGCACCACGAGCGCGTAGACGACGCCGAGGGCAGCGACGGCGCCCGCGGCGGCGACCGCGTCGAGCCGGGCTGGGCGCACCGCGCAAGGGTAAGCGGGGCGAGCGCCGATCCCGCTCAGCCCGGCAGCGTGGCCCGGAAGTAGTCGATGGTCCGGGAGAGGCCTTCGGTCAGCTGCACCGAGGGCTCCCACCCGAGCTCGCGCTTGGCCAGGGAGATGTCGGGCTGGCGCTGCTTCGGGTCGTCGAAGGGCAGGTCCTCGAAGACGAGCTCGGACCCGGCCCCGGTCAGCTCGATGACGGCCTGGGCCAGCTCGAGCATGGTGAACTCGTTGGGGTTGCCCACGTTGACCGGTCCGGTGAAGTCGTGGGGCGTGTCCATCAGCCGCACCATGCCGTCGATGAGGTCGTCGACGTAGCAGAACGAGCGGGTCTGGCTGCCGTCTCCGTAGATCGTGATCGGCTCACCCTGCAGCGCCTGCACGATGAAGTTGCTGACGACCCGGCCGTCGTGGGGGTGCATCCGCGGTCCGTAGGTGTTGAAGATCCGCATCACCTTGATGCCGAGGTCGTGCTGGCGCCGGTAGTCGAAGAACAGCGTTTCGGCGCACCGCTTGCCCTCGTCGTAGCAGGAGCGGAAGCCGATCGGATTGACGTTGCCCCAGTAGCCCTCGGTCTGCGGGTGGATCTCCGGGTCGCCGTAGACCTCACTGGTCGAGGCCTGCAGGATCTTGGCGCCCACCCTCTTGGCCAGGCCGAGCATGTTGATGGCACCGTGCACGCTCGTCTTGGTCGTCTGCACGGGGTCGTGCTGGTAGTGGATGGGGCTGGCTGGGCAGGCCAGGTTGTAGATCTGTTCGACCTCGACGTAGAGCGGGAAGGTCACGTCGTGGCGCATCAGCTCGAACATCGGGTTGCCCATCAGGTGGGCGACGTTGCGCTTGGTGCCGGTGAAGTAGTTGTCCACGCACAGGACGTCGTGGCCCTCGGACAGCAGCCGCTCGCACAGGTGTGATCCGAGGAAGCCGGCACCGCCGGTGACGAGGACTTTGCTCACGGAGGCCATTGAACAACGAGGGCGCCCATGCCGGGCACACGGGCGCGCGGGACGGGCCGGTGTTACTCAGGCGGTCGCGGCCACCTCCCCTGCTGGGCCTCAGAGAGCAGCTTGACGGTCGCGCGTCACGCAATCGGCTGCCAGTGCTCCGAAGTCCATCGCCTTGCGTCGAGTTGCTGCCCGAAGCGGCCATCCGCGGTTCCTGAAGTGGGGGCAGCAGCCCGGAGTGGGGCAAGGCTCCTGAACCTGCGCCAACGCGGGGGACCCAGAACTAGAAGCCCGGTCGCCGACTTATCTCGCGGGCCGGCACACCGGCCACGATGGAGCCGGAAGGGACATCTCGCGTGACAACGGCGCCGGCGGCACAGACTGCCCCGACGCCAATTGTGATGCCTGCGAGAACGACAACGTTCGTGCCGAGCCAGGCACCGTCTGAGATGACTGTGCCACTCACGCGCTCCCCCTGCGGATAGATCGGACCTGGGTCGTCGTAGATGTGCTCGGCGGTAAGTAGCCGCACGCCGGAGGAGATCAGCACGTCGTTGCCGACGACGAGACCACCCTGGCCCCAAAGATTGGAGAAGTCGCCCACGCTGGTCCGGTCGCCAACGGTGACGGATCCGCCCGCTGCTTCGAGCACCGCGTACCGGGCTACCAGTGAGTCTGCATCAATCCTCACCGGGCCACCGTTCGCCAGAACCGTGGCGCCGACCATCAAGCGGGTACCGGAGCCGATCGCGACATCACCCGCAACACGTACGCCCGGCTCCGCCTCGGCCCAGCGAGCAGAACGGCGTGGCCGGCTGTACCTGGCAGGGTTGCGTCGCCGGGCGGCCGCGATCAGTCGTCCCAGCCGCATGTCGGTTGACCCTACGTCGACCCCGAGCTTCGAGTTGCCTTGAGGCCAGCGCTTAGAGTGC
>CAZEPK010000185.1:0-9768 GCA_964514085.1 uncultured Nocardioides sp.
ACCTTCCTGGCCTGTGCCGACGACTGCGCCTGCGCGCCGGTCGTGATGCCGGGCTCGGTCCCGCTCGCGGCCTGACCCCTGGCCCGGCTCAGTCCTCGAAGGCGGCCAGCCACGTCGTGAGGACCCGCTCGAGGTCCTGGCGGTCCCGCTCGGACAGCGGGGCCAGCAGCCGGTGCTCGTTGGCGATGTGGGCGGTGAACGCCTCGTCGATGACGCGCCGCCCGGCGGTGGTCAGCGCGATCACGCGGGACCGGGCGTCGTCGTCGCTGACCCGGCGGGAGACCAGGCCGGCGGCCTCCAAGCGGTCGATGCGCTTGGTGGCGGCCCCGGTCGTGACCATCGTGTAGCGGGCCAGCTCCCCCGGCGCCAGCTCGTAGGGCTCCCCCGCCCGCCGCAGCGCAGCCAGCACGTCGAACTCCCCCTCCCCCAGGCCGTGCCGGCGGAACTCGACGTCCAGCTCCTCGCGCAACCGGTCCCCCAGCCGGTGCAGGCGCCCGTAGAGGCCCTGCGGAGTGACGTCGAGGTCGGGGCGCTCCCTCTCCCACTGCTGCTGGATGCGCCCCACGTGGTCCAGCCCGTCCGCCATGGAGTGGAATATATCTTCCGAGGAAGGGATTATCTCTTCCGTGGAAGCGAAATGGCTGGGCATCACCGCCGTGGCCCCTGTGGCCTGGGGTGCCAACTACGTCGTCACCCGGCAGCTGCTGCCGGTGGACGCGCCGCTGTGGGGCTCGGCGCTCCGGGCGCTGCCGGCCGGCCTGGTCCTCCTGGCCGTGGCCCGCACCCTCCCCCGGGGCGTCTGGTGGTGGCGCTCGGTGGTCCTCGGGACCCTGAACGTCGGGGCGTTCTTCCTCCTGGTCTACCTCGCCGCGCAGCTGCTGCCCTCCAGCGTCGCGGCCTCGGTGATGGCGCTGGCGCCGCTCACCATGGCAGGGTTCGCCTGGCTGCTCGTCGCCGAGCGGATGACCGGAGCAGCGCTGGCCGGGGCGGTGGCCGGGATCCTCGGCGTCCTGCTCCTGGTCGGCGGGGCCAGCGGCGGGGTCGACCCGCTCGGCCTGGCGGCCTCGGCGGCCGCACTGCTGCTGTCCTCGGCCGGCGCCGTGCTCGGCAAGCGCTGGAACGACGGCACCCCGCTCGTCGCGCTCACGTCCTGGCAGCTGGTGCTCGGCGGCGCCGTCCTGGCCGTGGTGGCGGTCGCCACCGAGGGCGCGCCGCCCTCCCTCGACGCCCGCGAGGCGGCCGGCTTCGCCTTCACCACGCTGGTCGCGACGGCGCTGGCCTACCTGTGCTGGTTCGCCGGCCTGGCCCGGCTGCGGGCCGCGACGGTGGGCGTGGTCGGTCTGCTCAACCCGGTGACCGGTGTGCTCCTCGGCGCCCTGGTGGCCCACGAGAGCTTCACGGTCGAGCAGGTCGCGGGCATCGCCCTCGTGCTGGGCGGGATCCTGGCCACCTCGCAGGCGACGACCAGGCGGATCCCGGTGCAGCCCGAGCCCGACTTGCTACCTTCCCCCAGCCACGAGTCGACGGTGCTCGCCGGGGCTCGCTGCTGAGAGAGGGACCATGACCACCACCGCGGAGCTCCAGCGACGGACCCTGCGCGTGCTGGTGGTGGCCCAGGTGCTCAGCGGCGCCGGGCTGGCGGCCGGCATCACGGTCGGTGCGCTGCTGGCCCAGGACATGCTCGGCAGCACCGGCCTGGCCGGGCTGCCCAGCGCGCTGTTCACCGCGGGCAGCGCCCTGGCCGCGGTCGGCGTCGGCCGGATCTCCCAGGCGCGCGGCCGCCGCCCGGGGCTGGCCACCGGGTACGCCGTCGGCGCGGTCGGGAGCGCCGGCGTGGTGCTGGCCGCCGTGCTGGACAGTCCGGTGCTGCTCTTCGTGATGCTGTTCGTCTACGGCGCGGGCAGCGCCACCAACCTGCAGGCCCGCTACGCAGGAGCCGACCTGGCCGACCCCTCCCGCCGGGCCCGGGCCATCTCCACGGTGCTGGTCGCCACCACGCTGGGCGGCGTCCTCGGGCCACTCCTGGCCGAGCCGACCGGAAACCTGGCCCACCAGGTCGGCGTGCCGCACCTGGCCGGTCCGTTCCTCCTGGCCGGAGCGGCGTACGTCGCGGCGGCCGTGGTCCTGGCCACCAGGCTGCGCCCCGACCCGCTCCTGACGGCCCGGGAGATCGCCGACGAGGCAGCCGCGGCGTCGGCCGGCCTGGGACCGACCGTCGGGACCGACGGCGTGGGCCGCGGCGTCGCCCTGGGTGCGGTGGTGATGGTGCTGACCCAGGCCGTGATGGTGGCGATCATGACCATGACCCCGGTCCACATGCACGACCACGGTCACGGGACCGGGGCCTCGGGGCTGGTGATCGCCGTGCACGTGGCCGCGATGTACCTGCCCTCGCCGCTCACCGGCCGGCTGGTCGACCGCGTCGGGCGGACCAGCATGGCCCTGGTCGCCGGCTCCACGCTGCTGGCGGCCGGGCTGGTGGCCGGCTTCGCCCCCGACGACTCGGTGGTGCTGCTGGCGCTGGCCCTGGCGCTGCTGGGCCTGGGCTGGAACGTCGGCCTGGTCTCGGGCACGGCCATCATCACCGACGCCGTCCCGCTGGCCACCCGGGCCCGCACCCAGGGCCGGGTGGACGTCTCGCTCGCGGTCGCCGGCGCCGGCGGTGGCCTGATGTCGGGCGTGGTGGTCGACCTGGCCAGCTACTCCGCGCTCTCCTTCGGCGGCGGGCTGCTGGCCCTGGCCATCGTGCCGGCCATCGTCGCCGGCGCCCGGTCGCGCACACCGGCCGTGGCGCTCAGCGCGCCTCGAGGACGCTGAGGTCGCGGTCGGCGAAGCGCCGGTGCCACCACTCCTCGTCGAGGACGGCGAGGAGGCAGCGACGCACGGCGTAGTCACCCGCCTCCGGGTAGCCCGGGCCGCTCACGGAGGTCTGGCCGGCCAGCAGCTCGTCGGTCAGCCCGGCGAAGAAGTCGCGGGCGATCGCCAGCCGCTCCGCACGCAGGGCCAGCACGTGGTCCAGCGAGGGACGGGCGTCCGCGTCGTGCGGCACGCCCTCGAGGTCGGGCATCTCGGCGTGCGGCAGGTCGAGCGGGTCGAAGGGAGCGGCCTCGTGCAGCACCGCCCGCCGCAGCCAGGCGTCGTGGACGAAGAGCAGGTGGCGCACGGTCTGCACGAAGGACCACTCGCCGTCGACCTGCTCGTGGAGGCGCTCCTCGGGCAGGGCCCGGGCGCGCGCCTCGGTGGCGGCCCACTGCTCGTCCAGGACCGGCCACACCGCGCGGAAGCCCTCGGCGTCGTCCGGCGTGAGCAGGGCGTACTCCGGGTGCTGCCGGGTGAGCTCGGCCCGCCACAGCGGCACCACGTCGATGCCGTTGAGCAGCACCTCCTCGAAGCCGCCGTCGACGACGAGCCGCTCGGCCCAGGCGCCACGGATGGTCACGTCGCGCAGGAACACGTTGGTGAAGCGGGCGCCGGTCAGGTCGACGTCGTCGAACACCGACCCCGCGAGGTCCTGCTTCCTGAACTCCACCATTCTCCGAGTCTGGCACCGGCCGCCGACGGTGCGGATCCCCGCGGGCCTACCCCAGATGGTGGACGTAGCACGTCCGGACTACCTCGCGGCAGGACGATCAGCCCCAATGTGGGTCTGAGGAGCAGCTTCCCGGCGGTTCTGCGCCCGCGGCGTCACCGGAGGTGCCACCGTCGGGTGGTCGGGTCGACCCGGCACCGTGGGGAGGAGGAGGGACCATGTGGGACACCGCGCAGGACGCCGTGCCGTCCGGGACGCACCTCTCGCACGACATGCCCTGCCCGCGTTGCGGCCACGCCCTCCACACCTTCCTCGGCTGTGACGACGGCTGCGAGTGCCAGCCCGCCCTGATGCCGGGCGACCAGCACGTCCTCACCGCCTGAGGGGTACGCCCACCCGCGCCACCGTCTCGAGCGCCGGCCGGTCGTAGCCCCCGCCGTTGACGACACCTCCGGCCCAGCGGAAGTCCAGGCGGTCGGGGTGCAGCTCGAGCACCGCCAGGTTGTTGTCGTACCACGGGCCGCTGGTCAGCTCCCAGCGCAGCGGTGAGCGGGGCACCCGTCCGCCGAGCAGCCGGCCCGTCGGGCGGGCCCGGCCGAGGCGCGCCACCTGGAGGAAGAGCTTCATCGGGCGGGGTAGCGGGTTGCGGATCGGCGAGCAGGTCGCCTGCACGACCCGGCTCGCCAGCCTCGTCCCGAGCGCCGGGTCGGCGTCGGCCTGGGCCACGTAGCTGTGGTGCACGTCGCCGGACAGGAACGTGACCGAGGCCGGAGCCCGCCCGCGCTGTCCGGAGGCCACCTCGACGGTCATGCGGGCCAGGTCCACGAAGCCCTCCTGGAACGCCGCCCAGTGCTCGAGGTCCGCCCTCTTGCGCAGCCACTCCCCGAACCGTCCGCCCAGGCGCCCGAAGCGACCCTCGGCCAGCGCCTCGCTGGTCGCCTCGAGGTGGTGCAGGGCCGGCGCCAGCAGCACCGGCAGGGAGGTGCCCACCACCAGGTGGTCCACGTCGCCGCGCATGCGCTCGTCCAGCCAGGCCCGCTCCTGCTCGTCGAGCATCGAGCGGGGTTCCGGCTCCAGCACCCGCGCCGCCCGCGAGTCGACCACCACCAGGCGGGTGCCGGTGCCGATGTCGCGCGAAAAGCTCCAGCGGTAGGAGCTCGGCTGCTGGTCGGCGCGGTCGGCCAGCTCGTCGAGCGCGTCGGTCACGTCGAGCTCGCCGGGCCCGTCGTGCAGGGTGATTCGCTGCCAGAGCGGGTCGTGCGCACGGTCCCCCGGACCGAGGTTGCCCAGGTGCTGGTGGACCCAGTACGACCCGAGCCCGGCCACGACGCGCTCGTGCCACCAGTCGGTGGCCTCCATGTCGCGGCGCCAGGTCAGGCTGGTGTTCCAGTCGTCGCGGATGTCGTGGTCGTCGAAGATCATCGCGCTCGGCAGCGTGGAGAGCAGCCAGCGGTTGGCCGGGTCGCTCCAGGCCAGGCGGTAGAGGTGGGCGTACTCCTCGTAGTCCTTGAGCTCGGTCCACGGCGGCTGCTCGGGGTCGCGGCGGGCGGCGATGAACTCCTTCATCCGGGGGCTGGTGTCGTCGGCGTAGACCTGGTCGCCGAGGAAGACCACGAGGTCCGGCCAGCGGTCCGGCTCGCCGGTGAGCCCGGCCATCCGCAGCGCAAAGGCCCGCAGCGCGTCGACGCCGAACGCGTCCGTGCCCTCCTGGTCGTGGGACACGCTCACCCGGCAGGAGCCGAAGGCCATGCGGACCGGCTTGTCCGGGTCGAGCGTCGGGATCACCGACGGCGGGAAGTCGGCGAAGGCGGGGTCCCGGGAGGGCCAGACCTCCTCCCCGTCGACGCGGACGCGGTACGCCGTGGCGGTGGCCGCCGGCAGACCGGACAGCTCCACCAGCGCGTAGTGGTGGCCGTGCGCGGCGAAGGTCCGGGCCCGCGCAGTGACCGGCCCGGCCTGGACCTCGACCGTGGCCGCCTCCGCGGTCTCGACCCACACGGTGGCGGAGTGCTCGTCGACGTAGCGCAGCGTCGGCCCCAGGCGCAGCGGACCCTGGGGCAGGTCGTCGTCCACCATCGGTGCTCCCTCCGGCTCCCGTCGTTGCTGTGGGCCGCGGTGCCGGTACCCCGCCAGGCCTGGGCTCAGGGGTTGATCTGCACCTTGATGGCGCGCCGCTCGTCCATGGCGCGGTAGCCCTCGGCGACCTCCTCGAGGGGCAGCGCGGCGTCGAAGACCCGACCGGGGTCGATCCGGCCGCTGGCGACCAGCCTCAGCAGCTCGGGCAGGTAGCGGCGCACCGGGGCCATCCCGCCGGCCAGCCCGACGTTCTTCTGGAACATCCGCCCGACCGGCAGCTCGACGCCGTGGGGGACGCCGACGAACCCCACGGTGGAACCGGGCCGCGCGACCGCGAAGGCGGTGGCCATCGAGCCGTCTGTGCCGACGCACTCCAGGACCGCGTCGGCCCCCACTCCCCCGGTGAGCTCCACCACCGCGGCCTCGCCCTCCTCGCCGCGCTCGGCGACCACGTGGGTCGCGCCGAACGACGTGGCGATCTGCTGGCGGCTCTCGTGGCGCGACATCGCCACGATGGTCTCCGCGCCCATGACCGAGGCCGCCAGCACGCCGCACAGCCCCACCGCGCCGTCGCCGACCACCACGACCGAGCCGCCCTCCCGCACGCCGGCGGCCACGGCCGCGTGCCACCCGGTGGCCATCACGTCGGTCAGCGCCAGCAGCGAGGGGTAGGCCGCCGGCTCGGGCACGTCGGTGCGCACCAGCGTGCCGTCGGCCTGGGTGACCCGGGCGTACTCCGCCTGGCCGCTCTGGGTCATCCCGAGGTTCAGGCAGGCCGACTGCACGCCGGCCAGGCAGTGGGGGCAGGTGCCGTCGCAGTGGTCGAACGGCACGACCACGAAGTCGCCGGCCCGGAAGTCGCGGACCTCCGGGCCCACCTCGACCACTTCGCCGATGCACTCGTGACCGATGGTCTGACCGGGCCGGGTCCTGCTCTGGCCGCGGTAGCCCCACAGGTCCGAGCCGCAGATGCAGCCCGCGGCGACCCTGACCACGGCGTCCGTGGGCAGGGTGATCGTGGGGTCCGGGACGTCCTCCACGCGGATGTCGCCGGGGCCGTGGATGGTGGTCGCACGCATGTCTGCCATCCTTCCAGCGGACGCGAAACGCCGGGCGTCGCGCTGGTTTGCCGTATCTCACATATGAGTTACCGTGGACGCATGAGCGAAGGCTACAAGGGCCGCATCGGCAGCATCATCCGCGACGCGCGCAAGCACCGGGGGCTGACCCAGCAGCAGCTCGCGGAGCGGCTGAGCACCAGCCAGAGCGCGATCAACCGGATCGAGAAGGGCCACCAGAACCTCTCGCTCGACATGCTGGCCCGCATCGGCTCGGCCCTCGACTCCGAGATCGTGGCGCTGGGCGCCGGCCCCACCCACCTGCGCGTCACCGGGCCCACCCAGCTGTCCGGCTCCATCGACGTCAAGACCTCGAAGAACGCCGGCGTCGCGCTGCTCTGCGCGACCCTGCTCAACCGCGGCCGCACCACGCTGCGCAAGGTGGCCCGCATCGAGGAGGTCAACCGGCTGCTCGAGGTGCTCAACAGCATCGGCGTGCAGACCCGCTGGCTCAACGACGACAACGACCTCGAGATCGTGCCGCCCAAGGAGCTCAAGCTCGACAGCATCGACCAGGTGGCGGCCCGTCGTACCCGCTCGATCATCATGTTCCTCGGCCCCCTGCTGCACCGCGAGGACGTCTTCGAGCTGCCCTACGCCGGCGGCTGCAACCTCGGGACCCGCACGGTCGAGCCGCACATGTACGCCCTGCGCCCCTTCGGCCTCGAGGTCAAGGCCACCGACGGCGAGTACCACGCGCAGGTCAACCGGGCCATCGAGCCGCAGGCGCCGATCGTGCTCACCGAGCGCGGCGACACCGTGACCGAGAACGCCCTGATGGCGGCGGCGCTGCACCCCGGCGTGACCGTGATCCGCAACGCCTCGTCGAACTACATGGTCCAGGACCTCTGCTTCTACCTGCAGAAGCTCGGCGTGGGCGTCACCGGCATCGGCACCACCACCCTGACCGTGACCGGGGTCGACGACATCGACGTCGACGTGGACTACGCCCCCAGCGAGGACCCCATCGAGGCGATGTCGCTGCTCGCGGCCGCGATCGTGACCCAGTCCTCGATCACGATCCGCCGGGCACCCATCGAGTTCCTCGAGATCGAGCTGGCCATCCTGGGCGAGATGGGTTTCCAGCACTCCCGCTCCGAGGAGTACGTCGCCCGCAACGGCCACACCCGGCTGGTCGACATCACCACCCACCCCTCCGAGCTGCACGCGCCGCTCGACAAGATCCACCCGATGCCCTTCCCGGGCCTCAACATCGACAACCTGCCCTTCTTCGCGGTGATCGCCGCGGTCGCCGAGGGCCAGACCACCCTGCACGACTGGGTCTACGAGAACCGCGCCCTCTACCTCACCGAGCTCAACAAGCTGGGCGGCCAGGTCAAGCTGCTCGACCCGCACCGGGTGATGATCGAGGGCCCCACGCACTTCTCCGGCGCCGAGATCGTCTGCCCGCCGGCCCTGCGCCCCGCGGTCGTGATCCTGCTGGCCATGCTGGCCTCGAAGGGCACCTCGGTGCTGCGCTCGACCTACGTGATCCACCGCGGCTACGAGGACCTGGCCGAGCGCCTCAACGAGCTCGGCGCCAACATCGAGCCGTTCCGGGATATCTAAACACCCCGGCAGGCTCGGCCTGGATGTCCGCGGCGACGCGGGCTGCGCCCGCAACAGCCCCGTCCGCTCGCTGACGCTCGCTCCCTGGGCTGTCGCCGCGGCCACCAGACCGATCGCCGGGCGCCTCGCTGCGCTCGGAAAACCGGGTCGCTGCGCTCCCACCACCGACCCATGACCAACGTCAGTCGGGAGCGCTACCTCGCCCCGGCCGCCCACCAGTGGATGGGAGCGCAGCGACCCGGTCCCTCGCGGGGGGAAAGCCTGCGCGCACCACGTCAGTAGGGAGCGCTACTCGCCCCGGTCGCCCACCAGTGGATGGGAGCGCAGCGACCCGGTCTCTCGCGGGCGAAGCCCGCGCGCCCCGCGATCGGCCTCCGGGCCGCGGCGACTGCGCCGAGCGAGCGCAGCGAGCGACAGCGCCTGCGAGCGCCAGCGAGCGTCGCCACGGGCTGGGGGCCGAAGCTCGCGGGGGTATTCAGAACAGCGTCTCGACCCAGGCCCGCGACTGCGTGCGCCCGCTGGGCGGGGCGGTCATGTCGGCGGTGATGCGGGGCATCGGCATGGTGTGCTGGCCCGCGTGGCGGTGCCAGTCCTGCTCGGCCTCGACCAGGCTGCCCAGGTCGGCGCGGCGCAGGAACACGCCGTGCCCGTCCGGACAGGCGTTGACCTCGGCGTCACCGCTCAGGGGGCGGGACTCCATCGGCGTGCCGCACACGGGGCAGGACAGCTCGTCAGCGGCGTCTGCGTCCATGGCCCGACGGTAGCGCGCCCGCGGCCCGTCGCCCCGCACGCACGCCGGGATCGCGGCGTGGGGGCCATACTGCTCGCTGTGACGGCCATGACGGGGTTCGCCTACCTCGACGAGGTGGCCGGGGACCCCGGTGGCGTCCTGGCCTTCGCCCACCGCGGCGGCGCCTACCACCCGGAGATCGAGGGCCTGGAGAACACGCTGGCGGCGTTCAAGCACGCCGTGGCCCTCGGCTACGACTACCTCGAGACCGACGTGCACGTCACGCAGGACGGCGTGCTGCTGGCCTTCCACGACGCCGTCCTGGACCGGGTGACCGACCTGGAGGGGGCGATCGCCGAGCTCACCTTCGAGGAGGTCCGCCAGGCGCTGGTCGGCGGACGGGAGCAGGTGCCGACCCTGGCCCAGCTCTTCGACGAGTTCCCCCGCGCCCGCTTCAACATCGACCTGAAGTCCGAGGGCGCGGTGGCCGCCCTGGCCAGCTTCGTGGTGGAGCGGGAGGCGTGGGACCGGGTCCTGGTGGGCTCGTTCAGCCCCCAGCGGCTGCAGGAGTTCCGCCGCCTGACCGAGCACCGCGTGGCCACGTCCGCCACGCCGCTCGAGGTCGCGGTCTTCCGCCTCGTGCCGAGCGCCCGGGTCGCGGACTGGCTCACCCGCAGCCGGGTGGCCGCCCTGCAGATCCCGCACCGGCGCGGTCGCTGGACCGTGGCGACCCCGGGGCTCGTACG
>CAZEPK010000186.1:0-9757 GCA_964514085.1 uncultured Nocardioides sp.
TGCCCTCCGGCGGTGTGCCGGTGGCCCGCGGGGAGTCGAAGAGGAAGACCTGGATCCCGTTGACCAGCGTGTACGGCGAGAAGAGGCCGGCCACCTCGCCCACCCGGTCGTTCCCGGTGCCGACCGCGATGCCCTGCACCGTCGACACGGCGGTGTAGCTCACGCCGAGCACCACGATCACCGCCGCCACGGCCAAGCCGCGCCGCACGGTGAGGGCGGCGACCAGGGCGGCCAGCGCGGAGAGCAGCAGAGCCAGCAGCGCGGCACCGAACAGGCCGCCGAGGAACTGGCCGGTCTCGTGCCCGACGGGCAGGTCGGCCAGCAAGCCGCCGGCGTACATCAGGAGCAGCGGCGAGCCGACCAGGACGAACGTCGCCACCGTCAGGGAGGCCAGCCGGACCAGGACGTAGACCGAGCGGGCCATGGGCCGGGCCAGGTAGAGGGTGATGGTGCGGAAGCGCAGGTCGCGGGAGAGCAGCGTCGGGGCCTGGGCCGCCACGAAGACCGAGATCAGCGCCTGGGTGATGACCGGGTAGCGCGAGTAGGCCACGATCTGCCCGTCCAGGTCGAGCACGTCGCGGGCCTGGACCAGGACGCCGACCAGGATCAGCGCGGGCAGCAGCATCATGGCCAGCAGGATCATCGGCAGCACCTTGGACCGGCCGGAGCGTCCGAGCCCGTAGGCGTTGCGCAGCCCCGTGACGAAGAACGAGCGCGCCACCGGTCCGGCGCCCAGCCGCGGCCCGGCGTACGGGCGGTAGCCGAGGTCGTGGATGACCCCGGCCGGCCCGGCGACCGGGGCGGCGACGGGTTCAGACGGGCTGGACACTGCCGGCACCTCCCTCGCGGAAGACGTCCTCGATGCGGTGGTGCCGCTCCTGCATCCGCACCAGCCCCAGGCCCAGGTCGACGGTGAGGTCGCGGACCACGTCGGGCGTGGCGGCGTCCTTCATCTCCACCTCGATCAGCACCCCGCCGGCCGGCCGGGCGACCAGGCCTGCCGCGACGAGGGCCTGGCCCAGCACCCGGTCGGCGTCGGGCCGGCCCTGCACCTCCACCACCAGGCTGCCGGTGGCGTGCAGGAACTCGGTGGTGGCCGAGGACTGGAGGAGACGTCCGCTGTCGAGGACCACCACGTGGTCGCTGACCCGCTCCAGCTCGCCGAGCAGGTGGGAGGTGACGAGCACCGCGATGCCGAACTCGTGGCCGACCTTGCGCACCAGCGCGAGCATGTCGTCGCGCGAGGAGGGGTCCAGGCCGTTGGTGGGCTCGTCGAGCAGCACCAACCGGGGGTCGTGCACCAGCGCCTGGGCCAGCTTGGCGCGCTGCTTCATGCCGGTCGAGTAGCCGCCCATCGGCCGGTAGCGCTCCTCGGCCAGGCCCACGTGCCGCAGCACGTCGGCGGCCCGCTCGCGCGCCGCGTTGTAGGGCAGCCCGGACATCTGGCCCATGTGCACCACGAAGTCGCTGGCCGAGACGTCGGCGGGCAGGCAGTCGTGCTCGGGCATGTAGCCGACCAGGCCCCGGATGACCGCGCCCTCGGCTGCGACGTCGTGACCCAGCACCTGCGCCGTGCCCGAGGTCGCCGACACCAGCCCGAGGAGGATCTTGATCAGCGTCGACTTGCCCGCGCCGTTGGCGCCGACCAGCCCGGTCACGCCGTCGCCCACCATCACGTCGAGGTGGTCGAGCGCGGTGACCGACGGGTACTGCTTCGTCAGTCCCACGGTCTCGATCACGGCCACCCGGCCAAGGTAGACGGCCCCGGCCCGGCCGGTCGTCGTACCGAGGTCTCTGCCGCTGCGTCTTTGGTCGCGGGCGCCCTAGGGTCGAGGGCATGAGCAGACAGGTCGTGGCGGCGGGGTACGGCGGACCCGAGCAGCTCGAGGTCCGCGAGCACGACCCGGGCCTGCCCGGCGAGGGCGAGGTGCTGGTCGAGGTCCGCGCGATCGGCGTCAACGCCTGGGACGTGAAGTCCTACAGCGGCACCGTGGGCGACGACCCGGCCAAGCTGCCGATCCTGCTCGGGGGCGAGTGCGCCGGCGTGGCGGACGGCCGGGACGTCATCGTGCACCCGGTGAGCGCCGCGTACGCCGACCGCGTGGTGGCCAAGGCGACCAGCTGCCTGCCCAAGCCGGCCGGCCTGTCCTGGGCGGAGGCGGCCGGGCTGATGCTGACCGGCACCGCGGCCGCCCACCTGGTCGAGGCCACCGGGGTGGCCGAGGGCGAGACGGTCCTCCTGAACGGCGCGGCCGGTGGCGTCGGGCTGTACGCCGCACAGCTGGCCCTGCGCCGGGGCGCGCGCGTGCTCGGCACCGCGCTGCCCGACGACCACGACGTGCTGCGCGAGCTGGGCGTCGAGCCCTTCGACTTCCGCGAGGACGTGCGGGGCTGGGTGGGCCAGCAGGCGCCCGACGGGGTGCACGCCGTCCTGGACGCGGTCGGGGCGCCACCGGTCCTGGACCTCTCGCTGGCCGTGGCCCGGGACCGCGACCGGGTGGCCACGCTGATCCCGTCACCCGCCGCCGCGGAGCGGGGCATCACCCAGCTCGGCTTCGGCGAGGGCGCCGACCCCGGCACCGACCTCCGCCTGGCGGCTCGCGCCGACCTGGTCGCCGGCGTCGAGGAGGGCTGGCTCACCGTGGTGGTGGCCGAGACCTTCCCGCTCGACCGCGCCGCCGACGCCCACCGGGCGATGGTCAGCCCCCACGGTGCGGGGAAGATCGTCCTCCTCCCGTGACGGACAGCGCCCGGGAGATCGAGAACCTGCTCTACACCTACGCCGAGCGCATCGACCGCGGCGACTTCGACGGCGTGGCCGAGCTCTTCTCCCACGGCCGGATCCACGGGCAGGAGGGCGGTGGGCCCGGCGCGGTCTTCGAGGGCCGCGACGCCGTCCGCGCGCTGTACGGGCGCACCACCCGGCTCCACGACGACACCGGCACGCCCCGGACCAAGCACGTCACCACCAACGCGATCATCGAGGTCGACGAAGGGTCCGGCACCGCCACCTCGCGGTCGGGCTACGTCGTCCTGCAGGCGACGCCGGACCTGCCGCTGCAGGTGATCATCACCGGGCGGTACGGCGACACGTTCCAGCGGCTCGAGGGCCGCTGGTGGTTCGACACCCGGACGATGTACGTCGACCAGGTCGGCGACCTCGGCCACCACCTGCTGATCTGACCCGATCTAGGGTGGAGCGATGGGCCCCGACACGGATCTCGCGCCCACCGCCGTGGAGGACGACCTGGTCGTCTTCCGGCTCCCCGACCCTGACCACGGGCTCGGCGAGGTCCGGGTGTGGTCCGACGTCGACCTCGGTGTCGACACAGGGATGGCGCCGGTCGACGGCGGCTGGGAGCTGCGCCTGCCGCTGCCCGACCTGGACTGCCTGGAGTACCTCTTCGACGCCGACGGGGCCATGGCGCCGGACCCGGGCAACCCCGACCGGGTCGACGGCGCGTTCGGACCGCACTCGTGGCTGGCCCTGCCGGGCTACCGGCCCCCGGCCTGGCTGGACGAGCCGCCGCGGCCCGGCCACCGGCAGCGGCTGGCGATCGGCGCGATCGACGTCGAGGTGTGGGAGCCCGACGGCCAGGAGGGCCAGACCCTGCCCCTGCTGCTGGTCCACGACGGGGCCGAGATGGACGCCTACGGGCAGGTGGTCCACTACGCCGCCACCAGGCCGGCGCCGCTGCGGGTCGGGCTGCTGAGCCCGGGCAGCGACCGCGACGAGCGCTACGCCGCCAACCCGGCGTACGCCGCGGCCCTGGTCGGCGAGGTGGTGCCGGTGCTGCGGGCGGCCTTCTCCACGGCGTACGAGCCGGTGCTCGTCGGCCAGAGCCTGGGCGGGCTGGCGGCGCTGCACGCGGGATGGCTGTACCCGACGGCGTTCTCGGGCCTGGCGCTGCAGTCGGGCTCCTTCTTCACCCCCGAGCTGGACGCGCAGGAGTCGGGCTACGCGCACTTCGACCGGGTCGTGGGCTTCGTGGCCATGCTGCACGAGTCGACCGGCGCGCCGGTGGGCTTCCCGCCGGTGGCCCTGACCTGCGGGCTGGCCGAGGAGAACCTGGCAAACAACCGGCTGATGCACACCCACCTGGCCGACCTCGGGGTCCCGGCCTCGTGGGGCGAGGTGCGCCAGGGCCACACCTGGACCTGCTGGCGCGACAGCCTGGACCCGCACCTGGGCGACCTGCTCCGGGCGGTGTGGAGCTGATGGAGCGCCACCAGGTCGAGCTCGACGCCCCCGGCTTCAGCCGGTCCGGCACGGTGATCCGCTACGGGCACTGGGGCCGTCCGGTGCTGGTCTTCCCGAGCGAGCGCGGCCGGGCCTGGGACTACGAGAGCAACGGGATGGTCGACGCGGTGGCCGACCTGGTCGAGGGCGGTCGCTGCAAGCTGTACTGCGTCGACTCCTTCGACGAGGAGACGTGGTCGGACGCCTCCCTGCCGCTCGAGGAGCGGGCCCGTCGGCACGGCGCCTACGCCCGCTGGGTCCTCGACGCGGTGGTCCCCTTCATCGGGCAGGACAGCCCGGGCGCGGACGGCGCGGTGGTCACCGGCTGCTCCATGGGGGCCTTCCACGCGCTCCAGCTGGCCCTGACCCGCGCCGACCTCTTCCCCGTGGCGATCTGCCAGAGCGGCAACTACGACCCCTCGACCTGGAACGCCTGGGGCGAGCGGGGCGAGGCGGCGTACTTCACCAACCCGACCGACCACGTCCCCCACCTGCACGGCGACCACCTCGCGTGGCTGCGCTCGCGCCTCCACGTCGTCCTGGTCGTCGGCCAGGGGCCGTGGGAGACCCACCCGACCGGGTCGCTGCCCTCGGCCCGCCACCTCGACGCCCTCCTGAGCGAGAAGGCGATCCCGCACGAGCTCGACCTGTGGGGCCACGACTCCGCGCACGACTGGGACTGGTGGCGCCAGCAGATCGCCCACCACCTGCCCCGGTTCGTCTGACCGCCGATGAGTTCGCCCCGCGCACCCGGTCGGAGCGCCATGAAGCTGCTCCTCACCGCCGCCGGCGTCCGCAACCCCTCCCTGCACGCGGCCCTGCTCGACCTGCTGGGCAAGCCGATCGAGGAGGCCAGCGCGCTGTGCATCCCCACGGCGATGTACGGGCACCCGTACGTCGGGCCGGGGGAGAAGGCCTGGCAGTTCATCAGCGGGACCTCCGACTCCATGACCGGCCTGGGCTGGAGGTCGGTGGGCATCCTGGAGCTCACCGCGCTGCCCAGCATCGATGCGGAGCGCTGGGTGCCGCTGGTGCAGGAGACCGACGTGCTGCTCGTGGGCGGCGGCGACGTGCTCTACCTGGCCCACTGGATGCGCGAGTCCGGGCTGGCCGACCTGCTGCCGTCGCTGACCGAGACCGTGTGGGTGGGCCTGAGCGCCGGCAGCATGGTGCTGACGCCGCAGGTCGGCGACGACTTCATCCAGTTCCGACCGCCGAGCGGCGACGACAGCACCTTCGGGCTGGTCGACTTCTCGATCTGTCCGCACGTGAACGGCGACGGCAACCCGGGCAACACCATGGCCGAGGCGGAGAGCTGGGCCAGGACGATCGACGGTCCGGCGTACGCCGTCGACGACGAGACCGCGTTCAAGGTCGTCGACGGCGAGGTCGAGGTGGTCTCGGAAGGGCACTGGCAGCTGCTGCACCCCTGACCGGTTGGGTACGGGCACGCGTGAGCCCTGACCCGACCGACCACCTCGTGCGCGTCCGCGGTGCCAGCGAGCACAACCTGCGCCTTGTCGACGTGGACATCCCCCGCGACGCCATGGTGGCCTTCACCGGGGTCTCCGGGTCGGGCAAGTCGTCCCTGGCCTTCGGCACGTTGTACGCCGAGGCGCAGCGCCGCTACTTCGAGTCCGTGGCGCCGTACGCGCGGCGGCTGCTGCAGCAGGTCGGCGCGCCGCACGTCCAGGAGATCACCGGGCTGCCGCCGGCCGTCGCCCTGCAGCAGCGTCGCGGGGCGGCCACCTCCCGCTCGTCGGTCGGCACCATCACCACGCTGTCCAACCTGCTGCGGATGCTCTACTCGCGCGCCGGTGACTACCCCGCCGGGGCCGACCACCTCGCCGCCGAGGCGTTCTCGCCCAACACCGCGGCGGGAGCCTGCCCCCGCTGCCACGGTCTGGGGGTGGTGCACGACGTCACCGAGGAGCTGCTCGTCCCCGACCCGTCGCTGTCCATCCGCGAGGGCGCCATCGCCGCGTGGCCCGGTGCCTGGCAGGGCGCCAACCTGCGCAGCATCGTGACCGGGCTCGGGATCGACATCGACCGGCCCTGGCGCCGGCTGAGGAAGAAGGACCGCGACTGGCTGCTCTACACCGACGAGCAGCCGTCGGTCCTGATCAAGCCCCAGCGCGACCGCATCGACCACGGCTACCACGGGAAGTTCTGGAGTGCGCGCAAGCACGTCATGCACGTCCTGGCCGACTCCGGGAGCGAGCGCATGCGGGAGCGGGCCCTGCGGTTCGTCGAGGACGCACCCTGCCCCGAGTGCCACGGCAGCGGGCTGCGGCCCGAGGCGCTCGCGGTGACCTTCGCCGGTCACTCGATCGCTGAGGTCAACCGGCTGCCCTTCACCGAGCTCGTCGAGCTGCTGCGGCCCGTCGCGGAGCTGCCGGAGGAGACCCACGAGGTGGCCGTCCGCATCTGCAGCGACCTGGTCGCCCGGGTGGAGGTGCTCCTCGACCTGGGCCTGGGCTACCTCAGCCTCGGGCGCAGCTCCACGACGCTCTCGCCCGGCGAGGCCCAGCGCCTGCGGATCGCCACCCAGCTGCGGTCGGGGCTGTTCGGCGTGGTCTACGTCCTCGACGAGCCGTCGGCCGGGCTGCACCCCGCCGACGCCGCGCCGCTGCTCGACGTGCTCGACCGGCTCAAGGCCTCGGGCAACTCGCTGTTCGTGGTGGAGCACGACCTCGACGTGGTGCGCCGTGCGGACTGGGTCGTCGACATCGGTCCCGGCGCCGGCGAGGCGGGCGGACGGGTGCTCTACAGCGGGCCGGTCCCCGGCCTCGAAGCCGTCGCCGAGTCGGCCACCAGCGCCTACCTCTTCGGCCGGGCCGAGCCGCTCGAGCACGACGTGCGGTCGCCCCAGGGCTGGGTGCGGCTGGCGGGGGTCTCGCGCCACAACCTGCGGGACCTGACCGTCGACATCCCGCTCTGCGTCCTGACCGCCGTGACCGGCGTCTCCGGCTCCGGCAAGTCCACGCTCGTCAGCCAGGTCCTGGCCGAGGACCCGACCGCGCTCGCGTCGTTCGACCGGCTGGTGCTCGTCGACCAGCGCCCGATCGGCCGCACCCCGCGGTCGAACCTCGCGACGTACACCGGGCTCTTCGACGCGGTGCGCAAGGTCTTCGCCGAGACGGACGCGTCGCGCGAGCGCGGGTACGGCGCCGGCCGCTTCTCGTTCAACGTCCCCGAGGGTCGCTGCGAGACCTGCCAGGGTGAGGGCTTCGTGTCCGTCGAGCTGATGTTCCTGCCCGGCACCTACGCGCCCTGCCCCACCTGCCACGGCGCGCGCTACGACGCCGAGACCCTGGAGATCACCTATCGCCACAAGAGCATCGCGGAGGTGCTGATGCTGTCGGTCGACCAGGCGGCGACCTTCCTGGCCGACGTGCCGGTCGCGGCGCGCAGCCTGGAGACGCTGCGCGACGTCGGGCTGGGCTACCTGCGGCTGGGGCAGCCGGCGACCGAGCTCAGCGGCGGGGAGGCGCAGCGCATCAAGCTCGCGACCGAGCTCCAGCGGGCGCGCCGCGGCCACTCGCTCTACCTCCTCGACGAGCCCACCTCGGGGCTGCACCCGGCCGACACCGCGCTGCTGCTGCGGCAGCTGCACCGGCTCGTCGACGCCGGCAACACGGTGGTCCTCGTCGAGCACGACCTCGACGCGATCGCCACCGCCGACTGGGTCATCGACCTCGGTCCCGGCGGCGGCGACGCGGGCGGCCGCGTGGTCGCCACCGGGACGCCGGCGGAGGTCTCGGAGGCGGACGGCAGCGCGACCGCGCCGTACCTCGCGCGGCGGCTCGGGCGGGGCTGAGGCTGCGTGGGCGAGACACGGCGCGGGCTGGCGCTCGTGTGCGTGGCAGGGGTCATCTGGGGGACGATCGGGCCCGTCGTCGACGTCGTGGACGACCGGTCCGCGTTGTCGGTCTGGACCGTGGGCGCCTACCGGGCCGTCGCCGCGGTGCTGGCGCTGCTGCTCATGGTCGCCGTCGCGGGACGGTGGTCCGGCTGCCGCGAGCTCGTGGCCGCGCGGCCGCTCCGGGCCCCGGCCGTCGGGGTGCTCACCGCGACCTTCATGGTGCTGTTCTTCGTCTCCGTGGTGTCGGTGGGGGTCAGCATCGCCACGGTCGTGGCGCTGGGCTGGGCCCCCGTCCTCCTGCTGGTGCTGGGCGTGGTCAGGGACCGGAGGCCGCCGTCGGTCGGCCAGGCGCTGACCGTGGCGGCAGCGGTGGTCGGGCTGCTGCTCATCTGCCTCGCGGGAGGCGGCGACCCGGACCCGTCGCGGCCGGTCCTGGGGGTGCTGACCGCGCTGGGCTCCGGCACGGCGTACGCCCTCTCGGCCGAGGTCGGCCGGCCCCTGTCGACGGGCCACGACGCCCTCAGCGTGGCCACCGTGACCATGGTGGTGGCGGCCGTGGTGCTGGTCGTGGGCGGGCTGGCGGTGGCCGCGTCCCGCGGCGAGGCGCTGGTCACGACCGACGCCACCACCTGGCTGCTGATCGTCTACCTCGGGGTGGGGACGATGGCCCTGGCCTACGTGCTGCTCTTCGCCGGACTGCGGACCACGCCCAGCCGCACCGCCGTGGTGGCGACCCTGCTCGAGCCCGTCACCGCCGTGGTCATCGCCGTCGTCCTGCTCGGTGAGCACCTCACAGCGGCGGGCGCCCTGGGCGCCCTCCTGATCGTGGCCGCCATCGGGTCCCTCGGGCTGCGGCCGCCCTCCCCGGTGCCGCAGTGAGCCGCGGCACGGAAGGATGGGGCCTCCGCCGTTGTTGGGACCCGTGATGACCGAGACGCTGCTGTTGCCCCTGGAGCACCGCTTCGCCGACGAGCTCCCCGAGCTGGCCCTGCCGTGGCAGGCCGAGGCCGCTCCCGACCCCCGCCTGCTGGCGCTGTCCGAGGACGTCGCGACCGAGCTGGGCCTGGACCCCGACGTCCTGCGGAGCGAGGCCGGACTGGCCCTGCTGACCGGCACCGGGCTGCCGGCCGCCGCCCGGCCCGTGGCGCAGGCCTATGCCGGGCACCAGTTCGGCGGCTGGTCGCCGCGCCTGGGCGACGGGCGCGCGCTGCTGCTCGGCGAGCTCAGGGACGCCGAGGGCCGGCTGCGCGACCTGCACCTCAAGGGCTCGGGCCGCACGCCGTTCTCGCGCGGCGGCGACGGCCGGGCCGTGGTCGGCCCGATGCTGCGCGAGCACGTCATCAGCGAGGCGATGCACGCGCTCGGCATCCCCACCACCCGCTCGCTCGCCGTGGTCGCCACCGGCCGCCTCGTGCAGCGCGAGACGGTCCTGCCCGGCGCGGTGCTGGCGCGCGTGGCGACGAGCCACCTGCGGGTCGGCAGCTTCCAGTACGCCCGGGCCCTCGGCGACGAGGCGCTGCTGCTGCGCCTCGCGCGGCAGCTCGAGGAGGCGCAGCCCTGGTTCGACCGTCGAGCGCCGACCCACGCGTCTGAGAACTTTTAATCGGATTTATCGTCGGAATCGCACGGCTTCGACGACAATCCTCCCCATG
>CAZEPK010000187.1:0-9712 GCA_964514085.1 uncultured Nocardioides sp.
CCCTCGACCCTGGCGCGGGCGAGGACCAGCTCGGCCGCACGCCCGCGATCCACCTCGGTGCGGCGGACGGCGCGGCCGGCCGGTCGCCGCAGGCGGCCGGCGGCAGCGACCAGGTGGTCACCGTCGGCGGCGACGTGCTGATGCTGGTGCCGAAGGGCTTCCGGGTCACGGACCAGGAGGACGGCTTCGTCCAGGTCTTCGGCAACAAGGGCTACTTCTTCGCCTACCTGACGCCCAAGCGGACGACCCTGCCCAAGCTGGTGACCAACAACCTCACCGGCCTCCAGAACATGGGGGTCGAGGAGCTGCAGGTGACCCAGCCGACGTCGGTCCAGGTCAGCGGCGTCACCAGCGCCGCCTCCCTCGCCTTCCGGGGGCTCCTCGCCACCCAGCAGGGCGGCAGCATCCCGGTCGAGGGCTTCGCCTACTACTTCGTCCGCAGCGACGGCACGGGCGCCACCGCGTTCGCCCTCTACGGCAAGGGCGCCCTGAAGCCCAAGTCCAAGCTGCTCACCGGCTACAACACCATGCTCAACACCCTGATCAGCACGCTCTGATCCAGCAGGAGGAACCGTGACCACCACACCCGAGACGCCCGTCGGCGCCCGGTTCGACCCGGTGACCGGAGCCGAGCTCAGCGCCGGCTCCGGCGCCGGGGGCGAGCGCCGCCGGAGCTACGCCCTGCAGCCGGGCGAGCCGGTGGCGTCGTTCAACCTCGTCACCTCGCTGATGCCGCTGGCCTCGGGCAGCGCGCCGCAGACCTACCGCTGGGCGCTCGGCCTGGGGATCCTCATCCCCGTCGTGGCGGGCGCGCTGGGCTTCCTGGCCTTCGCCTTCGTGGCGGCGGCGGTGGTGGTCCCGGCGGTCTACGTGGTCTACCTCTACGACGTCAACCAGTGGGAGGACCAGCCGGTCCCGGTGGTGGTCGGTGCGGTCGGAGCGGCCGCCGCCCTGGGCGTCGGCTTCACCTTCCTCTGGCACGCCGGTCTGCTCGACGGCACGATCTCCTCGGTCAACTTCGACGGGAACGGCGCCGGCGGAGTCCGCTGGACCAGCCTCCTGGTGCTCGTGCTCCTGGTGCCGGTCGTGGGCGAGGTCCTCAAGCAGCTCGGGCCGCTGGTGCTGGCGAGCCGGCCGCAGTTCGACGACATGATCGACGGCCTCACCTTCGGGGTGGCGGCGGGTGCGGCCTTCGCCGCGGCGGAGACGATCGTGGTCAACCGCGGGCTGTTCTCGACCTTCGGCCAGATCGACTCGCCGAACGCCGGCTTCTGGGTCTCGCTGATCCTGTCGGCGGCCGTGGTCAAGCCGATCGTGTACGGCGCGGCAACGGGCATCGCCGTGGCCAGCTACTCCGGGCTGGGCGCCGGCTACGACGGCTTCAAGCCGGCCTACTTCCGGGGCCTGGCGGAGGCGCTGGCCGCCAACATCCTCTTCCAGGGCGGCCTGTTCCTCGCCTCCCGCCTCGAGGGCACCAAGGGTGCGGTCGTCGGGCTGGTGTGGGGCGCGGTCGTCGCGGCCGCCCTGGTGGTCCGGCTGCGCTACCTGCTGCACTTCGCGGTCCTGGAGGCCGCCCTCGAGGCCGCCGCCACGGGGAGCGAGCACAAGGACACCGCCCACGGGACGGCGTACTGCCCCTCCTGCGAGATGCCACTCCTGCACGGCGCCGGCTTCTGCGTGGCCTGCGGCACGTCGGTCCGGGCCGGCAGCAAGGTGACGCGCGCCCGCAACCGCGTCGACGACACCGCGGTGGTCCTCGACGCGGCCGGAGAGCCGGTCCCCGCCGCGCCGGTCCGGCCCTCGTTGAGCCCCACCCCGGCCGGCACGGCACCGCAGGACACCAGGACCACCGCGCTGGTCGTCGGAGCCGTGGCCGCGGTCGTCCTCCTGGCCGGCGTGGTGGGCCAGGCGGCCGCCTCCGCCGCTGCCTCCGACGAGCAGCCCCCGGCACCGATCCAGCTCGACACCCAGGTCGGCTCCGGGCCGACCACGGACCAGGCGCCGGACCCCGTGCCCGCGCCGGGGCCGACCCCCGACCCGTCGGTGGCCCCCTCGACGAGCGCGGCGCCCTCGGCGTACCAGGGCTTCGGTGCGGTCGCCGATGCCGACCTCACGACGGCTCCCTCGCCCGAGGAGACCACCGGACCGGTCCTGGGCACCGACGACAGCCACGTCACCCTGGCCGGCGACATCGGCTTCGACCTGCCCGCGGGCTACGAGCTCGAGCAGAGCGGTGACGGGTTCGCGCAGGTCTTCGGCGACGGCGGCTACTTCTTCGCCATCATCAACCCGGCGCCGACCGACGCGAACGCGATGATCACCGAGAACCTCGACGGCATCCAGGCGCTGGGCGTGCAGGACCTCGCGGTCAGCGACCCACAGGAGACGCAGATCCCCTCGTCGTCGGTGGTGCAGGCGGTCGGCCTCGGCTACCAGGGTGCGCTCGCGACCCAGCAGGGCGGCACCATCCCGGTGGACGGCTTCGCCTACTACTTCCTCCTGCAGGACGGCAGCGGGGTCACGGCGTTCGTGCTCTACGAGCACGGCGTGCTCGACCAGAGCAACCCGCTCTACGACGGCTACAACGCCCTGTTCAACTCGCTGATCAGCAGTCTCTGACCCGCGACCGACGCACTCCCGAGAGGACTCCCTGGTGCGCACGCACTTCCCCCGGCCCGGACGACGCTCCGCCGCCCTGGTCGCCACCCTGGTGGCGGCCGGGTCGGCCTCGCTCGTCGCCGGCTCCGGAGCCACCAGCGAGGCAGCGGCTCCGGCCGCCGCGGCTCCGGCCGTCGCGGACTGGACGATGATGGTCTACGCCGTGGGCGACACGGTCTCCGTGCCGCAGCTGATGGTCGAGAACCTCGACGAGATCGCCGCGCTCCCCGACGACGCCGACGTCAACGTCGTGGTCCTCCTCGACCTGCCGGAGCTCGGCAGCCAGGACGCGCCGTCCTCGACGGTCACCGGGCTCGCCGACTTCGACACGGCCAAGCTGCTGGTGCTCGAGGACGGGAAGTACCAGGAGGTGCGTGAGCTCGGCGAGGTCTCGATGGGCCGGCCCGACACCCTGGCGAGCTTCGTCGAGGAGGCGGCCGACCGCTTCCCGGCCAGGCACTACGGCTTCACCTTCTTCGACCACGGCGGCGGCAACACCGGCGGCTACGTCGACACCGGCCCGCCCGCTCCCCAGGAGCTCACGGTCCCGCAGATGCGGGAGGGCCTGCTCACGGGGATGCAGCGGGCCGGCATCGACCGCTTCGACGTCATCGACCAGGCCGCCTGCCTGATGGCCAACTACGAGACGGTCACCGCGCTGGCGCCGCTGGCGAAGTGGCTGGCCGGCTCCGAAGAGATCATGATCGACCACCCGCTCGCCCCCGCGTCGTTCCCGGCGATGAGCCAGGGCGGGAGCGGCGAGGACGTCGCGGGCGCCTTCGTGCAGGGGTACGTCGACCTGCTCGACGACATCGCGACCCAGCCCGGTGGCCAGGCCTACCGCGACCTGGTCGCCATGTCGGTGGTCGACGGCGACGCCGTGGCCGGTCTGGACGCGGCGATGGACTCCTTCAGCCGGGCGGCCATCGCCCACCTGCCGGAGATCACCACCTCGGTGGCGCGGGCCCGCGCGGACGCGCTGGAGTTCATCACCGGCTTCCCCGGCCTCGAGGGCGAGTCGGCGGACCTCGTCGACGTCGGCGACTTCATGAAGCACCTCAGCGACGTCCCTGACGACGTGGCCGTGGCCCGCGACGCGGTCTCGGCCGCGGTCGACCGGGCGGTGGCGGCGCAGGCCACCGGCCAGGGCACCCAGCAGGCGACCGGGCTGAACGTCTACCTGCCCGCCAACCCCCGCCGGGTGAACAGGTCGGTGCTCGAGGACGGCACCGAGCCGCCGGGCTGGACCGCCTTCATCCAGGCCTACCTGCAGAGCGCCTCCTCCTCCCAGGGGAGCGGGGTGCGGTTCACCTCGCCGCAGGCGCAGGTCCTCCAGGCCGACGCCTCGGGCATCAAGGTCGCCGCGCAGCTGTCCGACGGCTCCCGGGCCGAGGTCACCGACGCCGCGACGTACGTCCTCACGCCGTTCGGCGGCCAGCAGGACGCGCTGGCGCTGATCCTCCCCGCCTACCTCGACGCCGGCGGCCCCGGCCAGGTGCAGGGCACCTGGAACTACGGGCTCACCGCGTTGTCCGACGGCCAGAAGACGGTGCCCGCCACCACGCAGTACCAGGCGCAGTCGGGCGGCCTCATCGGCACCTTCCTGGCGCAGTACACCGCGCCCGGCGGCGCGGTCAGCGACGTCGGGGTCAAGGTGCTGCTGAGCACCCAGGGCGAGATCCAGAGCGTCAGCACCGTCGACGTGACCAACGGGTCGTCGGCCGGCGTGGCGCTCCAGGACGGCGGGAAGCTGACGCCGTACGTCTTCGTCAACAGCTCCGGCGGCTTCCGGCAGGAGCTCTCGACGCAGTCGATCAGGATCGACGAGAACCTGCAGGTGGCGTTCGCGCGGGCGCGCGGCGGGACGCCGTTCACCATGGCTCTCGTGGTGCAGGACGCCGCGGGGAACGTGGCCCAGGCCGTCGCCAACGGGCAGGTGCGCTGAGGCCGGGTCAGGACGGGCCGGGTCAGGAGAGGCCGGGTCAGGACGGGGTCGTGCTGAGCCCGGTGTAGGAGATCTCCTGGCCGGCCGGCAGGTGACCGACGTACCAGCCGGGACGTCCCCGCATGACGAAGCGCGCGGGCACCCGCGCCTGCCGCACGTGCGCCTGGTCGTCCCAAGGCGGCTCGGGCTCCTCGCGCGGCAGCCAGACCTTGAAGGACACGGTCCGGCCGTCCGCGCGGAGGCAGACCCGCCAGGGGAGGGGGAGCCAGTGGCCGTCGCGGACCAGCACCTCGCCCAGGTCGAACTGGCCCACCTCCCGCCACGGGTCGCCCGGGCGCCGGGAGTCCCAGCTGAGCAGGTTGAAGACCCAGTAGTAGCCCGCGAAGGTGTTCTTGGTCAGCGTGATCGCGCGCTGGCGCCCGCCCGAGGTGCCGCCGTGCACTCGCACCGCGAGCCCCTGCTGCACGCCGTCGGTGCTCTGCGAGCGCCAGGTCGCACAGACCTGCTGGTCGGTGGACTCCGCGCCGCCGCTGCGCGTGAGGACCTGCCGGCGGTTCCAGTCCGCGATCGGGAGGCCGGACGGGTTGGCCCCGCGCAGCACGACGCGTCCGGAGCGCTCGGCGCCCAGCGCGATCCGCTCCGGGCCGGCCACCAGCACGTGCCAGTCGTAGGCGTCGCGCCCGGACTGCGTGGAGGAAGCGCTGGCCAGCACGGCGGCTGGCGGGTGGGTCACGACGGCCAGCGGCGCCAGGAGCGCGACCGCGCCCAGCAGCAGCCTCGTCCTCACCTGAGGCACGGTAGCCCGGTCACCCTCAGCGACCGCGGCGCAGCGAGACCACCTTCCCGCCACGGGTGAAGGTGACGGACATCGCGACCCTCGGGTGGCCCTTCGTCTTGGCGCAGAAGCCGAAGGTGCGCCCCAGCCGGGTGTAGGGCTGACCCACCGCCTCCATCACCGCGCGGGTCGACATCCGCGGCCGGACCAGCCGCTCCACGGCGCCGACCGGCTTGCGCAGGCCGTCGTTGCGGCAGGAGTCGGGGGCGATGCCCTCGGCGCGCTCCCACATCTGCAGGTAGGCCTCCGGGCCGCGGGAGAGGTCCTCCTCGAGGTCCCGCGCGTCGGCCGCGGAGCGCGCGCCGGCGACCTTGGTGACGTCCTCGATCCAGTCGGGGTAGAGGCCGTACTGCGCGACGCCGTCGGTGTTGATGTCCCAGGTCCGCTGGCCCGCGGTCTGCCGGGTGATGGTGGCCCCTTCGATGCCCTTGAACGGGTAGGTCACCGGGTTGCCGACCCCGGCGCCACGCGGGTCGCCTTGCGCGCCGAGCCCGTTCATGTCGGCGCCGTACCCGATGCCCCAGTAGTAGCGCGGGTCGGCCCACCCGACGTGGGTGCGCCACTTGTCCACGAAGCCGGTCGAGTCCCCGGCGTACGGCGTGATGAACCCGCCCTCCCGGTAGATGCGCGGGTAGGCGTCGGGTGTGGCCCACGAGTGCGAGGAGACGACGCCGTGGTAGCCGAGCCGGTCGACGGTGTCGAGCGCCGAGGCCCGCGCCTTCACGCTCATGTGGTCGGGGTCGAAGATCATGTGGCGCTCGGCCAGGGCCTCGATCGTGTGCTGGCCCAGGGTGGTGAGCCCGCGTGAGTTGCAGTGGTCCGGCGGCGGGTAGAGCGGCAGGGCCAGCGTGGGCAGGCCCAGCCCGGCGATCGCGCCGAAGAGCGCGTCCTGCTGCTCGGCGCTGATGCCGGGGGCCGCGACCTGGTTGCGGTCGTGGCTCTGGCCGTCGGCCGGCTCGCAGTGCCGCATGTCCCAGAACGAGCCGGTCTCGAGGAAGTTCGCCCCGTTGACCAGCGTGCCGACCTCGCCGGTGTCGCCGGCCACGCCGGCCAGGGCGTTGTCGAACTTGTTGACCAGCTCCATCTGCCGCACGCCCAGCCGGCGCACCTCGTCGAGCTGGCGGTCGATGTCGGCGATCGAGCACGAGGGCACGTCGAGCTTCATGTGGCACCCGAACGGCGCCGAGGTCTCGATGCCCATGACCACGGCCATCTTCCCGGCGTTGATCACCTCGCGTGCCTGGAAGGGGTCGGTCACGATCCGGTAGAAGCCCTTGCCCGGTCCGCCGAACTGGGCGTCGATGTAGTCCTGCATCGCGTACATGTCGCGCGCCTGGAGCCGGATCGAGTCCATGTCGTCGCAGGAGTTCCGCTTGATCGGGTAGATCATGCAGAGCTGGTTGTTCTCGACCAGGAGGTTCACGAAGATGCGCTGGCCGCCGCGCCAGGAGCGCTCGAGCCACGTGTAGTAGGTGCCCTCGTGGGTCAGCGACTCCGGCGCGGGCCAGTCCTTGAACGTCGGCCAGCCCACCGGGTCGTGGTGCACCTTGCCGGAGAGCGCGTCCTCGAGGACGCCGCCGAAGCCGCCGGTGGCGGTGTGGTCGGGGCAGTCGACCAGGGCGTACGGCGCCCCGAAGCGGTCCCAGGGCTTGCCGCAGTGGGCGTCGCCGCCGAGGAACTCGAAGGCCATGCCGTGGGTGTGCGCGTCGACGTACCCGCGCACCTCCTGGTACGGCGTGACGCCGGCGTGCGGCCTCCCGGTGACGCCGACGCCGGCCTCGGGATAGGCGGTGCACCCGGTCGTCCGGCGGAGCCGGAAAGTCGTGTGGCCGCCGAGGGAGAGGGGCCGGCCGCCCTGGGAGAAGCTGAAGCCCCGCTTGCGCTCCTGCGCGGTCCAGATCGTGCTGTCGCTCGGCGCGGCCGCCCGGCCGCCGGCGACGAGGAACTGCCGGTCGGTCGTGTAGAGGAGGTACTGCCCGAGGTCCGTGGGCTTGAAGAAGATCTTCTGGCCGGCCAGGCCGTAGCAGCCGTTGGCCATGGCGTAGCGGTCCTGCGGGCGCCTGAGCCGCTTCTGGACCGCCCGCACGTGGCTCAGCCGCGGGTCCTGCATCCGGCGCTCGGCGGCCACCCCGGACCGCGCGACGGCGCGGCTCAGGAAGGTGCTCGGGTCGCGGACGTCCTCGACGGTCTGGCCGGCGCGGGAGACCAGGTTCTTGGTCCTCGGGTCGGTGTGGCTGTGCGGCGGCGTCCCGGGCGGGTCCACGTGCGGCCGGGCCTCCAGGGTCCGCTTCTCCTGCTGGGCCGCTTGCGCCTGCAGGGTGCCGCGGCGGTGCTGGTCGGCGTAGGACGGCAGCGCGACCGCGCCCACCACGAGCGCGACGGCGAGCAGTCCCGCCCAGACCAGCCGGTGCACGGCGCGCCGCGCCTCATGACGTTCCACCTCCTGACGAACGGCCGGAGCGGCGGAACGTCACGCGGGCGGCGGCACCGCCACCGGCTCCTCCTCCGCTCCGAGCCCGGCGACCGCGGCCAGGATCAGCAGCGTCCCGACCACTCCCAGGACGCCGAGCCGCTCGTCGAGGACCAGCGCGGCAGCCGCCGCAGCGGTGACCGGCTCGAGCAGCGTGGCGATGACCGCCGAGCTGCCGGGCGTGGTGCGCAGTCCGGCGTAGAGCAGCCCGTAGGCCAGCGCCATCGTCATCAGGCCGAGGTAGACCAGACCGGTCACCGCCGCGGGGTCGGTGGTGACCAGCCGGTCGCCGCCCACGGCGGCCACCAGCCCGAAGGGGAGCAGGACGAGGGTGCCGATGGTCGTGGTGGTGGTGGTGAGCGCGAGCGGGCCGGTCACCTGGGCCAGCGGCCGCCCCAGGTCGGTGGCGGCGGCGTACGCCGTGCCGGAGCCCAGGGCCAGCAGCACCCCGAGCAGCGGCCGCGGCCCGGTCGCACCCGAGCCGGACGTCGCGCTCACCAGCAGCAGCCCGCCCAGGGCAGCGGCCAGGACCAGGAGGCGGGCCGGGCTCGGGCGCCCGCCATGGCGCACGGCGTCGAGGACGGTGAGCAGCACGGGTGCGATCCCGAGGCTCACCACGGTCGAGACGGTGACGCCGACGGCGACGACCGAGCCGAAGTACAGCGCCTGGTAGGTCGCGGTGCCCGTGCCGACCGCCAGCACCCGCCACGGGTCGCTCCGCAGCAGGGCGCGGACCGACGCGGTCCGGCGCAGCGCCACGACGACGACGGCGAGCGCGACGGCGGCGAGGAGCATCCGCCACGCGCTGATGGTGACGACCGACATGGACTCGTGCCGGCGGATGAGCTGGACACCGAGGCCGCCGGTGCCCCACAGGACGCCGGCCAGGCAGATCTGGATCAGGCCCCACCGGGCCTGGTGGTGCTGGGACATGGAGGTGCTCCTGGAAGAGGTCCGGACAGGACGTCGGAGGAGCGCGCCGGTCGACCGCCCGGTCAGGGGCGGTGCGGCGGCTCCGGTCAGGCGACCGGAGGAGGGGGCAGGATGCCGCGCAGCTTCATGGGCGCAGCATCGCCGATGGGCCGTCGGCCGCGCACCCGGATTCCGCCATGCGGGCGGGTCAGCCCCGGCCCCCGAGGCGGGTGCTGAGCAGCGTGGCGGTGCGGCGGACGTCGTCCGCGACGGCCACCGGGTCGGCGTCGCCCTCGGCGTAGGTCACGGCCACCCCCGCCAGCGGGTGGCCGTTGTGGTCGAGCACGGCCGCAGCCACGCTGGACAGGCCCGGGGTGACCTCGCCGGCCTCGACCGCCCAGCCGCGCTGGCGGGTCTCGACCAGGAGCGAGCGCAGTTGGCCGAGGGTCCGCGGACCGCTGCCGTGCCGGTCCACGAAGGCGGCGGCCGAGGGGTAGAGCGCCCGCACCTGGGCCGCGGAGAGCTGGGCCAGGACGGCGCGGCCGCTCGCGGTCAGGTGCGCGGGCAGGCGCACCCCGACGTCGGTGACCAGGGGCCGGCGGCCGGGGGCGCGCTCCTCGAGCACGTAGAGCACGTCGCTGCCGTGGAGGACGGCGAGGTGCGCGCTCTGCCGGGTCCGGTCGACCAGCTCGGCCAGCGGACGACGGGCGATGCGCTGGAGCGGGCCCTGGCGCGCGTACCCGCTGCCCACCTCGAAGGCCGCGACCCCGAGGCCGTAGCGGTGGTCATCGGCCAGGTGCACCACGAAGCCCTCGGCCTCCATGGCGGTGACCAGGTGGTAGGCCGAGCTGCGCGGCAGGCCGCAGGCGCGCGCGATCGCGTCCAGCGGCAC
>CAZEPK010000188.1:0-9691 GCA_964514085.1 uncultured Nocardioides sp.
GTCGCGACGACCAGGGCGGCTGGCCGCCGGCGCGGGAGCCGGAGGAGCTCAAGCAGCAGGTCCGCGACAACCTCGAGCGGCTCGGTCTGGAGGCCATGGACGTCGTCAACCTGCGCCTGGGTGGCTTCCAGGACCCCGAGCCGGGCTCGGTGGCGCCCCAGGTCGAAGCGCTGGCCGAGCTCCAGCAGCAGGGGCTGATCCGGCACATCGGGCTCAGCACCGTCACCGCCGAGCAGGTCGCGGAGGCGCAGACCATCGCGCCGGTGGCGTGCGTGCAGAACTTCTACAACATCGCGCACCGCCAGGACGACGAGCTGGTCGACGCGCTCGCCGAGCAGGGCATCGCCTACGTGCCGTACTTCCCCCTCGGCGGCTTCACCCCGCTGCAGAGCTCGGGTCTGGACGCGGTGGCGGAGCGGCTGGGCGCGAGCCCGATGTCGGTCGCGCTGGCCTGGCTGCTGCAGCGCTCCCCCAACATCCTGCTCATCCCGGGGACCTCCTCGCGCGAGCACCTGCGGGAGAACGTCGCGGGCGCCGGGCTCGAGCTGCCCGAGGACGCCGTGGCGGAGCTGGACGCACTGGCCTGACCCGGCGCAGGTCGGCTCCCCGGCCAGGGGTCAGGACGCGACCAGCGTCCCGTCCGGCTGCCGGTAGGCCAGACCGTCCTGGACCACGAAGGCCAGGGCGCGGTCGAACCGGTCGTGCTCCCAGTACGCCGCCCCGACCAGCTCGGCGAGCCGGTCGGGCGGCTGCGGGCCGTTGGACTCCAGGGCCCGCACCAGCTGGCCCATCTCGTGGAAGACCTGGCGGTCGCGCTTCCCCTCGGTGCTGGCCTTGGGTGGTGGCATCGGCATGCTGCTCTCCCTTCTGTTCCGCTTCAGGTCCGCTTCAGGACCGCTTCTGGTCCGCGCGCTCGCTCAGGCGCTCGCGGGCTGCGGGTTCGGCCCGGACGCGCCGCTGTCGGCGTCCTCGGCGGTGAGCGGCGCCGCGATGCTTTCCAGCGACTGCCCCTCGGCCTTGACGCCGAGGAAGGCCTCGACGATGCCGCCGGCGATCATGAGCGCGGCCCCGATGTAGTAGCCGATGGCGATGCCGCCGATGTCCTTGGTCGCCGTGGCGTGGTCGATCAGGTAGCCGAACAGCAGCGGGCCGGCGATGCCGCCCGCGGCGGTGCCGATCGCGTAGAAGAACGCGATGCACAGCGCCCGGGTCTCCATCGGGAAGATCTCGCTCGCCGTGAGGTAGGCCGCGCTGGCCCCGGCCGAGGCCATGAAGAAGATGATGCAGCCCATCAAGGTCAGCGTGACGGCGGAGAAGTCGGCCAGGAAGAAGCCGGCGACCGCGAGCAGCACGCCCGAGGCGACGTAGGTGAAGGTGATCATCTTGACCCGCCCCAGCGAGTCGAAGAGCGGGCTGAGCAGCAGCGCGCCGGCGAAGTTGCTCGCCGCGAACACCGCGATGTACCAACCCGTCTGCTTGACGTCGAGGAAGGTGCTCAAGGTGTCGCCGTAGGTGAAGAAGAAGGCGTTGTAGAGGAACGCCTGCCCGACGAAGAGCGAGAAGCAGAGCACCGTGCGCTTGGGGTAGAGCGTGAAGACGGTCCGGGCGATGAGCGGGATGCTGATCGTCTTGCGCTGCCGGATGGTGATGGTCTCGGAGACGTCGTGGAGCTGCTTGCCCGACTCCTCGGTCACCGTGCGCTCGATGTCCTGGACGATGCTCTCGGCCTCTTCCTCGCGCCCGTGGATGAACAGCCAGCGCGGGCTCTCCGGCACGTTGCGGCGCACCAGCAGGATGCCGATGGCCAGGATCGCGCCGAGGCCGAAAGCCAGGCGCCAGCCCCACGCCTGGTCGATGACGTTCGGGTCCAGCAGCGGGATGGTCAGGAGCGCGCCTCCGGCCGCGCCGACCCAGAACGAGCCGTTGATGGCCACGTCCACCCGTCCTCGGTACTTCGCCGGGATGAGCTCGTCGATGGCGGAGTTGATGGCGGCGTACTCACCGCCGATGCCGGTGCCGGTGAGGAAGCGGGCGGCGAAGTACCACATCGGGTTCATGGAGAACGCCGTCAGCACGGTGGCGACCGAGTAGACGCCCAGCGAGACCATGAACAGCTTCTTGCGGCCGAGCCGGTCGGTGAGCTGGCCGAAGAACAGGGCGCCCACGCAGGCGCCGGCGACGTACGCCGCGCCGGCGAAGCCGACCTGGAAGCTGCTCATGCCCAGGCCGTCGCCGTCCGGCTTGAGGGCGTCCGACATCGAGCCGACGATCGTCACCTCAAGGCCGTCGAGGATCCAGACGGTCCCGAGCCCGATCACGACCAACCAGTGCCACCGAGCCCAGGGCAGGCGGTCCAGCCTGGCCGGGATGTCGGTGGTGATACGTCCTGTCTCCACGCTCATGGGCCGCCGGTACCCCTGAGAGGATCGAGGCATGAGGGTCGACGTGACGTCGTTCACACCGCTGCGGTTCGAGGACGGCAGGCCGGTGCGGGCTGCTTCCGGGGTGGCCCGCTACGACGACGGCTGGCTGGTGGTGCAGGACGACGCCACCCACGGGTGCGTCTGGCGGGACGGGACCGCCCGCCCGCTGCGGCTGTTCTCCCCCGTCCGGGGACACGACGTCTTCGACGAGGCGTCGGGCACCAAGCAGCTCAAGCCGGACCTCGAGGCGGTCGTCTCGCTGCCCGACGGCCGGACCCTGGCCCTGGGGTCGGGCTCGACGGGCGCGCGGATGCGCTCGGTGCTGCTCTCGCGCACCGCCGTGCTCGTCGCCGGGCTGGAGCCGGTCTACGCCCGGATCACCGACCTGCTCGACCTCGCACCCGACCAGCTGAACCTCGAGGGCGCCACGGTGGTGGGTGAGGTGCTGCGGTGGTTCCAGCGCGGACTGCCCTCGGCCGGCGCGCCCAGCGCCAGCGTCGACGTGGAGCTCTCCAGCCTGCTCGCCCACGCGTCCGGGGCGCCCGCCGCCGTCCGGGTGGGGGTCGCGCGGCGCTACGACCTCGGGAGCGTCGCCGGCACCCCGCTCGCGATCACCGACGCGGTCAGCCTCAGCAGCGGCCTGGTCCTGGTCAGCGCGGTGGCCGAGGACTCCGCCTCGACCTACGACGACGGACCGGTGGTCGGGGCCGCGCTGGCGCTGCTCGACGACGAGCGGGTGCTCGACCTCGCCGAGCTGCCGCTGGTGGACGGCGCCGTGGCCAAGGTCGAGGGGCTGGCGCTCGTCGGGCACCGCGAGGACCAGATCGACCTGGTCGCCGTGGTCGACGTCGACGACCCCGAGGTCCCCTCGCTGCTGCTCGAGCTGACCCTGTCGCCCTAGTCGCCTCAGCTGAGCTGGCCGAAGACCCCACCCATGCCCAGGAAGAAGCGGGTCGGCTCGTTGACCACCCCGTTGGCCGGGCGGACCTGCATCTCGCGCTGGTAGGCCTTCACCACCCGCTCGGTCTGCTTGCCGAAGCGGCCGTCGACCACGACGGTCGCTCCCGCGGCGCGCAGGGCCCGCTGGAGGACCGTCACGGCCGACCCGTGCGCACCGAGGGCCAGGTTGCTGTCGGGCAGCTGGACGCCGAAGAGCAGGGTCCACATGCCGTTGTTGATGCGGAAGGGGTGCGGCGCCGGACCCTCGAAGCCGTCGGTGATCTCCTTGACCGCCGCCTTGGTCTGCGGGCCGTAGAAGCCGTCGACCGCCACCGGCCCGACGCCCACGTCGTTCAGCGAGCACTGCAGCGTCCGCACGGCCGGGCCGCGGTCGCCCGGCCTGAGGATCGGGTACGCCGCGAGCGTGCGCTGGCAGGGGGGCTTGGCGACCGGCGCGGCGTGCGGACGGGTCGCGGCCTGGCTCGGGGCCGCGGCGAGGACCCCGCCGAGCAGGGCGAGCGGGACGAGCAGGGTGAGGACGCGGCGTACGAGGGTCATGCCAGTCAGACCACCGCACCGGCCCGCAAGTTGTCGATGGCCCTGCCGGGCCCTTGACGGATCACCGCGCAGCCCCCGGGGTCGAGGAGGGACCGACGGTCCGGGCCGGCTCACGCGGTGGTCCGGGTGGTTGCGACGGACCCCGATAGTGGTTGAGGAGGGCGTGCTGCGCCCGTCTCGACCACCGCGGTCAGCCACGCCGGTGGTTGAGGAGGGCGTGCTGCGCCCGTCTCGAAGCCCAGCGAGCCGGGGCTGGGACATGCCCACGGCCGCCGAGCCGGTTCCAGCCCCGTCTCACGAGGTTTCGAGACGGTTGCTGCGCAACCTCCTCAACCACCGTGGCTGGCGCGAGGCGAGCGCAGCGAGGTGGCGAGCGGAGCTCGCGCGCCCCGCGATCGGCCTCGCGGCCACGACGGACCGGCGAAGCCCCGCGAAGCGGGCGAGCGCAGCGAGCTGTCCGTCGTGGACGGGGGGCCGGAGCTCGCGGGGGTCAGCGACGCGAGTAGTCCCGGAACCCGCGCTTGGTCTTGCGGCCCAGGTAGCCGGCCGTCACCAGGTGCTCAAGCAGCGGGGCCGGCGCGAAGCCGGGCTCGCGGAACTCGAGGTAGAGCTCGCGCTGGATGGCCAGGGAGACGTCGTTGCCGACCACGTCCAGCAGCTCGAAGGGGCCCATGGGCAGCGCGCAGCCCTGCTTCATGGCGGTGTCGATGTCGTCGGCCGTGGCGTAGTGGGCCTCGAGCATCTTCACCGCGTCGTTGAGGTAGGGGAAGAGCAGCGCGTTGACGATGAAGCCGGCCCGGTCGGCGCAGGAGACGGCGACCTTGCCGATCTTGTCGCACAGCGCCCGCGTGGTCTCGGTGACGTCCTCGTCGGTGATCACGGTGGAGACGACCTCCACCAGCTTCATCACCGGGGCCGGGTTGAAGAAGTGCATCCCGATGACGTCCTGCGGGCGCTCGGTGGCCCGGGCCAGCTCGATGACCGGCAGCGACGAGGTCGTCGTGGCCAGGATGGCGCCCGGCTTGCAGATGTCGTCGAGGTTGCCGAACAGCACCGTCTTGATCGCGAGGTCCTCGGCGATGGCCTCGACCACCACGTCGGCGTCCGCCAGGTCGTCGAGCGAGGCGGTGCCGGACACCCTGGCCAGCACGGCGGCCTTGTCGTCCTCGGTGGCCCGGCCGCGCTGGATCTGCTTGTCGAAGTTCTTGGTGATGGCGCTCAGCACGCCGTCGACCTTGTCCTGACTGCGGCCGACGAACAGCACGTCGTACCCGGCCTTGGCGAAGACCTCCACGATCCCGCTGGCCATCGTCCCCGTGCCCACGACGCCGACCTTCTGCACGTGGTGCTGGAGCTGCGGCCTGTCGTCGGCGCTCGGCGTGAGGTCGTCGGCGACCGTGGCCGGGCTGTCCGGGCCGTCGTAGGTGTAGAAGCCGCGACCCGTCTTCCGGCCGAGCATGCCGGCGGTCACCATCTGCTTGAGGATCGGCGAGGGCGCGTGCAGCCGGTCGCGGCCCTGCCGGTACATCGTCTCGAGGATCTCGTACGCCGTGTCGAGGCCGATCAGGTCCAGCAGCTGCAGCGGCCCCATCGGGTAGCCGCAGCCGAACCGCATCGCGGCGTCGATGTCCTCGCGGGAGGCGTACTTGCCCTCGAACATCGCCACGGCGTGGTTGAGGTAGCCGAACAGCAGCGTGTTGGCGATGAAGCCGGCCTTGTCGCCGCACACGACGGGGTTCTTGCCCATCCCCTCGACCAGGCGGGTGACGTCCTCGAGCACGGTCGGCTCGGTCACCACGGTGCGGACGATCTCGACCAGGTTCTGCACCGGCGCGGGGTTGAAGAAGTGCACGCCGATGACCCGGCCCGGGTGCGCGTTGGAGGTGGAGATCTCGGTGACGCTGAGGCTCGAGGTGTTCGTGGCCAGGATGGCGTCGGGGGCGACGATGCCCTCGAGCTCGCGGAAGATGCTCTTCTTGACCTCCAGCGACTCCACCACCGCCTCGATCACGAAGTCGGCCTCGTGGAGGTCCTTCATCGTGGTCGTCAGCGTGATGCGGCCGAGCAGCTCGGCGGCCTCGGCCTCGGTCAGCTTCTCGCGCTTGACCGCGCGGGCGGTGGAGTTCTCCAGGTGCTGCCGGCCGCGGGCCAGCCCCTCGTCGTTCTGCTCCACGCCGATGACGGTGCACCCGTTGCGGGCGAAGACCTCCGCGATGCCGGCGCCCATGGTGCCGAGACCGATGACGCCGATGGTGCTGAACGTGCGGGGCTGGGTCACCTCGGGGGCGGCCTGGTCAGTCATGCGGCGGAGCCTAGTTGACGGTTAGCGGTCGTTCACCCGAGTGCGACGCTCATCACGACCCGCACGCCGTTGACGTCCAGCCCGAGCTCCTGCTCCTTGGTGCGGAGCCGCTGCTCGTACGGCGCCAGGTCGGTCACCTCGGTGAATCCCTGGGACCGGTAGAAGGGACCGTTCCACGGCACGTCGCGGTAGGTGCACAGGCTGAGCCGGTCGTACCCGTCGTGGCGCGCGCGGGTCATGGCCGCCTGCGTGAGCGCGGCCCCGATCCCCCGGCGCTGGTGCTCGGGCCGCACCGAGAGCTGCTCCAGGTGGGCGTGGCCGTCGATGACCAGGACGTGCACGAAGCCCACGGGTGGTCCGTCATCGTCCAAGTGGGCCACCAGCACGAAGCCGGGCTCGGTGGCGCGCTGACGCCCGTCCATGGCCGGGCTGAGCAGGATGGGCTCGATCGCGTCGCCGAAGAGCTCCTGGAACTGCGGCCCACCGGCGTCCTCGATCGGCCCGAGGTGCACCAGATCGGCGGCCCGGGCCTCCCGGACCCGCGGATGAACATGGTCATTCGGTGTCATGCCGGCGCCTCCCACTCCGAGGACGATGCCATCCATGGTCGGTCTCTCACGCGTCGGTGTGGTCAAGTTCGTCGTCGGTGCCCTCGCCGGAGGTGCGCTCCTGCTGGGCCCGCTCTCCCCACCGGCCTCGGCCGGCACCATCACGACCGAGTGCACCCTGCAGGCCAAGAGCACGCCCAGCACGCTGGGGCAGCCTGCGTCCTTCCGGTTCTTCGCCGCTGCCCGGTTCCCGGCGGAGGTGCCGCCGTCGCCGACCGGCCTCGTGACGTTCTTCGACGGCGCCATCCCCCTCGGCACCGAGGTGCTGCCGCTCCAGGCCAAGGACAACTCGGAGGTGACGTTCACGACGAGCAGCCTGTCCCTGGGCGACCACCTGGTCTCCGCCGTGCTCTTCCCGAGCTCGACCGGTCCCTGTCCGGTGATCCCCTTCGTGACCCACCACGTCAACCCGCCGCCGGCCCAGCCGAGCAGCACCGGCCTCACCTCCTCCGCCAACCCCTCGGTCTTCGGGCAGGACGTCTCCTTCACCGCGACCGTCGCGCGGACCGGTGGCGGTGCGGTGGCGGGCAGCGTGCAGTTCCAGGTCGACGGGACGGACCTCGGCGGTCCGCAGACCGTGGACGGGAGCGGTCAGGCCTCCGTGCACACCTCGGCGCTGGCCGTGGGCAACCACCCGGTCACCGCGGCGTTCACGAGCGGCAACCCCGACACCTTGAGCAGCGGCGGCGCCCTCGGCGGCGGCCAGACGGTGCAGCAGGCCGACACGCAGACCGGCGTGGTCTCGTCCCTGAACCCCTCCGAGGTCGGCCAGTCCGTGACGTTCACGGCGCAGGTGAGCGCGGTGGCCCCCGGCGCAGGCACCCCGACCGGCACCGTCCAGTTCACCGACAACGGCACGGCGCTCGGCTCGCCGCAGAGCCTCGACGGCGCCGGGTCGGCCTCGACGACGACGGGCGCCCTCACGGTCGGCACCCACACCATCGCCGCGGCGTACTCGCCCTCCGGCGGGAGCTTCGGGGGCAGCTCCGGCTCGGTGAGCCAGACGGTGGAGCGGGCGCGGACCACGCTGACCTACGACGGCGCCACGTCGGGCGACTTCCACGACCCCGCCGTCCTGGCCGCCACCCTCACCCGGACCTACGACAGCTCGCCGCTCGTCGGGAGGACGGTGCACCTGGCGATGGCCTCGGAGGGCTGCGACGGCACGACGGACGCGTCGGGGCGGGCCTCCTGCACCGTTACCCCGCAGGAGCCGGCCGGCGCCTACACCGTCACGGCGTCGTACGCCGGTGACGCCGGCAGCAGGCCCAGCTCGGACACCAGGCCCTTCACCGTCACCCGGGAGCAGACCTCGCTGACCTACACCGGCGGGACCGTGGTGCTCAACGGCGGCACCCTGCAGGCCTCGGGGCTGCTCGTGGAGGACGACGGCGCGCCGGCGATCGCCGGTCGGAGCGTGACCTTCACCCTCGGCTCGGGAGCCACGGCGCAGAGCTGCACCGCCCTCACCGACGCTGCGGGTCGGGCGGCCTGCGACATCGTGGGCGTGGCCCAGCCGCTGGGTCCCGGCACCATCAGCGCGACCTTCGCCCAGGACGCCTACTACCTCGCCTCCGGCGACAGCGACCCGGCGATCGTCTACGCCTTCCCCAGCCGGGGTGGCTTCGCGGTCGGTGACCGCAGCGCCGCCACCGGGTCGTCGGTCACCTTCTACGGCGCGCAGTGGGACAAGGCGAACTCGCTCAGCGGAGGCGACGCCCCCAGCTCGTTCAAGGGCTTCGCGACCTCACCCGGCACGCCGCCGGCGTGCGGCGGCACCTTCGGTGCCGACCCGGGCGGCAGCGGCTCGGCCCCCGCGACGGTGCCGAGCTACATGGGGACGCTGGTGACCAGCAGGGTCACGAAGTCGGGGTCGAGCATCTCGGGCACCGTCACCCACCTCGTCGTGGTGAAGACAGGGGCCTACAGGTCCGCGCCCGGCGCAGGCGGGACGGGCACGGTGGTGGCGGTCATCTGCTGAGCCGATGACTCCTGGTGGCGGCGACGGTCTGAGCCCCATGACCGAGCTCTTCGCCACCGGCATCCGGATGGGCGAGTCACCCCGCTGGCACGACGACCGCTTCTGGATGTGCGACTGGCTGGCCGGCGAGGTGCTGGCCTTCTCCGCCGACGGTTCGCGCGAGGTGGTCGCCCGGGTGGAAGGACTGCCGTTCTCGATCGACTGGCTGCCTGACGGCCGGCTGGTGGTGACCACCCCGAACGGGCTCGTGGCGGGACCCGACCTGGCGCCGTACGGCGCCCAGGGCCAGCCGTTCAACGAGATCGTGGTGGACGCCGCCGGCAGCTGCTGGGTGGACATGCCCGGCTCGATGCCGTGGGAGGAGCGCAGGCCGGGCACCGTCTCGGTGGTCCGCCCCGACGGCGCCTGCGAGCAGGTGGCCGACGACGTGTGGTTCCCCAACGGCATGGCCATCATCGACGGGTCCACGCTGGTGGTGGCCGAGTCCCACGCCGACCGCCTCACCGCCTGGACCATCGACGCCTCGGGCGCGCTGGCCGACCGCCGGGTCTGGGCCGCCCTGGGCGAGGGCGAGGCGCCCGACGGCATCTGCGTCGACGAGTCCGGAGCGCTCTGGTACGCCTCGGTCCCCCAGCAGCACTGCGTCCGCGTGGCCGAGGGCGGCGAGGTGCTGGAGACGGTCGCGGTCGACCGGGGCGCCTTCGCCTGCATGCTCGGCGGCGACGACGGACGGACGCTGCACGTCGTGGCCAACCACTACGGCCCGCAGGGCGCCTCGGACGGCGTGGTGCTCACCCAGCGCGTCGACGTACCGCGGGCCGGGCGCCCCTAGATGTGATGACCAGGCACGTTGGTCGAGATCGTGTGACGACACGGTCTG
>CAZEPK010000189.1:0-2334 GCA_964514085.1 uncultured Nocardioides sp.
GCCAGCGTCGGGCGGAGGACCAGGAACCGGTGCCAGCCCTGTCGTCAGCGTCATGGTGCTCCCCCTCCCTCTCGTCGTGGGTCGGGGATCAACCTAGGAAGCGACCGAGAGCGGCTCATCACGCATATCAGGCATGTTCTGCTGCATTTCCGGGGCGGAGCGGCCCGGCCCCGAGGCCGGACAGCGTGCCTCAGCTCGCGAGCAGGGGCGGGCGCCAGCCCACCCGGTGCGCCAGGCCCACCGCGGCCAGCTGCGAGCTGACCTCGAGCTTGGCCAGGATCGACTTCACCTGGGTGCGGACGGTCGCCTCGGCGACCACGCCGTCGGCGGCGATCTCGCGGACCGTGCGGCCCTTCATCAGGTGGGCCAGCACCTCCCGCTCGCGCACCGTCAGGAGCTCCAGGCGCGCCTGGTGCTCCACCAGGTGGGCCCGGTCGACCGCCCACTCCCGCAGCAGCTCCTCGCGCTCCTCGCGCGACATGACCTGGAAGCCCTGGTTGAGCCGCCTGACGGTCGCGAGGATGTCGTTGAGGGGCCGGGACTTCGAGAGCACCTTGCGGGCGCCGTAGCGCACCGCCTCGCCCCACCGGGCCCGGTCGACCGACGCCGTCACCACGACGACGTTGATCCCGGCCCGGGCCAGCGGAGCGATGAGCCGCTCGCCCTCGCCGAACCGGCCCAGGTCGAGGTCCAGCAGGACGACCCGCGGCCGCCGGCGCATGATCGTGGCGATCAGCGCGCCGGGTGACTGCTCCTTGTCGGGGATCGTCACCCGCCGGACGTCGTAGCCCTCGACGGTGAGCGCGAGCTCGAGCGACTCGGCGAAGAGGACGTGGTCCTCGACGATGACGATGCGGAACGCGCTACGCGACGCGACGGGCTGCGTCATGAGCCAGCTCCTTCCAGGGCAGCCGGGCCACGAAGGTGGCACCGGGACGGCCGTCGTCCACGAGCTCGAGGCTGCCGCCCCGGGCCGTGGCCAGCCGGTGGGCGATGGCCAGGCCGAGGCCCTGCCCCGGTGAGCCCGGACGGCGGACCTCCGGGTCGAAGAGCCGCTCCCGCAGCTCGACCGGGACGCCCGGACCGCTGTCGGAGCAGATCGCCACGACCCCGTCGTCGACGACGTCGACCGAGAGCCGGACCGCGCTGCCCCCCGCGTGGCGGGCGGCGTTCTCCAGCAGGATGTTGACGACCTCGGCCAGCTCGTCGGCGTCACCGAACGACAGGCCGCCGGTGGGGCTCCACCGGACGTCGCGCCCCCGAGCCAGGTGACTGGTCACGATGGGCTCCACCGTCGCGTCGACGTCGATCTCGCGGTCCTGCCCGTCGGCTCCCGAGGACCGGGCCAGCATGAGCCGCTCGAGGCGGGCCAGCTCGGCGACCAGCATGGCCTCGAGCCGCTGGCGGCGGTGTGCGGGCACGGCCTTGCCCTGCCGCATCACCTCGGAGGCCGAGGTGATGCCGGCCAGGGTGGCCCCGACCTCGTGGAGCAGCTCACGGTCCTCGAGGACCGCGGCCCGGACCTGGACCAGCGACTGCTGGAGCAGGTCCATCTCAGTCTGGTGGTCCAGGACCGAGCGGCGCAGGAGCTGCTGGGTCATGGCGCAGAGGAGCAGGGCCCCCAGCAGGTAGGACGCCATGGCCGCGGTGGCCAGGGTGACGTGCTGCCAGCCCAGGTTGGTCGCGCACTGCGCCGCGGTGAGCAGCACCGTGGAGAGCGCGAGACGGCGGCGGGCCCACAGCGAGACCTGGCTGCGGTGCAGCACGATCCAGGCCAGGCCCAGGCCGGTCAGCATGACCGCGGTGTTGAGCAGGGCCGCGCCGGTCCCGCTCAGGACCAGCGGCGGCGTGCCGAGCAGGGCCACCGCGTTGACCGCAGTGATCCCGGTCGCCGCCACCGCGCCCATGAGGGCCGGGTCGGCCGGCGTGTCCACCCGCTCCGCGATCGCGGCGATCGGGCAGAGGACGAGCAGCAGGAGCAGCTGCGTGACCGCGGACCAGTGGTCCGGGGCGCCGCCGGGGCCGTCGTCGAGCGGCGCGACGAGGAGCATGCCCTCGACGGCGCTCGCGGTGAGCCCCACGGTGAGCCAGGCGGCGAGGCGGGCGGAGAGGCGGTTCTCCTCCCGGGCCGGCGTCATGCGCCAGTGCAGGTAGGTGAGTGCGGCTGCCCCCAGCACGACGGTGTAGGACACCATCGCCACACCGGGCACCACCTCGGCGACGCTGGTGGCGCCGACCCCGAGCAGCAGCAGGAACAGCGGGACGACGGACAGTCCCGTGACGAGCGCGGCCGTGCGGCCGTCGATCTTGCGAAGGCGCGGTTGCGCCATGAGT
>CAZEPK010000189.1:2344-9682 GCA_964514085.1 uncultured Nocardioides sp.
CGGTTCCCGGACTGCGTGGTGCCCGACACGACGCAGATGCCCCGCTTCGATGGTGCGGGCAGGACCGACTTGTTGACCCCGGGATTCCAGGACTCCGTTGTGGCGGAGCCGCAGGAAGCCGAGGAAGTGCTGACTTCATACAGTTGGGGGATCGAGACCTGACGGTATACCAGAAGTTGGGGGTAGAAATGACCCGATAGGGCCATTTCTCCCCGTGTCGCTTGTGCCCGACCTCACATCCCCGCTAGGGGTGGTCCGTCCTGGCACTCCCTCCCCAATTTCCGGTGAGTCGGGCGCTGTTCCCTGTCTGGGCCCTTGCGACCCGACAGGTTGAGCCCCGTGACGACGGTGGAGCTGGTGATCGAGCGGGGAGGGCAGGAGGACGAGGCCATGGCGTCGCGCGGCGGTTCGTCGCGGGCTACGTCGCGACTCAAGGTCGCGGTCGCGTCCGACCACTCGCTCGTGGCCGAGTCCGTGGCCGCCGCCCTGTCCAACCGCGGCTTCGACCCGGTCCTGGTGCCCTGGCCCCGCCGTGGGCCGCACCCCGAGGTACGCCCGCGCCGGCTGCGCAGCTCACGGCGCTCGGCCGGACCGCCACCCGACGTGGGCCTGGTCGTCACCGACCTGGCCCGGGTGGAGCAGGTGCGCGACGTCGCCGCGCTGGCCACCGGCCTGGTGGTCCCGTGGCTGGTCCTAGCGGGGGCGCCGCGCGGCGCCGCGTGGGGAGGGTTGTACGAGCGCGGGGTCCAGCTGGTCGTCGAGAGCGACACCGGGCTGGACGAGGTCCTGCAGCTGCTCGCCGACCTGGCCCAGGGCCGGCACCCGGCCGAGGACCGGCAACGTCGCCGCGAGCTCATCCGCGCCTGGCGGGCGTTCGCCGAGCAGCGAGGGGAGCTCTCGGCCCGCCTGCAGACGCTCACCCAGCGCGAGGAGGAGGTGCTGCGGCGGCTGCACGAGGGGCTCGCGGTCAGGATCATCGCCGAGCGGTCCGACGTGGCCGAGGCCACGGTGCGCAGCCAGGTCAAGGCCATCCTCAAGAAGCTGGACGTCAACACCCAGATGGCGGCCGTGGCGGCCTACGAGAACCTGATCAACGACTCGACCACGGCGGACGCCGTGTTCGGGCCGCCGTGGGCCGGCAGCGGCGCGGGCGGCTGACCTCCCGCCGTACGCCGCCCGGGCGCTCCGCGCCTCTCTGGGCGCCCCCCACATTTGGGGATGTGGCACCTGGTCCGGAGGGAGGCCGCTCGGGGGCGGTCAGGATCTGGTTATGGACGCGCTGCGACTGCCCGACGGGCCCCTGGAGGTCCTCTGCGTCGGTGCTCACCCCGACGACGTCGAGATCGGCTGCGGTGGCACGCTGCTGCGCCTGGCGGAGCGTCCCGACGTGAGCCTCACGGTCGCCGTCCTCACGGGCACGGCGGACCGCGCGGCCGAGTCGGTGGCCGCGCTCCAGGAGATCCTGCCGGGCGTGAAGACCCACTTCGCCGCCCTCCCGGACGGTCGGCTGCCCACGCACTGGGAGGCCGCCAAGGAGCACCTCGAGGACCTGGCCCGCCACTGCCGCCCGCAGCTGGTGCTGACCCACCGCACCGACGACGCCCACCAGGACCACCGGACGCTCGGCGTCATGGTCACCACGGTCTGGCGCGACGCGCTGGTGCTGCACTACGAGATCCCGAAGTGGGACGGCGACATGGGCTCCCCGTCGCACTACGTCGGCCTGACCCGCGAGCAGGCCCACCGCAAGGTGGACCTGCTCAACCGGCACTTCCCGAGCCAGCACGCGCACGACTGGTGGGACGACGAGGTCTTCCTCGGGCTGATGCGGCTGCGCGGCATGGAGTGCCGCAGCCCGTACGCCGAGGCGTTCTACGTCTCCAAGGCCCTGCTCGACCTCTGATCCGGTCAGCCCCGGAGCCGCTTGGCGGTCCGGGCCAGCCGGCCCCGGGCCCTACGGGCGGGGCTGAGGCGCTCGGTGAGGACCTGGCGCGGCCAGTCCGGGCCGTCGTCGGCGTGGATGCTGTTGCGGGCCTGCAGCCAGGCCCCGGCCCGCTGCCGTCCGCCGTCGCTGGTGTAGACCCGGGTCGCGCCTGTGCGCCGCAGGGCCCGCAGGACGTGGCGGTCGTAGGAGCCGAAGGGGATCGCCACCTCGGTCACCTCCGAGCCGGTCAGCACCTCGAGGTCGCGCCGGGCGCGCACCAGCTCGTCCTCGACCTCCGTGGTCCCGGCCGGGCCCCAGTCGAGGGCGCGCCAGTCGCGATGCGCCCAGCCGTGGGAGCCGATGACCATGCCGGCGGCGAGCAGCTCGCGCACGCCTGAGGCGTCGAGGCGGTCCGGCTCACCGAGCAGGCCGGCGCACACGTAGAACCTGGCCCGCAGCCCGCGCTCGAGCAGGCGCGGCAGCCCGATCTCCAGGTCGGAGAGGTTGCCGTCGTCGAAGGTGAGGACCACGTCGGGTCGCCCCACCGCCGTGTCGAGGAGCCGCTCGAACTGCTCGACGCTGATCCAGACGCGGTCCTCTCCCTCGTCCAGCGTGCGGGCGGGCCGCGGCCCGATCCCGTGGATGTTGACGTTGACGACCGACCGGCCGCCGCTCTTCCCCGTGGTGCCGGTCACCTGCTGTCTGCCTCCTGCGCTGCTGCGGTGGTGGTGGACGCCGTCCGTCCCCTGCGGGGGAGGTCCGCGAGGACGCGCTGGACGAAGTCGGGTGCATGGGCGGGCACGTCGTGGTGGGCGAGCCCGAGGTACGGGCTCGACGCATCGCGGCGCATCTCCTGGGGGAACAGTGCCACGAGGTCCCCGGCGTACGACGCCGCGCGGGCCGGTGGCTGCTCCTGGCCGAAGGCCGTGCGCAGGGCCGTGAGCAGGTCCGCGCCGTCGGCGGCGACCAGGTGGGCGGTGGGCGTGGCGCGGGGGTTCAGCTCGAGCAGGTGCGCGCGCCCGTCGTCGTCGAGGATGAAGTCCAGGCCGCACAGGCCCGAGAGCTCGAGGTGGCCGACGATCGACTTGACCGCGTAGGCCATGTCGGGGTGGTCGGTGAAGCGCAGCACCGACGAGGGGCCGGTGGGTCCGTCGCTCTCGACCACCTCGGCCTGGACCAGGGCCAGCGGCGTGCCGCGCAGGCAGGCGACGGCGACGTTGGCCGGTCGTCCCGGCACGAAGGACTGGATGGAGACGGTCGGGCGCGTGCCGGCGATCCGGGTCCGCACCGCCCAGGGGTCGCGCTCCACCACGAGCCGCTTGAGGGCCCGTGCCACCGCCGGGCGGCGGCGCAGCTCGCGCCAGGCCCGCTGGCCCTCGGCCTCGGTGGCCACGACCGCGACGCCGCGGCCGCCCCAGCTCCCGTCCGTCTTCAGGACGGCGCGTCCGGGGTGGTGCTGCATCCAGGCCGACACCTCGCCGGCCGAGCGCACGGTGGTGGTCGGTGGGCACACGACCCCGGACTCCTCCGCGATCGCCATCAGGGCGGCACGGGAGTAGACCTCAGCCAGCTTGCCGGGGGAGCCCAGCGAGCGCTCGAGGCACGCGCGCACCAGGCGGCCGGCCTCGGTCCCCGCATCGGACCGGGCGTGGAGCAGGGTGAGCGCCTGCCGGGTGCGGTCGTCGAAGGGGATCACCAGGTCGGCCCCCGAGGCCAGGATGGCGGCCCGCAGGGACCGGATCGGGTCGGCCAGCCCGAGCCGGTGGCTGCGCTGCACGGCCGAGACGGTGTGCAGGGCGCTGCCGCGCGGGGCGACCGCCTCGACGGTGCAGCCGACCTCGTGCAGGTCCACCGCCAGCCGGGCCGCGCCCGACCACCGGAAGGTGGTGGCCACCAGCACCTTCAGGCGCGAGGCGGAGGTCTCCAGCGCCAGGCTGACCGCCCGGCCCAGGCGAGCCACGCCGGGGGCGGTCTGCATCAGGTCGAGGTGGTTGCCCCAGACCCGCCGCACCTCCAGCTGCGGGAGCCACGGGCGCCAGAGCTCGGCCAGGTCGCACCCGAAGTCGGCCTCGGTCGCCGCGAACAGCACGACGGGGCCGTCGTACGCGCGGGGGCGCCACTGCGCCAGCACCGCGAGGTTGGCGTCCTGGACCCCCTCGATGCCGGTCGCGCCGGTCACTCCTGGGTCGGCGGCGCGACCGCGTCCGCGCAGCCGGCCGGCCAGGCGGGCCGACCGGGTCGTCAGCTCCCGCAGGGCCCGGGCCGGTGGCTGGCCGACCAGCCCGCGGGCGTGCAGCGCGGTGCGCCGGGCCGTGGCCGCCACGAAGAGCCCCACCGGCCAGTGCCGCTGGTCGAAGAGCGAGTCCACCATCCCGACGAAGCCCACGTCCTGGCCGGCGTCACGCAGCAGGCGGGCCGACTCCAGGGCCACCACCCCGCCGAAGGAGTAGCCGAGCAGGCGGTAGGGCCCGACGGGCTGCTCCGCCCGGATGAGCGCCACGGCCTCGAGGGCCAGGCCCTCGACGGTGTCGTCGGCCGGGTCGGACTCGACCGCCAGGGCCAGGACCCGCGGGTCGCCGCCGAGCGCGTCGACCAGGGCCACGAGCTCGTCGGTCAGACCGCCCGCCCCGCCGAGGACGAAGAGCGTGGCGTCGCGGCCGGGACGCAGCTCCTCCACCGTCAGGCGGCACACCGGAGGAGATCCTGGGTGATCCGGCGCGCGGCGAACTCGTCGCCGTGCATGAAGCGCATCAGCGGCCCGAAGGACACGGCGGCCGGCAGCCCGAGGAAGTACAGCCCGGGGACCGAGGACTCGAAGCGGCGGGAGAGCTCCGGGGCCTTGGCCACGGTGCGCACCTGCGACCGCACGCCCTCGTCGAGGAAGGTGAGGCGGTTGACGTCGGCCTGGTAGCCCGTCGCGCAGATGACGTGGTCGGACTCCAGGGTCAGCCGCGGGTGCCCCTCGGGACTGGCCAGGACCAGGCGTACGCCGTCGTCGAGGGCCTCGACGCGCTCGACGGAGCGGCTCGTGATGACCTCGACCCAGGACTCGAAGGGATCCTTGAGGTGCCAGGCCGAGCTGGGGCCGAGGTGGCGCCGGACGATCTCCGGCCGCAGCCGGGACGGCACGAGGCGGAAGAGGTCGGGGGCGTCGCAGCTGGCCCGCGACCGCCAGCCGGGGCCGAGGCCCGAGCCGGGCCGCTGCAGCCGGTCGAGGAGCGAGCGCCGCTCGCCGGTGGGCGGGGAGGAGAAGCGGACCGAGGGCCCGCGGGCCACGAGCCGGCTCCGCGCACCGGCGCGGGCCAGGCCCACCGCGAGGTTGACGGCCGACGCGCCGGCTCCGACCACGGTGACCTGCTTGCCGGCGAAGCCGGAGAGGTCGTGGTGGGCGCTGGAGTGGGTGACCAGCTCGGGAGGCAGACCGTCGAAGATCCGCGGCACCGAGGCCAGGTGGGTGATGCCCGCGGCCACGACGACGCGCTTGGCCCGGAGCTCCTCGCCGTCGTCGAGCCGGAGCCGGAAGCCGCGTCCGTCCCGGGCCACGGAGGCCACCGTGTGCTCCTCGAGGTCGGGCACGTAGCGCCGCTGGAAGTCCAGCCCGTAGTCGATGAACACGTCGAGCGGCACCGGCACGTCGGTGGGGTGGTAGGGCACACCGCGCTCGAGGCAGTAGTCCGCCAGGGTCGAGCCGGGCTCCGGGGCGGACAGGTTCGAGGCGAAGCCGTCCGACTTGAGGAACATCCCGCGCGGCATCGCCGTGCGCCAGGTGTCGAGGGGCCGGCCGAAGACCCGGAAGTCGGCCCGCCGGCCGTGCAGGTGTGCGGCCACGGAGAGGCCGTAGGGGCCTGCTCCGATGACGGCGGTGTCACTCTCGGTCATCGTGGCGATCTCCTCGGGGATGAAGGGCGCAGGGCCCGGGACGCGAGGTCGAACTGGTCGCGCACCGGGCCTGCGGAAGCCCCCGTCCTGTGCGAGAAAAATGACAGCCGGGGCCGTCCTGGACGGCGGGACAGGGGGCCGAACCCCTCATTTGGGTACGACGGGAGGCGTCGCCCGGCCTACGGACTAGACGTCTCGCCGCTGATCTGCAGCTGGGTCTGCAGGCGGAACAGCTCGGCGTACCGCCCGTTGCGCTCCACCAGGTCGTCGTGGGTGCCCTGCTCGACGATCTCGCCCTCGTGCAGCACGTAGATGCGGTCGGCGCCGCGCACCGTGGAGAACCGGTGGGAGATGAACAGCGCGGTGCGCCCGCGCAGCGCGTCGCGGAGCGTGGCGAACAGGTCGTGCTCGGCGCGGGGGTCGAGGGCGGAGCTCGGCTCGTCCAGGATCACCAGCGGGGCGTCGCGGTAGAAGGAGCGGGCGAGCGCGACGCGCTGCCACTGGCCGCCGGAGAGGTCCGTGCCTCCCGCGAAGATGCGCGAGAGCACGGTGTCGAACCCGTGGGGCAGGGCGTCGAGCAGGGTCTCCGCGCCGGCGGCGGCCGCGGCCGAGCGCACCCGCTCCGGCTCCACGGGGCGGTCGACCCGCCCCAGCGAGATGTTCTCCGTGGCCGGCAGCGCGTAGTGGACGAAGTCCTGGAACACCACGGCGATGCGCTGGCGCAGCGTGGAGGGTCGGAACGTCGAGACGTCCTGGCCGTCCCACAGCACCCGACCCTCGTCGGGCTGGTAGAGCCCCGCCAGCAGCTTGGCCAGGGTGGTCTTGCCCGAGCCGTTCTCACCCACCAGCGCGATCACCTCGCCGGCGTGCAGCTCCACGTCGACGCCGCGGAGGGCGTCGCGGTCGGCGCCCGGGTAGCGGAACCGGACGTCCTCCACCCGGACCAGGTCGAAGCGCTCCGGGGGCTCGAGCCCGTCGTCCTCGTCGATGGCGGACTCGCCCAGGTCGAGGAACCGGTGCAGGTCGTCCAGGAAGAGACCCGACTCGAAGATCGACTGGGCGCCGCGGAAGAGCGCCTGGATCTGCGAGGCCAGCAGCCGGATGGCGACGATCGCGGCCCCGGCGCCGGCCACCCCGATCCGGCCGCGGTCGATGAGGGCGACCAGCGCGATCAGGGTGCCGCCGAGCACGAGGGCCGAGCCGAGCTGGCCCACCACGGCCAGCACGCCGCGGCGGAGCACGTGCGTCCGCAGGTCCTGCAGGTAGGCGGCGTACAGGGTGTCGAAGCGGGTCGCCAACCAGCCCGCGAGGCCGAACGCGCGGACCTCCTTGGCCTCGTCGCGCCCGGTCTGCAGCATCGTGAAGTAGCCCCGGAGCCGGACGGCGGGGGTCTGCCGGACGGAGAAGTCGAACTCCAGCCGTGACTCCCGGCCGCTGGTGAGCAGCAGCGGGATCCCGGCCACCACCACCAGGGGCACGAGGAGCGGCGAGATCGCGACGAGCGTGAGGCCCAGGCCCAGGCTGGCCGCGAGGGC
>CAZEPK010000190.1:0-9679 GCA_964514085.1 uncultured Nocardioides sp.
CAGTTCGCTGAGGAGGCGCTGCAACCGGTTGACGGTCTGGACGCGTTGGTGGGATAGCTCGTCGCGGCGGTCGGCGAGCATCCGTAGCGCCTCGAGTTCACCGTCCTCGGTCACCTTCCGAAGCCCAGGTGTGCGGACTGCGACCACTGCGATGGAGTGGGCGTCCAGGGCGTCGGTCTTGCGGTTGTGGCCGGTGTCGAAGAGCCGGACCCGGGCTGCGAGCTTGGCCGGTACGTCGAGGACCTGTTCGCCGGCCGCGACCAGCCGCTGCGCCAGCGGACGACCGGCTCCGTTGGCTCCCTCGACCGCCCAGACCCGGTCGGGCCACTGCTTCACATAACGCACCATCGCGGTGTAACCGGCCCTGTCGGTGCCGAACCGGCCGGACCCCAACAGCTTCTCGTGATGGTCGACGACCTCGATCGTGACCGACATCTTGTGGGGATCGACCCCAATGACCACGTCCTTCATCGGCAACTCCTGCACTCCTCGAACCGGACAACGGAAACGGCGAGGTGGGCAGTGCTACTACGAGCCGGGCAGACCCCTCTGGAGCCACACCTCGTCACGGTGACCGACGGGTCGCAGTCCAGATGAGAGCCACACCCACGAACGAGGTGGGCAGCCGCAATGAGAGCGTCCCGCCGGACACCTGGACCGAGTCTGGCCAGACATCGATCCTGACCGAAAGTCTCCTAGTAGCCGCGATCCACGCGGTCGGCTGACCGCAAGCCGATCCCTCTGGGCGTTCACTGCATCTGCTCAGAACGCTTCCTGACGATTTTCAGCACCCGAATCTCCTCGGGTTCGCGCAGTGAGGGCCGGAGATTCGCTCAGAGCGATTCTGAGCGGAGCGCTGTCATCGTGCCTGGCCGGCCGGATCGGGTCCCGCAGGCGGCAAAGTGTGGTCGGGTCGGGTACTTGCGGCCGTGGCGGCGAGTCGCTGCTCGGCGGCTCGGCGACGGGTCTGAGGGTCGCTCTTGGATTCCTTCTTGCGGGCTTCGTCGTTGATCTCGGCGATGCGGGCCTGGGCGTACGCCGCGCGGTTGCGGTCGCGCTCGATGCTCTCGGCGATGGTCTGGTGCTCCAGGATGCCGGGGGCGAGGTGGAGCCGGTCGCGGAGCCGGGCGGTGGCATCGAGCCAGACCTCCGAGCCGCGGACGCCGAGGACTCGGGCGGTCTGGTGGATGAGCTTCTGGCGGACGTCGGTGTCGGACCAGTGGCCGGCGGTGCGGAGCAGGTGGTCGATCATCGCGTCGCCGAGCGGGGCACGGTTCTTGATGGCGGCGGTGATCGCGGCGGCGCCCTGGGTCTCGAACAGGTTGGCCGGGTCTAGGCCGTCGGGCAGTTCGAGGTGGCTGGGGTCGAGGTCGGCGGCGGTCAGGTGCCAGAAGGCCTTCTGTGCCGACTTCCACCCGGCCGGGTCGGAGTCGGTGGCCACGGCGATGCGGTCGCGACCGTCGACGAGGTCGATGTTGGCGCGCAGCAGCTTGATCTGGGTGACAGTGAGCGCGGTTCCCATTGGGGCGATGCCGACAGCGTCGCTGTTGCTGCCCAGGGTGATGGCCAGTGCGTCCATGGGGCCTTCGACGATGATCGGGAGCGCGCCGCCCGCGAGGAGTTCGCGGGCTTCGGCGTACCCGAAGAGCGCCTCGCCCTTGGTGAAGACCGGGGTGGTGCGGGTGTTGAGGTACTTCGGTCCGGCGTAGTCGTCGTCGGTCTTGGTGGGGTTGCGGCGGCCGACGAATCCGAGGATCGCGCCTCCGTCGGGGTCGTGGGGGTCACGGATGGGCATGACCAACCGGTCGCGGAAGAAGTCGCGGTAGTAGGTCGTGCCGTCGTTGCGCTCACGCAGGGAGACGAGGCCGGCCTGTTCGAGCTCGTTCAGGGTGGCGCCCTGGCCGGTGAGGTGGCGCATCAGGCTGCGACCGCCGCCGGGCGCGTACCCGACGGAGTAGTTGGAGTGGTTGGTGAGGTCGGTCCCAAGGCGCTCGCGCAGGTAGTCCGGCGCCCAAGAGCGTGGGTAGCAGGACTCGTAGTAGGCCAGTGCCTGCTGGTTGAGCTCGTGGATCCGCCCGGCTGGGATCTCGTTCGGGTCGGGGAAGGCGTTCTCGGCCGTGATCTCGACGGCTTCCTGCCACGGTAGGGGAGACGCATACGGGTCCTCGACGTACCCGTAGTAGGCGGCCGCGACGTCGTCGTAGGACGGCGGGTCCGGCTCATCGCCAGGCAGCGCCCAGTCGACCGGCTCGGCGGCGAGATCCTCGTACTCGTCCGGGGTGGGGGAGTGGACGACAGGGGCGTCCGGGTCGTCGATCTGGTCGCGGTAGAACGCGGCCATGAACTCGTCGGCGTCCTTGGGCGGCAACAGGTCCGGGGGCACGTCGGCGTCGCCGTACGGTGCTAGGTCGTCACCGGGCGGCGGGCCGTCCATGGGCTGGTCGGTGAGCATGGCGATGCGCAGCACGAGCGCGTCGGCGACCTCGAGGCCGGTGAGGCTCCCGTCTTGGGGGACGCCGACCAGCGCGCTGGAGAGGATGACGCTCGGGGCCCAGCCGTGGTGCTCACAGGCTTCATCAACGGCCGCGACGAGCGCGGGCCAAGCGGGTGCCTTCTGCAGATAGTCGGCCCTCGTGATGCCGACGAGCTCGGCCAGCGCGGCGCGCCATGTGGGCTGGAGCAGGTTCGCGGAGTGCTCGTCGGCACCGAGCGCAGCCGGGCCGAGGTGCGGGACGAGGCGCCACCACAGAGCCGCGGCCTGGTGCTCGTCGGGCAGCGGCCGAGCGGCGGTCTCGGCGTTCGGGTTGGTGACGCGCTCGCCGGGCGTGACGGAGGGGTCGGTCTTCAGCGCTTCGGTGATGTAGTGGGACACGGGCAGTCCGGCGCGCTCGAGGCGGGCGAGCCGCTGGCACAGCGGGGTGATCCACGGGTCTTGGCGGACGGTCTCTGGCAGCGCCTGGTACCAGGTGCGTTGGGAGAAGGGGTAGCTCGGGCGTGCCTCTCGCACGGCCCGGTTGAGCTTGGCCTGGTAGGCGCCGGGTGCGCCGATGGTGCGATCTCCGGTGGGGCGCAGATCGTTCTCGTCGGTTCTGGCCACGGCTCGCCACACCGCAAGCTCGGCCCGCAGGTCGGTGTCCTCGTCCTCGAGGAAGGGCTGTGCCCAGGCCGGCGCGGTGGCGCCAGTCCAGTCGCGGGCGGCCTCGCGGACGGCGTCGAACTGCTCACGGACGAGCTGGTGGTAGGAGGCCGCGAACGGACCCCAGTCGTGGTTGTCAGCCAGCCGGGCGGGGATGTCGGGCAGCCAAGGCAGCGGCCCGGCGGCCGCCGGGAGCGTGTTCGAGTCGTGCGGCCGGGCAGCAATGAGCTCGCCGACGAGGTCGTCGACGCGGGCGTCGAGCACCGCGGCGGGGTCGCGTGCGTCGGCCAGCGAACCGACGGCGACCGCGTTCGTGAGCAGCTTCAGGGGGCTGTGCTCGTCGAGCGCAATGAGCGCGAGGTGGGAGCGCAGCGTGGGCCAGGCGGGTGCCTCTGTGAGGCCGGTCAGGAGTGCTTCGGCGTGGGCGTCGATCTTGTCCATACCGGTGGCGCCGATGAGGTTCTCGGCTCCGGCGGTGACGGCGTCGTGGTAGCGGGCGGCCATGCCGCCGAGCAGCTGGTGGGGGTTGGCCTGCTCGCGCAGCGTGGTGGTCGCAGAGACCGGCGTCCCGTCGCGGCGCAGCATCTCGGCGATCCGGTCGAGCGCGGTGGGCGGGATCAGCGCCTCGGGCCGGATCAGGTTGTGCGGGTCGCCGTCAGAGGCGACGTTGAGATAGAGGTGGTTGGCGAACTTGCCGCGGGAGAGGGCGACGTAGAGCAGGTTGCGGTCCTCGTCGCCGGTGAGCACGACGTGACTGGTGCCGGTGGTGATGCCCTGGGCGCCGTGGACGGTGGTGGAATAGCCGAGCTGGACGGTGTTCGAGACGTAGTCGGCGGGCAGGGTGGTGGTCTTGCCGAGGGTGTCGTGGACCACGGTCAGCGAGCCGTCGACGTTGACCTTCTTGACGTGCCAGCGGTCTCCATTCTTGACCCAGTTGGTGCGGGTGATGGGCAGGCGGCGGTCGTTCTCGCGGGTGATGATCCGGTCACCTTCGGAGACCTTCGTGCCGTCGGCCAGGGTCAGAACGCGCCCGATCTTCTTCTCGGAGAGTCCGGCGATGCGGTCGTTGCGGGCGCGGGTGTTGAGTTCGGAGACGAGGTCGCGGGTGGGTGCGATGAGGACGGAGTCGGTGCCGTCGGCGCGGTCGGCTGCCCACGAGGCGTAGGCCTGGTCAGCGCAGGCACCAAGGTCGCCGACGTGGATGCGGCCCCGGTCGGCGTAGAACGCGATCGCCGATGGGTCGCCTTCACGCAGGGCCAATGTGGCGGCTGCCTCGGCGTGGTTGAGGCTGCCATCACGGTTGCGGAAGCGGTGCACCTCGCTGAGGGTGACGGCGCCGATCTGGTGGGCGATGTCGCGCAGTACGCCGCCGGCGGCCACCGAGGCGAGCTGCCGGTCGTCACCGACGAGTCGCACCTGTCCACCGCGCGAGGTGATGTAGTCGATCGCTGCCGCGAGGTCGGTGGTGGCGGCCATGCCGGCCTCGTCGATCAGGACGAGGGTCTTGTCGTTGATCCTCTCCATCCAGGTGGGTGCTCGGCCCTCTTCGGCGTGCCAGACGAGCTTGGCCAGAGTGTCGGCGCGGACCTTCTTCGGACCCGGGCGCCGGGGTCCGCGCAGCAAGCCCTTGTCCCCGGCCCCGGTCCCGGCGTCACCGTTCTCCGGGTTGATGGAGGCGCCGAGTTCCTGGGCAGCGACCGCGGACGGAGCGAGGCCGATCACGGTGCCGCCGGAGTCCTGCCACGCGCGGGTGAGGACCTGCATGGCGGTGGTCTTGCCGGTGCCGGCGGGCGCGAGGGCGAGCTGGACGGCGCGGCCGCTGGAGGCCATCTCGCGCACCAGGGACTGCTGGGCGGCGTTGAGCTGGAGCTCGTTGGCGGCGGCTTCGGCGATCGCGATGCCGACGCGGACCTCACTGATGGCGCGGCCCCCGGTGCGACGGGCGTACTCAACGATTCGCCGTTCGGCGTCGATCACGGCTTGCGAGGTGTACTGGCGGGCGCCGGCGAGGCTGTAGACGCTGACGACCTCCTCGCCCACTCCGCCGCGCTCGGTGCGCTGGAGGGGAGCGGGGATCGTCACGCCCAGCTCGGCCGCGGTGGTGGCGTGCGTGAGCGGGTCGGGGTCGTTGAAGGCGATGGAGTGCTCCGCGATCGCGGTATTGACGACGCGGTCGACCGCGGCGTCGAGCTCGGTCAGCCGGATGCCGTGGACGCGGGCACAGCGCTGTGCCTCGGCGCGCAGGTGCCAGACCTGCCACGTCGCGCGGTCCTCGGCGACCCGCGCGACGACACTCTGCGCGGCCTCGGCGACCCACGTGTCCGTGACGTCCTGGGCGTCCGGCGTGTGCCCGAGGCAGTGCTCCACCATGTCCCGCACGGCCTGCTCGCTGCCGATGATGTCGGCGGCCTCGGCCAGCCACGCGGCCCGCTGGTCGGCCTCGGCGCGGGGTGCGTGCTTGGCCTGGCGGGTCTGGTCCCATGCCTTCTCCGCGAGGGTGACGGCCTCGCCTTCGGTCGGCGGGCGACCGTGCTCAGTCTGGAAGGAGGCCGACAGTTCGCGGCGTCGGGCCTCGATTGCGCTGTGCCTCTTGGACCAGGTCTTGGCCAGACGCTCGTCGACGCCGACGATCTCGCGCACAGGCCGCTTGTCGACGCCCTTGTTCAGGCCGCTGCGGCGGTTCTCGAAACGCACACCAAGCCGGGCGATGAGCTCGGATTCGATGAGGGTGTTGTACATCTCCGCGAGGGTGACGTTGGCCTTGTAGAGGACCCGTCCGTCGACGGAGAGCCAGCGTCCGGTCTCGTCCTGGACCTTGTTGCTGACCGCGACGTGGGTGTGCAGGTGAGGGTCGGAGGAGCGTGCGTCGCGGTGGGTGAACATGCCCGCGATCAGGCCCTTGGCCTTGACCTGCTGGAGGCCGCCGCGGCCGCGGCGCGTGAACAGCACCTCCTGTTCGAGCCACGACAGCGTGGACTCGACAGCAGAGTGATGGGCGTCCTCGATCTGCTTGGCGACGTCGCGGTCGGCCAGCGCCCACAGTGTCGAGACGGACTTCACGGGAGCGAAGGTGAGGTCGTAACCAGCCACCGCGGTGGTCTGCTGGCGGGTGGCCTTGGCCATGAAGGAGCCCCGCTCGCGATCGTCGATCGGGGCCCGACCGTGCTCGCGGAGGAAGTGCTCGTTGCCAAGTTCGGTGCGGATCCGCGCGCGTTCCTCGGCCGGGACGGGCATCTTCCAGTGCTCACCGCGCTGCAGGTTGTAGGCGATGTAGCGCTTCGCGGTCTCCTGGACGAACTCCGGCTGGTTGCCCCGGTAGATCGCGAAGACGCGCCCGAGCTGGGAGGCCTTCTTGGCCTGCTCAACACTCCTGCCGGCGTCCAGAGCGGCGTCCTCCAACCGCTCCGCGTCCGGGTGACGACCCTCGCCGAACAGGTTCCGCATGTGAGCCTCGGTGACCTCCGAGCCCACGGCGAGCCCGAGGTCACCGAGCCCCGCACCGAACCAACGCCCCGGTGATTCGCCCTTCTCGGCGTAGTAGTCGGCCAGTCCCTCGTGGCCCCGGTCGGTCGCATCATGCACGGCCACCTGACGGGTCAGGTACGTGTACCCGTCGCCCGCGGTCAGCTTGTGCACACCCATCACGCCATGGAGAAGCAACAGCCGCGATCCCGCTTCGGACACCTGCCCGGCACCAAGTTCCGACAGTGCATGGGGTGCGAGGGATCTGGTGAGGTTCAGTGTCTAGTGAGTTGAGAGACGTGGTCGGGCTCGAATTCGTGGATCGGAACTGTCCGATCCGGGTCGGTCCAGGTTGCTTCTTGCTCGTGAAGGGTCGCGGTGAATGTCCGTGACGTTCCGGACCAAGGAAGAGGTGGTTCCCCGTGGGGAAGGCCGCCCAGGCACAGGCAGGTCGGGACCGGGCTCGGGATGCCCGGCTTAAGGCGGCGCGGGAGCGCCGGCTGAAGCTCGACCCGGATCAGCTGGCGCGGGAACGGCGCATCGACGAGGCGTCGGTCGACGTCGAGGTCGCCTGGGAGGAGCGGGCCCAGGCCGAGCAGGCGCTGGCGGACGCCGAGGTCGCGGCCGCGGCCGCGGTCGAGCGGCTTGTCGCGGAGCGGCTCGCGGTCAAGGACGTCGTGCATCTGACAGGGCTCGACCAGGCGACGGTGCGTCGGCTGCGTCAGCTCGAGGCCGACGACGAGCCTGGGGCCGAGCCCGTCACCAGCGGCGGTGTTGGCTCCACTGCCGAGGGTGCCGACGCCGAGGTGGCGTGATGGCGAGTCCGCCGACCGTCGTGACCAGTCGCCGACGTCAGCACGAACTGCTGAGGTGGTGGACGGGGTGGCCGTTGACGTCGATCCTGATCGACCCGACCGAGGTCGCCCAGGTGCGTGAGGGGGGTTGGTCGGGCACACTTGACCGCGACCCGGAGACAGGGGAGCGGATCGTGGGCACGGCCGACGGCCTCGGGTTCGGCGTCGACGACTCCTGGCACAACCCGGTCGAGATGATCCCGTGGTCAGAGCTCGAGGCGGTCGCCAGGGCAGTTGCCAGACGAGGTGCGCGAACAGCTCGTCGAGTTCCGGGCTCGGTGGCGGCAGCACCAATCGCCTGCTCCAAGAAGTCGAACGGTGCGATGGTCGTTCGAGTCTTCGACGATCTGGAGTGCCTGATCGGCGACCGTTCGCAGACATGCGATTGCAATCTGGGTGGCGGCGATCTCGCCATGTACAAACGCTCCAAGCTCTGTCAACACGTCATCCAACGGCTGGGAGGTAGGCATGTATCCGACCCTGCCCCAGAACGCGTTCTGGTGCACTGCACCCGCTGGGAGGCTCGACAACTCGTCCGAGCGTCGCCGGCACAGGACCTGGATCGTGTCGTCGTCACGTCCGCGGCAGGCGAAACTGGACAATATCGCGAAGGGGAGGAGGAGCGGTGCCGTCATCGATGAGCGAGCTGGAGCGTGCGGCCGTCCAACTCGGGGAGGCCAGCCGGCTTGCCGAGTACAACGACGTCGCGCACGGACGGCTGGCGCTGCTGCTCCTCGACAACGCGGCTGAGATGTCACTTGTCCGCTCGGCACGGACGCCCTTGATGATGGCCGACCACTACGCGAACCTGGCCTACCAGTTGGACGATGTTGACCCCTCAGACCACGAGGGTCAGCGGCTGAAAGCTGACATCTCGGCAAAGGTCGTGCCCCGGGGTCGCCGAAAGCAGATCGAGCGCCACTTCAACGAGCTTGTCGACTTCGTGTTCGAGCAAGACGACTACCCGCTCGAACCTGCGTTCGCCGGTTGCCTCAAGATCCTGCACCGGTACCGCAACGCCGCGTACCACGAAGACGTCGTCCGCGCTGACGTGCTCGGACCCGCCGTCCAGATCTCGTTCTTCCTGTGCTGCCACCTTCTAAAGAGCGAGCGCGGTTTCATGGACCAGATTGACGTAGCTCCTCCCGCCGTTGCCGAAATCTTGGGAGACTTCCCCCAGTCAGGCCACGTCCTTGGCGACAATTTCGCGACGAGCTCCGGTTTGGCACGCGACCTTGCCAACTACTTCCTGCAGGCGAGAGGACTCGACCATGTCGGCATCGCAGACGCGCTCGCAGAGCATCTGGAAGGTCGGCTGGCGAGCCTGGACCGCGACCTGACCACCGTCAGCCTCAACGGGCCGTTTCCGCTAAAGCGGTGGGCGGTCCTCCAGCTGGTTCAGCAAGCGCCCACTCAACGCGAAGACTTCGACAAGGAGCCACCCGAGGATTTCTGGACACGACCGGTCCCTGTGACCGTAGCGCTCCTGGAGGACTGGATGCGCGCGGCGGCCGAGCTACGCCACGTCCACGACGCTGTCGAGGCGTTGCGACGGTTCGCCTCGATTGAGCAGCCCTTGGCACAGCTGGAGCTCCCGGTCGAGCGGTTCATCATCGACATCGACCGTGAGGAACAACTGGCCATCGATCTCGCCCGCGGCAAGTAGACGACCAGACGAAGCGCGTCAACGCGGTCGACCCGTGCCCAGCTTCAAACCCAGGGGGGTTCGCCCGCGCCAGCTCCACGCGCCTACGCGTCTGCCCCTGAAGATCGACGCGAGGACGGAGCCGGCGTTCGGATGATTCGGCGGGTGCGACAGGCCGCGGAAAGACACACACACCAGAAGTTCACTGATCGCGGCAGACTCGTGTGGTCCGCGACCCGAATCGCGTGGCGCGCAAACGGCTGCGGGTCTTCTGCCAGCCTGACTTCGTGACCGGCGTCAGCGACCAAGACGACACCTACCAGCACGTTCTGCTCGACCTGTTCCCGCTGTACGCCGAGTTGCCGAGCCTCACCCTCAGGCCGACGCACCGCCGGGTCACGCATATTGCACACGGGTGGTGCATGCGAGTTCACCGGGGAATCGAAGTTGTGTTGCTGCTGCTCGACAACGGTGACGCGGTCGAATCCTGGCCGATGCGACGCTCGGTATTGGAGCACCTCGTCGCGCTGAAGTGGCTGTCACAAGACGGCGACCGCGCGGTGCACCCGATCGTGCGGGAAC
>CAZEPK010000191.1:0-9676 GCA_964514085.1 uncultured Nocardioides sp.
CGAGCAGGGCTGGATGCTCTCGGTCGCCCGGCTCGACGCGCTGCTGGCCTGACGCGGTCACGGCGCGGGCTCCTCGACCGCGTGACCGGTCACGGTCAGCTCGAGGGCGGGCCCGCCGAGCCCCAGCGCCGGGATCCGGGCGTGGACGGTGACCGCCACGGTGTCGCCCGCCTGCTGGGCCGAGACGTCCTGGGCGAACCGGCCCGAGACCGCGCCGGCGATCTGGGCGCGGGTCAGGGCGGCGCCGTCCGCCGGACCGCGGTCGCGGGTGGCCGCCAGCCGGGCGCCCTCGGAGGCCGCCGAGGCCAGGGTGTTGCGCACGAGGAGCACCAGCGCGACCTGCATGATCCCGAGCACCACCGGCACCAGGACGACCAGCACCAGGACGATGTCGACGACCGCCGCGCCGCGCTCCGAGCGGCGCCGGAGCAGGGACACCGACCTACTTCACGGAGCCGAGCGCGCTGGAGAGCATCGACTGGAGCTGGCCCTCGGCCACGCCCCAGATGGCCATCACCAAGCCGGCCGTCATCACCGTGACCAGGACCCAGCCGGGCACGTCACCGCGCTCGTCGCGCAGGCGTGGCGCGGTCAGCTCGAGCCGGAGCCGGGTCAGTGCGGCATGGAGGGAGGAGTGGAGCTCGTGCATGGTGTTTCCCGTTCAGTTCCCGAGAGAGTGCTCACGGAGTCGTGAGCGAGAGCCCGACGACGCCGGGCCACAACGCGAACAGCACGGTCACCGGCAGCACGAGGAAGACCACCGGGACCATCATCGCCACCTCGCGGCGGGCGGCCACCTCGATCAGCTCCCGGCGGCCGGCCTCGCGCACGTCGGCCGCCTGGGCGTGGAGCACCTCGGCCAGCGGGGTGCCCCGCTCGACCGCGACCGCGATGCCCTGGGCGAAGCGGGCGACCATGGGCAGCCCCGTGGTGGCGGCCAGGCGGTCGAAGGCCGACGCGACGGGCTCTCCCGTGCGGACCTCGGCCAGGACGGTGGCCAGGTCGGCGGACAGCGCGCCCCCGGACCGGCGCACCACGCGGGCCAGGGCGGCCACCGGGCTCTCCCCGGCCGCAACGGCGAGCGCGAGCAGCTCGGCCACGGTGGGGAACTCGGCCAGGACCTGGCGCTCGCGCTGCTTGACCTGCGAGCCGAGGTGCTGGTCGCGGGCCAGGACGCCGGCGGCGAACGCCGTCAGGCACAGCAGCACCGCTGGCAGGACGCCACCTGGCCGGGTGAAGGCCTTGACCAGGGAGTACGCCGCGGCCAGGCCGAAGGCGACCAGGCCCCAGACCACCTGCTGCACGCGGAACTCGGCCACCGTCTGGTCCAGCCCCGCCCGCTGCAGCCGCCTGCGGACCGAGGCGGCGCCGCCCAGGACCCGCTCGACGACGTCGCCGGCCGAGGACAGCAGCGGCCCGAAGACTCCGCGCGCCGCCGAGGTGGTGGGCGTCCGGCGTACGGCGATCGTGGGCACGTCGCGGACGTAGGGCAGCACCCGCGCCTCGAGGCGGGGCCGCCGCAGGGCCAGCACCCGCGAGCCGACCAGCAGGAGCCCGCCGGCCAGGGCGGCACCGAGCAGGGCGCCCAAGGCGGTCGGCGTCATCGCAGGATCCGCCCCTCGACCGGGAGCCGGCCGATGCGCATCATCAGCCGGTAGGCCACCAGGCACAGCCCGGCCCCGACCGCGAGCACCAGCGTGCCGGCCGGGGAGGCGTAGCGGCGGATCACCTCGGTCTGGAACGACATGAACAGCAGCACCAGCCAGGGCGCGGCGACCGCCAGCCTGGCGCCGTTGACGGTCCAGGCCTGCCGGGACTCCAGCTCCCCCCGGGTGCGGACGTCCTCGCGGAGGTAGCCCGACAGGTTGCGCAGCAGCCGCCCCAGCTCGCCACCGCCCACCTCGCGGGCGACGCGCAGCCCCTCCACCACCCGGTCGCCGACCGGGTCGGCCAGCCGCTGCTTGAGCCGGTCCAGGCTCTCCCCGAACCGGCCGGTCACCTGGTAGTCGAGCGCGAACGCGTCGAACGCCGACCGCAGCGGCTCCGGTCCGCGCACCCCGAGCGCGGCCAGCGCGTCGGGCAGGCTCAGGCCGGCCCGCACCGCGCTGGCCAGGTTGTCGACCGCCTCGGGCCAGACCTCGGCGAAGTCGCGCTGGCGGCGCCGGGCCCGCCCGCTGACCACCGAGACCGGCAGGTAGCCGCCGATCAGGCCGAAGGCCAGGGCGACGGGAGGGGTCCGGCTGACGACCTCCACGGCGAACGCGGTGACCGTGCCGGTGACGGCGCACAGGACGAGGAAGCCGGTGATCGACACCTCCCCCAGACCGGCCCTGGCCAGCAGCTCGGCGGTGCGGCCGGTGCGGGTCGCCCGTGGCGGCGCGGGCGGCACGAAGAACGCCGACCAGACGAGCAGCAGCCCGACGCCCGCGCCGAGCCCGACCAGCGCACCCATCAGCCCTCCCGCGCTCCGCTGAGGAGGTGGTGCACGTCGATGCCGCGCCGCTCGAACTGCTCGAGCCGCGGTGGTAGCCCGCCCGTGCGCCGCAGCTCGGTCCCGTGCCGGACGAAGATCGGCTCGGTCTCGATCACGTCGTTCTCCACCCGCCCCGGCACGCCGACCACCTCGTTGACCCGGCGCACGCCGTGCTCGTCGGTGCCGAGGTGGACCACCAGGTCGACGCTGGCCGCGACCGTCGGCACCACGAAGCGGGCCGAGATGTTCTCCCCCGCGAGCAGCGGCAGCGTGCAGCACTTCACCAGCGCCTCTCGGGCGCTGTTGGCGTGGATGGTGCACATCCCCGGCAGGCCGGCGTTGAGCGCCAGCAGCAGATCGAGGCACTCCTCCGCGCGGACCTCCCCGACGATCAACCGCGAGGGCCGCATGCGCAGCGACTCCTTGACCAGGTCGCGGAGCCGCACCTCGCCCGTGCCCTCGAGCCCCTGCTGCCGGGTCTGCAGTGCCACCCAGTCGGGGTGGGTGAAGCGCAGCTCGTAGACCTCCTCGGCGCTGACCACGCGCTCCCCGCCCGGGATCGCCGCCGCCAGGCAGTTGAGCATCGTGGTCTTGCCAGCCTGGGTGGACCCCGCGATGAGGATGTTCAGCCCGGCCCGCACGCAGGCCTCGAGGAACGCCGCGGCACGCGGGCTCAGGCTGCCGAGCTCGACCAGGCTCTGCAGCCGGTGCGCCCGGACGGTGAACTTCCGGATGTTCACCGCGCTGAACCCGCGGCTGATCCCTTCGAGCACGACGTGCAGCCGGTGGCCATCGGGCAGCATCGCGTCGACGAACGGCTGGCTCAGGTCGATGCGGCGGCCGGAGCTCTTGAGCATCCGCTCGACCAGCTCCTGCACCTGCGCGGTGCTGAGGACCAGGTTGGTCAGCTCGTGCCGACCGTGCCGGGCCACGAAGACCCGGTCCGGGGAGTTGATCCAGACCTCTTCGACCGCCGGGTCGTCGAGGAAGGGCTGCAGCGGACCGAAGCCGCTGACCCGCGCCACCAGCTCGCCCACCACCGACTCGGCGTCGGGCACCGCGGCCACCGCGCCGGTGAGGCTGCGGGCGTCGTGGTCGCGCACGACCGACTGCGCGAGGCGGCGTACGACGGGGGCGTCGCGCTGCGGGTCCACGCCCTCGCGCCGCACCAGCTCGCGCACCTGGGCGTCGAGCTGCTCGACCAGCGCGTCGTGCGCCGTCGCCGGCGCACCGACATCTGTCGTCATGGAGTCCCCGTGCTTCCCGAGAAGAGACCCTGCCGACCAGAACGTAAGCCCGGCCTTGGCGCTAGCGGAAGGGGGTGCGGGCAATCTGTGGAGGAAGTGGTGCGGCTGTGGCGCAGGTGCCTGCCGGGGTATCGGGAGACTCCGCCGGCGGGGGCCGGTCCGCGCCCCTGGGGGCGAGCGGTCAGCCCGGCAGCCGCCAGGGCTCGGCGCCGTGGAGACCGTCGTCGGCCACGAACCAGAGGGAGCCGTCGAGGACCGTCAGCCGCGAGGGGTTCGACGAGCCGCTCGCGGAGAGGTCGTGCAGGACCGGGAGGGAGCGGGGGCTCGTGAGCGTGTAGAGCTCGCGGCCGTGCACCCCGTCGTCCGCGGTGAAGACGAGGGTCTGGCCCAGGCAGGTCAGGCCGCGCGGCCCGTCGGGCGCGCCGGCGACCCGGCGGACGCGGCCGTGCTTGCGCACGTACAGCTCGGGGCCCTCGCCGCGGCTCGTGGTGAAGTAGAGGGCGCTGCCGCACGGCGCGAGCTTGCCGATGTTCCCGCGGGGGAGGTCAGTGAGCCGCACCGTCCCGCGGGGGCTGCCGTCGGTCCGCCAGATCTCCGGGCCGTGGACGCCGTCGTCGGCGATGAACACCAGCCGCCGACCGTCAGGGGTCAGGCGGCTGACCTCGGAGTCCCGCGGTCCGCGGCGGACGTCCCGGACCAGCCGGGTGCCGCGCCTGGTGCCGTCGCTGACCCAGAGCTCGGCCCCGATGCCGTAGACGCTGCTGACGATGAAGAACACGCGCGGGCCCACGGTCGTCACCCGGAGGAGCACGGTGGAGCCGGTGGGACCGTCGCGCCACGTCCGGAGGATGCGGGTCCCCTCGACGCTGCCGTCGGTGCGCCAGAGCGGGTTCTGGGCGTCGGTGAAGAGGGCGGTGCCGCCGATCGGCGAGATGTTGTCCGGCAGGGTCAGGTGCTGCTTGAGCGGGGTGGTGCCGGCGACGGTCCCGTCGGAGCGCCACAGCTGCGGGTTCTGGTCGAAGTCGGACGTCGCGAGGAGCGCGACCCCACCGACCGACCCGGAGCTGAGCGAGACCACGTCCTCGCCCTGGGCGAGCAGCGTGGTGGTGCCGACGTCACCGCCGGTGCCGCGCGCGGTGGTCACCCGGATCTGGCCGACCTCCCGGTCGTCGTCGGTCATGAACACCACGCCGTGGGCGGAGTCGGTGAAGTACGCCGGGTTCGAGCCCAGCGGCCCGGGCCGCAGGTCACCGACCAGGACGGTCCCGGCGGGCGTGCCGTCGCTGACGAACGGCTCCCGCCCGTGGACGCCGTCCTCGGCGCCGAAGAACACCCGGCCGCCGGCGGACCAGAAGGACCCGAAGTTGGTCGGCGGCATCGACGACCCCGCGCCGGGCTGGAGGTCACCGAGCAGCACGGGCTCGCCGGGGAGGAGCCGCTGCACCGCCCCGCTCCACGCCGCTGACGCCGTCGACGCTCCCGGCCCACTTGCGGACGCCGCGGTCGAGGCCGCCACGAGCGCTGCCGACAGGGCGACGGATCCGAACCGGACCAAGAGGCTCATCGCCCAGCCCTACCACGCCACGGCCCTCGCGGAACAGCACGAGCGGTCAGCGCAAACGGGGCACGGCCGGGCAGCCCGCCCGCACAGGACGCCGGGGTCAGGGCGCCAGCGGGAGGGCCGAGGAGGACTCGGGGCGGACCTCGATCAGCTCGCCCACGTGCTCCGCCAAGGTGCGCGCGGCGTGGGCCGGCAGCCCCCGGTCGGTGACGACCACGGCCGCGTCGGTGAGAGCGGCCATCGAGCTGAGCCCGACCACGCCCCACTTGGTGGAGTCGGCCACCACGACCAGTCGGCGGCCCGCGGCCACCATGGCGCGGTTGGTCTCGGCCTCCAGGAGGTTGGGGGTGCTGAAGCCGGCGTGCGGGTCCATGCCGTGGACGCCCATGAAGACGGCGTCGAGGTGCAGCGAGCGCAGGGCCGAGATGGCGATCGGGCCGACCAGCGCGTCGGAGGGGGTGCGCAGCCCGCCGGTGAGCAGCACCGACATCGAGGACTGCTGCGACTGCTGGGACTGCATCGAGCGGTGGAGCACGTCGGCGACCCACACGGAGTTCGTCACCACGGTGAGGCCCGGGATGCCCGCGAGGTGCTTGGCCATGATGTGGGTGGTGGTGCCGGCCGAGACGGCGATGGCCGAGCCGGGCTGGACGAGCGAGGCCGCCCGGGCGGCGATGGCCTCCTTCTCGGCCAGCTGGCGGGCCGACTTGGCCTCGAAGCCGGGCTCGGCGGTGGACGGTTCGGCCCGGGCCACGGCCCCGCCGTGCACCTTCTCGAGCACGCCCTCGCGCTGGAGCAGGTCGAGGTCGCGGCGCACCGTCATGTCGGAGACGCCGAGCTCGCCCACCAGGTCGCTGACCCGGACGGTGCCCTCGCGCTCCAGCTCGCTCAGGATGTGCGCGCGTCGTTCGGCTGCCAGCATCAGGTCTCCCTCACCACGGCGACGGCCCCGGGCGCCAGCACCAGTGTCCCGTCCACGGTGCCCTGCGTCACCAGATCGAACCCTCCCAGCGGCACCTGCGCCTCCTCGGTGCCGTGGTGGAGCGCGAAGACCCAGCTCTGCCCGTCCGCACCCGTGCGCCGCAGCAGCTCCACGTCGGGGTCGCGCTCCTCGCCCAGGTCGCCGACGACCGGGCGCACCCCCTGCTCGGCCAGCACGCGCGCGACGAGCCGGTCGGTCGCCGCCTGCTCGAGCCGGGTCGCGACGTACCACGCCGAGCCCTGGCCCGCCTCGTGGCGGGTCACCGCCGGCGCCCCGGGCACCGGCCCGTCGACGTACGACGCAAGCGCCTCGGCGCCGGCCAGCTGGAGGTCCTCGGTCCACACGTCGGCCGTCGAGCCGTCGTCGAGGTGGACCACGTCGTCCTTGCGCAGCGGGGTGAACTCCTCCACCCGGACGCCGAGCAGGTCGCGGAAGGCGCCCGGGTAGCCGCCCAGCCGGATGTGGTCGTGCTCGTCGACGATGCCGCTGAAGTAGGTGACCACCACCGCGGCGCCGGCCCGGGCCGCGGCCGCGATGCGCTCGGCCGTGGCCTCGGTGACGAGGTAGAGGGTCGGCACCAGGACCACGCGGTAGGACGAGAGGTCGGAGTCGGGCCCCACGACGTCGATGCCCACGCCGGCCTCGGTGACCGAGCGGTGGAGGGCGTGCGCGCGGTCGAGGTAGGTGACGTCCACGCTGGGGTGGGAGTCGAGCTCGCACGCCCACCAGGACTGCCAGTCGAAGAGCAGGGCCACGTCGTTGACCGTCCGGCTGCCGGCGACCTCGCTGATCGCGTCCAGGACCTCGCCCTGCTGCACGACCTCGCGGAACAGCCTGGTCTCAGTGCCGGCGTGCGGCACCAGGCCGGCGTGGAACTTCTCCGCACCGGCCTTGGACGCGCGCCACTGGAAGTGCAGGACGGCGTCCGCACCCCGCCCCACGTGCTGCAGGCTGTTGCGCAGCAGCTCACCGGGCCGCTTGGCCACGTTGCGCGGCTGCCAGTTGACCGCGCTGGGCGACTGCTCCATCAGCAGCCAGGGCCCGCCCCCGGCCAGTCCGCGGACGAGGTCGGAGCAGAACGCCAGCTCCCGGCGGGCCGCGGGGTCGGACGCGTCGGGGTAGTGGTCGTTGGAGACCACGTCGACCTCCCGCGCCCAGGACCAGTAGTCCATGTCACGGACGCCCTTCATGACCATGAAGTTGGTGGTCACCGGCACGCCGGGCGAGAGCTCGTGGAGCAGGTCGCGCTCGGCCACGAAGTTGGCGAGCAGCTGGTCGGAGGAGAAGCGCGCGAAGTCCAGCTGCTGGGTGGGGTTGGGGAAGGTCGGCGCGGCGCGGGGCGGCAGGACCTCCTCGAAGTCGGCGTAGTGCTGGGACCAGAAGGCCGTGCCCCAGGCGTGGTTGAGGCGCTCCACGTCGCCCTCGTAGCGCTCGGCCAGCCAGGTGCGGAACGCCGCGGCGCTCTGGTCGCAGTAGCACCTGGCGTTGTGGCCGCCGAGCTCGTTGCCCACGTGCCACAGGGCGAGCGCGTCGTGGCCGGCGTACCGCTCGGCCATGGTCCGCGCCAGGCCCAGCGAGAGCTCGCGGTAGACCGGCGAGCTGGGGCAGAAGGCCTGCCGCCCGCCGGGCGAGAGGCGTACGCCGTCGGCGGTCACCGGCAGCACCTCGGGGTGCTCGCGGGTCAGCCACGGCGGCGGCGAGGCGGTGGCGGTGGCCAGGTCGACCGCGATGCCCGCTTCGCCCAGCAGTCCCATCACCTCGTCGAGCCAGCCGAAGTCGTGCTCCCCCGGGCGCGGCTCGAGGAGGGCCCAGGAGAAGACCCCCAGCGTGACCAGGTCGACCCCGGCCCGGCCCATGAGCTCGACGTCCTCGCGCCAGACCTCCGGGGACCACTGCTCGGGGTTGTAGTCACCGCCGTGGGCGATCGCGGGGAGGGGACGTGGCATGGGTCACATGGTGTGTGTACTTGGCACAAGAGTCAACAAGTTCAAACGCGTTGTGTTGATTCCACGTCGGTTTTAGTAGATGTATACGTTTGCGAACCCTTGACAGTGACCGCCATCACGTCCACTATCCGTTCTCAAGTGTTGGATTCTGTTCACTCTTGGAGGTAACCGTGGCCCCGTCCCGTCCCGCGCCGGACCTGATGATCCCCCCGTCGGCCATGGTCACCATGGCGGCCACCCGGCGGAGCCTGCTCCGCGGCGCGGCCCTCGGCGGCGCCCTCCTGGGCTCCTCCAGCCTGCTCGCCGCCTGCGGCGGCGACGACGGCGGCGGCAGCGCCAGCGGCTCGGTCAAGTTCGGCATGAACGAGGCCAAGGGCTCCGGTCCGGCGTACACCCGGCTCGACCAGGTGGCCAAGGCCTACGCCAAGAAGGCCGGCGTCGAGGTCAAGCAGAACGCCGTGGACCACAACACCTTCCAGGAGAACATCAACACCTACCTCCAGGGCAACCCCGACGACGTCTTCACCTGGTTCGCCGGCTACCGCATGCAGCAGTTCGCCGAGCAGGGCCTGATCAGCGACGTGAGCGACGCCTGGCCCATCGACGGCATGGCCGACAGCTTCAAGGCCGCCTCGACCTCCGACGGCAAGCAGTACTTCGTCCCGGTGGGCTACTACCCGTGGGCCGTCTTCTACCGCAAGTCGATCTGGGAGCAGAAGGGCTACGCCCCGCCGGCGAACCTCGACGAGCTGACCACCCTGATGAAGAAGATGCAGACCGACGGCCTGGTGCCCTTCGGGTTCGCGGACAAGGAGGGCTGGCCCGCCATGGGCACCTTCGACATCCTCAACATGCGGATCAACGGCTACGACTTCCACATCAACCTGATGAAGGGCGAGGAGGACTGGGACTCCTCCGAGGTCAAGCAGGTCTTCGACACCTGGCGCGGCCTGCTCCCCTACCACCAGAGCGACCCGCTGGGCCGCACCTGGCAGGAGGCCGCCACCTCGCTCGGCAACGGCGAGACCGGCATGTACCTCCTGGGCACGTTCGTCGTGGACGGCATCCCCGACCTCGAGGATGACCTCGACTTCTTCACCTTCCCCGAGCTCGACAGCTCCATCGGGGCCACGGCGCTGGACGCCCCCATCGACGGCTTCTGCCTCGCGGCCGGCGGCAAGAACCAGGCCGGCGGCAAGAAGATGATGGCCTACCTCGGCAGCGCCGAGGCCGCCGACGCGGCCAACAAGGACACCACCCCGCTCATCGCAGCGAACTCCAAGGCCGACACCAGCGGCTACTCCGCCCTGCAGACCAAGTCCGCCGAGGTGGTCAGCCAGGCCACGCAGATCGCGCAGTTCCTCGACCGCGACACCCGGGCCGACTTCGCCTCGACCGTGGTCATCCCCTCGCTGCAGTCGTTCCTCAAGGACCCCGACGACATCGACGGGGTGACCAAGAGCCTGC
>CAZEPK010000192.1:0-9674 GCA_964514085.1 uncultured Nocardioides sp.
CGTGAGCACCGGCGGGTAGATGCCCCGGGCCAGCTCGCGCACGCTGTCGATGCAGCCGTCGAGCTGGTCGCGGGCCTGGGTCAGCACCGCGCCGGCGCCGCCGTCACCAGCGAGCACCAGCGCCTCGGCCTCGCCCAGGCGGACGGCCAGCCCGACCAGCTGCTGCTGCGCTCCGTCGTGGATGTCGCGCTCGAGCCGCCGGCGCTCGTCGGCGGCGGCGCGGGCGGTCCTGGCCTGGCTCTCGCGCAGCTCGGCCAGCTGCTCCTCGAGCTGCGCCGAGAGCACCACCCCGCGCACGGCCGGGCCGGCCTGGGCGGCCAGGTCGGTGAGCAGCTCCTCGTCGCGCTGGCCCAGCACGCGGTCGACCGGTGGCCGGACGGCGAGGTCGCCCACGACCTCGCCCAGGTGGCGCACCTCGCGGAGCACCAGCCCGGACCCGTCGTCCTCCGCGCCGGCCCAGGCCTCGCGGACCGAGCCGTCGCGGAGCCGGGCCCGCACCCGAGCGGCCGGCACCCCGAGCCCGTCGACCAGGGCCCGGGCGGTCAGCGGCAGCACCTCCTCGACCCCCGGACCGGTGGCGAGCTGGTGCGGCAGCGCCACCAGCGCCTCGTAGGGGTCGGCGCGCGGTCCGTAGACGAGCCTGCGGGCCCGGGCGAAGACCCAGTCCTTGGTGGGCGCGAAGAGCAGGGCCACCACGGCGGTGGCCGCCACCGAGGGCAGGAGCGAGCTGCGCGGCCGCTCGGTGCCGGCCAGGCCGACCAGCCCCACCACGACCACGACGTAGACCCCGACCACCAGGGCAGCCAGGCCCAGGAAGGTGAGCGTCGCGACCAGGACCCGGTCGAGGTCCCACAGGCGGTAGCGCAGCGCGCCGACCGCCAGCGCCGCCGGCAGGCCGAGCACGACGCCGAGCACGAAGAGCACCACGCCGAGGTCGTGGGTGGCCTTGGGCGCCTGGGCCAGAAGGCCGACCACGATGACGGCGACCGCGGCCAGCAGGGGCTTGAGCTGCTGGCGGGCCAGGCCGGACGAACGCCGGAAGCGCACCACCAGCAGGGCCGCGACGGCCACCAGCTGGAGGACGAGCAGCAGGAGGAGGACGCCGGAGAGGGCCGTCACGGCGTCCTCGGTCGACGCGGGCAGGAGGCCGGACCAGCCGACGGTCCGGCCGAAGGACTCGTCCTCCAGCGGCCCGGGCCGCACGGCGTCGAGGAGGACCAGCCCGGCCGCGCAGGCCAGCGTGAGCAGCACCAGCGGGCGCCAGCGACGCGACGGCAGCCGCCCGTCGGGGTAGAGCACCAGGATGAGCACGAGGGCGGCGGGGAAGAACAGCGGGTCGAGCAGCAGCCCCGACCAGGTGGCCGCGCCGACGCCGGGCCACGAGCGGTCGGCCGCGACGTAGGCGTAGGTGCGCAGCACGAACTCGCCCAGCAGCGCGCTGCCGCTCACCAGCAGCACGATGCCGAGCCGGTTGCCCCGCCGCCAGCCCGTCAGCAGCAGGCCCACGACGGCCAGCGCCGCCCCCAGCGCCACGGAGGCGCCGATGAACACCGTCTTGACCTCGGGGTCCTCCCCCTGGGCCAGCACGACGAGCACCACCGCGGTCGCGACGACCACGAGTGCCGCAGCGAGGGTCGTGCACAGCCGTTGGCGGGCATCCATGGCCGCATCCTCGCGCAGCGACGCCTCCCGGCGCGTGGGTGCGCGCACCACCCCGGCCGTGGTGCGGGCACGACACGACCGGCCTCCGGCTTGTAGCGTCCAGCCGTGATCCGGCTGGTCCTCGCGGAGGACGACCTGTTGACCCGCGAGGGGTTGACCAGCCTGCTCGGCCGCGCCGAGGACGTCGAGCTGACCGCGGTGTGCGCGAGCCTGGACGAGGCGCTCGCGGCGGTCGAGGAGCACCGCCCCGACGTGGTGCTCACCGACATCCGCATGCCCCCGAGCGGGACCGACGAGGGCGTGCGGCTCGCGGCCGACCTCCGCCGTCGGCACCCCTCGACCGGGGTGGTGGTGCTGAGCCAGTACGACGACCCGGAGTTCGCGCTCGCGGTCTTCGACGGCGGCTCCGAGGGCCGCGCGTACCTGCTCAAGGAGCGCATGTCGGACCCCGGCCAGCTGCTCGACGCCGTCCGCAGCGTGGCGCGCGGCGGGTCCGTGGTCGACGCCAAGGTGGTCGACGCCCTGGTGCGCGCGCAGACCCGGCAGTCACCGGTGGCCCAGCTCACCGAGCGCGAGCGCGAGGTGCTGGCCCAGATGGCGACGGGCAAGGACAACCTCTCGATCGCCGCCTCGCTGGTGCTGACGACGCGGGCCGTGGAGAAGCACATCAACGGGATCTTCAGCAAGCTCGGGCTCTCCCAGGAGGCGGAGATCCACCGGCGGGTCAAGGCCGTGCTGGTCTACCTCGCCGCCGAGTAGACCCCGGTCCGGAACGCACCGCACCACGACCGGGGGTGGGCCTGCACGCCCTTCAGGTGTGGTGGCCGCACCAGCGCGCCGACCCCCTCCCGGACGCCACGGTTGACCCATGACATCGACGACGATCACCCAGACCCCCACGACCACCACCACCTCGCCCTTCGACGGCATGGGCGCCGGCTCCGGCTGGCCCTTCCCGCCGCCGCCCCCCGGCCGGCTGGCCCGGCTCTCGGCCATCGGCGCCGGCGCCTTCTTCACCGCCGCGGCACTGACCGGCTTCGTGACCGAGGGCTACAGCCCGCGCCGCGAGGCCATCAGCGCCCTGGCCGCCGCCGACGCCCCCCACGCCTGGCTGATGATCCTCGGCTTCCTGGCCGGGGGCGCCGGGCTGGTCCTGGCCGCCGCCGACCTGTGGCGGCGGCTGCCCAGCCTGGCGGCCCGCGTGGGCGCCGTCCTGGTCGGCGCCGGAGGCGGCTCCATCGTGGCCGCCGGGGTGTTCCGCCTCGACTGCTCGGACCGGGTCGCCACGTGCCGGGACTTCGGTGAGGCGACCGGCGCCTCGTCGTCGTACTGGGCGCACCAGGCGGTGTCGATGCTGGCCTTCCTGACGCTCATCGCCGGGGCGTTCTTCATCGCCCGGGCGCTGCGCCGCTCGGGGAGGCGGGGCCTCGGCACCGCCGTGCGCACCGCCGCCGCGCTGGCGCTGGTCCTCCTGGCCCTCCTGGTGGTCGAGCCCGGCTTCGTCACCGGCAGCTGGGGCGCCTTCCAGCGGGTCTTCATCCTGGTGGTGCTGGGCTGGCCGGCCGTGACCGTGAGCCAGCTGCGGGCCCGCCGCTGACCCTCGCCCGCACCGGGCACCACCCCACGCGCCGGGCGGCGCGCACACCACCGCGGTGTGCGCGTCGCCCGGTCGTCGTGGTCAGTAGTCGTAGTTGCGGCAGAGCCGGTCGGTGAGGATGCCCCAGGTGATGCCGTCCACGATGCCGGGCTGGGTGTCCTTGCCGGGGGCGTTGTCCTGGAAGCGGGTGACCAGCGACTGGGTCAGGTCGTCGTAGACGCCGGTGATCGCGCTGCGCGGGAAGTCGTCGGGCCGGTCGTCGTTGAACATCGCCTGCAGCCCGCGGACCCACAGCTTGGTCGAGGCGTCGCTGGGCATGTCGGGGTAGAGGCGGACCGCCTCGGCGCCGGGGATCTCGCACGGGCACTTGACCAGCTGGGTGTTGTCCTCGCGCAGCCGCGCCACGAAGGAGCCCGGCTCGTCACCCGACATCCGAAGCTCGCACGGGTCCCGCGGGCTGTCGAAGGGCCCCGCGTAGACGACGTACGCCGGCGCGTCCTTGCCCTCGGGCCCGAGCAGGGTCCGGCAGGAGTCGGCGCTGGCCAGGTAGTGCAGGTCGTCGGCCCGCGTGTTGGCCACCGCGCTGCTCAGCGGGGGCACGCTGTCGCCGTACCCGACGACGAGGATCGACTGCCCCGTGCAGTCCAGGTCGGTCAGGGGGATGTCGAGGTGCAGCGGGTCACTGGCCACCGGCTCGTCACGGCCGGCGTCGTCGGGGACCACGAGCGCGGTCGCCACGCCGCCGCCGATCCCCAGGACCGCGGCGAGGAGGGGAGCCACCACCCGCGCGCGCATGCAGCGAGCCTAGGTGTCCTGAGCCGTGTCCGGCGCGATGCCGAGGGCGGCCCTGGCCATCTGCGTGAGCAGCTGCCGCATCCGCGCGTCGGGCAGCAGGCCGCTGTGCGGCGTGGAGTTGATGAGGCCGAACGCCGCGTGGGCCATGGCTCGGGCGCTGTCGGCCCGCAGGTCGGGGTGCACCTCGCGCAGCCGGCCCGCCCACACGTCGACGTACTGACGCTGCAGCGTGCGGACCTGCTCGCGCGCGTCGTCGGGCAGCGACTCCCAGTCGCGGTCCTGGACCACGATCAGGGGTCGGTCGCGCAGCGCGAAGTCGACGTGCCAGTCGACCAGCGCGGCCAGCGCAGCGGGGGCGTCGGGCGCCGCCGCCGACCGCTCGAGCCCGACGGCGAGCAGCCGCTCGCTGATGGAGACGAGCATCTCCGCGAGCACCGCGTCCTTGGACGCGAAGTGCTTGTAGAGCGCCGGCCCCGAGATGCCGCAGGCGGCGCCGATGTCGGAGACGGAGACGCCGTGGAAGCCCCGGGCGGCGAACAGCTCGGCCGCGGTCGCGAGGATCTCGTCGCGACGGGCCATGGCCCGAGGTTAGCGGTCGCTAACCCTGGCCGGCGTCGGCCGCCGCGATCTGGGCGCGGACGTCGTCCATGTCCAGGCCCTTGACCGCGGTGATGAGCTCCTCCAGGGCCGGCGCGGGCAGCGCACCCGCCTGGCGGAAGACCATGATGCCGTCGCGGAAGGCCATGAGCGTGGGGATGGCGGTCACCTGCGCGGCCTGGGCCAGCGTCTGCTCGGCCTCGGTGTCGATGCTCCCGAAGACCACGTCGTCGTGCCGCTCGGAGGCCGCCTCGTAGACGGGCGCGAACTGCCGGCACGGGCCGCACCACGACGCCCAGAAGTCGACCAGCACGATGTCGCTGGTGGTGACGGTCTCCTCGAAGGTCGCCTCGGTGAGGGGGAGTGCGCTCATGTGGGGGCAACGCGCTCCCGGGACGGGCTGTTCCCCTAGCCCGACTGGTTAATGATCGCTAACCTGTACGGCGTGGCAGAGGAGATGCGGGAGCTCGTCGCCGACCTGCGCGAGCGGTTGGCCAGTGCGCGGCGCGGCGGCTCGGAGTCGGCGCGCGAGAAGCACACCGGGCGGGGCAAGCTGCTGGTCCGCGACCGGGTGGACCGGCTGCTCGACCCGGGCAGCCCCTTCCTCGAGCTGAGCCCGCTGGCCGCCACCGGGATGTACGGCGCCGCGGACGGCCAGGACACCGTGCCCAGCGCCGGCGTGGTGACCGGCATCGGGCGGGTCAGCGGCCGCGAGACCGTGGTGGTGGCCAACGACGCCACGGTCAAGGGCGGCACCTACTACCCGATGACGGTCAAGAAGCACCTCCGGGCCCAGGCCGTCGCCGCCGAGAACCGGCTGCCCTGCGTCTACCTGGTCGACTCCGGTGGGGCCTTCCTGCCGATGCAGGACGATGTCTTCCCCGACCGCGAGCACTTCGGCCGGATCTTCTTCAACCAGGCCAACCTGTCCGCGCAGGGCATCCCGCAGATCGCCTCGGTGATGGGCTCGTGCACCGCCGGCGGCGCCTACGTGCCGGCCATGTCGGACGAGACCGTCATCGTGCGCAACCAGGGCACGATCTTCCTGGGCGGCCCGCCGCTGGTGAAGGCGGCCACCGGCGAGGTCGTGACCGCCGAAGAGCTGGGCGGGGGTGACGTGCACGCGCGCACCTCCGGGGTGGTCGACCACCTCGCCGACGACGACGCCCACGCGCTCGACATCGTCCGCTCCATCGTGGCCACGCTGCCCCGGTCCGAGCCGAGCCTGGTGGCCCACGCCGTCGAGGAGCCGCACGAGGACCCGCTCGGCCTCTACGACGTGGTGCCGACCGACACCCGCACGCCCTACGACGTCCGCGAGGTGATCCGGCGGGTCGTCGACGGCAGCCGCTTCCACGAGTTCAAGCGGCTCTACGCCGAGACGCTGGTCTGCGGGTTCGCGCGGATCTGGGGCCACGAGGTCGGGATCGTGGCCAACAACGGCATCCTGTTCAGCGAGTCGGCGCTCAAGGGCGCGCACTTCATCGAGCTGTGCAACCAGCGCCGGATCCCACTGGTGTTCCTGCAGAACATCTCCGGCTTCATGGTCGGCCGCGAGTACGAGAACAAGGGCATCGCGCGCGACGGCGCCAAGCTGGTCACCGCGGTCGCCTGCTCGGTGGTCCCGAAGTTCACGGTGGTGATCGGTGGCTCCTTCGGCGCCGGCAACTACGGCATGTGCGGGCGGGCCTACGACCCGCGCTTCCTCTGGATGTGGCCCAACGCCCGGATCTCGGTGATGGGCGGCGAGCAGGCCGCCGCGGTGCTGGCCGAGGTGCGGCGCCCCGACGACCCGGTCCCGGTCGAGGAGTTCAAGGACACGATCCGGGCGCAGTACGACACCCAGGGCTCGCCGTACTACTCCACCGCCCGGCTGTGGGACGACGGCGTCATCGACCCCGTCGACACCCGCCGCGTCCTCGGCATGGGACTGGCCGCGGCCGCCCACGCCCCGATCCCGGCGCCGTCGTACGGCGTCTTCCGGATGTGACCGGGATGCTCCGCCACGTCTTCATCGCCAACCGCGGTGAGATCGCCTCCCGCGTCGCGCGCACCTGCGACCGGCTCGGCATCGCCGCCACCCACAGCAGCGGCGACTACCTCGACCCCGACGCCCAGGTGGCCCAGGCCGTCGCGGCCGGCGCCGACTCGGTGCACCCCGGCTACGGCTTCCTCTCGGAGAACCCGGGGTTCGCCCGCGCCGTCGCGGCCGCGGGCCTGGTCTGGATCGGCCCGCCGCCCGAGGCCATGGAGGCGATGGCCCGCAAGGACCACGCCCGCGACATCGCGGTGGCCGCCGGCGTGCCGGTGGTCCCCCGCGGCGAGGACGCCGGGCTGCCGGTCCTGGTCAAGGCCGCCGCCGGCGGCGGCGGCAAGGGCATGCGCGTGGTCCGCGAGGAGTCCGAGCTGGAGGAGGCCAAGGCGGCCGCGGCGCGGGAGGCCCGCAGCGCGTTCGGCGACGACACCCTGCTGGTCGAGAAGTACGTCGAGCGCGGGCGGCACATCGAGGTGCAGGTCATGGCCGACGCGCACGGCCAGGTGCTCCACCTCGGCGAGCGCGACTGCTCCACCCAGCGCCGCCACCAGAAGGTCCTGGAGGAGGCGCCCGCCCCGACCATCAGCGCAGCGGTCCGCGCGCTGGTGACCTCCAGCGCCGTCGCGCTGGCCCGCGAGGTCGGCTACACCAACGCCGGCACGGTGGAGTTCCTGCTGGACGCCGACACCGACGAGGCGTACTTCCTGGAGATGAACACCCGCCTCCAGGTCGAGCACCCCGTCACCGAGGCCGTCACCGGCCTGGACCTCGTGGAGCTGCAGCTGCTCGTGGCGGCGGGCGAGCACCTGCCGCTGGCCCAGGAGGACGTGCGGGTCAGCGGGCACGCGATCGAGGCGCGGGTCTACGCCGAGGACTCCTTCGGCGGCTTCCTGCCGCAGGCCGGCACGGCCACCCACGTCAGCTGGCCGACCGGGGTCCGCGTCGACCAGGCGCTCGCGTCCGGGCAGGTGGTGTCCACGGCGTACGACCCGATGCTGGGCAAGGTCATCGCCTACGGGGCGACCCGGGAGGAGGCCCGGCTGGCCCTGGTCGCCGCGCTCGACCGGACCGCGATCCTCGGGCTCACCACCAACACCGGCTTCCTGCGCGCCCTGGTGGCCGGGGCGGAGTTCCGCGACGCGACGATCGACACGGCCTGGCTGGACCGCCACGAGGTCGAGCCGCCCGACCCGGCGCCCGCGCGCGAGCTCGCCGCCTGGGAGGTCTTCCTCCGCAAGCGGGAGGAGGTCGGCCCGTTCGTCTCCGACGGGTTCCGGCTGGGCGCCGACCCGGCGCCGGTGGTGGTCGAGCTCGACCAGCCCGTGACGCTCGGCGGCCGGCCTGCCGCCCGCGCGGTGGCCGAGGTGCGCCACGACCGGGTGGAGGTGGTCCACCACGGCCAGCGCTTCGTCTTCGCCCGACCCGACGTGATGGGCGACCAGGCCGCCGCCGTGGCCGACGGTGCGCTCACCGCGCCGATGCCGGGCACGGTGCTCGACGTCCGGGTGGCCGAGGGCGACGCCGTCGAGGAGGGCCAGGTGCTCGGGGTGCTCGAGGCGATGAAGATGGAGCTCAGCCTCAAGGCGCCGTTCGCCGGGACGGTCACGTCGGTGGGCGCCGCCGCCGGGGAACAGGTCCGGCTGGGCGACGCGTTGTTCGTGGTGGAGGCGAGCGATGACGAGGAGCAGTGACCTGCCGGACCGCGTCACGATCTACGAGGTCGGACCGCGCGACGGCCTGCAGAACGAGAAGTCGATGGTGCCCGTCGAGGTCAAGGAGCGGTTCGTGCGCCGCCTGCTCGCGGCCGGGCTGCCCGTCGTCGAGGCCACGTCGTTCGTGCACCCGAAGTGGGTCCCGCAGCTGGCCGACGCCGAGGAGCTGATGACCCGGCTCGGCGCCGACGGCACGGCGCTGCCGGTGCTGGTCCCCAACGAGCGCGGCCTGGACCGCGCGCTCGAGCTCGGGCTGCAGCACATCGCGGTCTTCGGCTCGGCCACCGAGACCTTCGCCCAGAAGAACCTCAACCGCAGCCTGGACCAGCAGTTCGCGATGTTCGAGCCGACGGTGGCCCGGGCCCGCGAGGCCGGGCTCGACGTGCGGGCCTACGTCTCGATGTGCTTCGGCGACCCGTGGGAGGGGGAGGTGCCGGTCGAGCAGGTCGTCTCCGTCGGCACCCGGCTCCTCGACCTCGGCGCCAGCCAGCTCAGCCTGGGCGACACCATCGGGGTGGGCACCGCGGGGCAGGTGACCACGCTGGTCGAGGCCTTCCTCGCCGCCGGGGTGGGCAGGGGCGACCTGGCGATGCACTTCCACGACACCTACGGCCAGGCGCTGGCCAACACCTACTCGGCCCTGCAGTCGGGCATCACGACCTTCGACGCGAGCGCCGGCGGGCTCGGGGGCTGCCCCTACGCCAAGAGCGCCACGGGCAACCTGGCCACCGAGGACCTGGTCTGGATGCTCAACGGCCTGGGCATCGAGCACGGCGTCGACCTCGACGCCCTGGTGGCCACCAGCGCCTGGATGGCCGGCGAGCTCGGCCGCCCGTCCCCGTCCGCCGTGGTCCGGGCGCTGTCACAATCGGGGGCATGAGCCGCCTCTACCTGCACGTGGGCGCGCCCAAGACCGGCACGACGTACCTCCAGGACCGGCTGGCGCTCAACGCCGCCGGCCTGCGGCGCCACGGCTACAGCTACCCGGTCGGCCCGCACAGCGACATGTTCCTGGCGGCCCTGGACCTGATCGACCGCCCCTGGGGCGGGATGCGCCCGCAGGCCGCGGGCCAGTGGGACGCCCTGGTCACGCGGGCCAGGCGGGCGCGGGGCGACGTGGTGATCAGCCACGAGATCCTGGCCGGGGCCAAGCCCGGCGAGGCCGCCCGGGCCCTGGCCGACCTGTCCTTCGCCGAGGTGCACGTGGTCTACAGCGCCCGCGACGTGGCCCGCCAGGTGGCCGCGGAGTGGCAGGAGCAGCTCAAGCACCAGCGCA
>CAZEPK010000193.1:0-9636 GCA_964514085.1 uncultured Nocardioides sp.
TCGATGGTCACGGCGCCCGAGGTCGGGTCGTGCAGCCGGGCCACGAGCGAGCCCAGCGTGGTCTTGCCCGAGCCGGTCTCGCCGACCAGGGCCAGCGTGGTGCCGGCCGGGACGTCGAGGTCGACGTCGTCGAGGGCGGGGGTCTCCGCGTCGGCGTACTGGAAGCCGACGTGCTCGAACCGCAGGTGGCCGCGCACCTGCGCCGGGTCCAGGTCGACCGGGTCGACCGGCTCGTCGATGTCGACGGGCAGGTCGAGGTACTCGAAGACGCGCTGGAAGAGGGCCAGCGAGCTGACCACCTGGACACCGGTGTTGAGCAGCCCCATCAGGGGGCGGAACAGCTGGCCCTGGAGCGCCGTGAAGGCGATCAGCGTGCCGATGGTCATGGTGCCGCGGGTCATCGGCAGCCCCGCGCTGAGGTAGATGACTGCGGGGATGGCGGCGAAGAGGACGCTCATGGAGGCCATCCGCCAGCGGCCGGCCAGCGAGGAGCGCAGCTCCAGGTCGATGAGCCGGGCCGAGGACTCGGTGAACCGGCGGACCAGCGTCGAGCCGGCGCCCATCGACTTGGCCAGCTGGATGCCGTTGATCGAGAGCCCCTCCTCGATGGTGACGTTGAGGTCGGCGAGCTCGCGCTGCTGGGCCGAGGTGATCTCGCGCCGCAGGCGGGCGACGCGGCGGCTGAGCCAGATGGCGGGCGGCATCACGACCAGCGAGATGAGCGCCAGGCGCCAGGAGAGGGCGACCATCGCCACCGCGGTGGCCACGGTGGTGGTGAGGTTGGAGGCGATGGAGGTGGCGGTCGAGGTGACCACGCTCTGCATGCCGCCCACGTCGTTGGTGATCCGCGACTGCACCTCGCCGGTGCGGGTCCGGGTGAAGAAGGCGATCGACTGGCGCTGCAGGTGGGCGAAGACGTCGGTGCGCAGCGTGTGCATGACCCGCTGGCCGATCTGGGTGTTCACCCAGGTCTGGACGACGCCGAGCACCGAGGTCACGGCCGCCACGAGGACCATGCCCACGGTGAGGAGGACCAGCAGTCGCAGGTCCTGCTCGGGCAGGGCGGTGTCGATCACGGCGCGGAGGAGGAAGGGCGAGGCCAGTCCGACGACGGACGAGGCGACGATGATGGCGACGACGCCGGCCACGGACCAGCGGTACGGCGCGAACAGTCCCGCGATGCGGCGCAGCGAGACCTCGCGGGCCTGTTGCTTCTCGATCGCGGTGGGCTTCTCGGGCACGCGGAACCGGCCGCGGCCTGCAGTGGGGGTCGTGGTGGAGTCCATGGGGACCTCCTCGGTCAGAGTGGGGGAGGCATTAGTGAGGTTGCCTCATCATGAGGTTACAACGTCAACTCTTGCTACTCTGTTCCCGTGACCGACGACCTGCCTGCCGACGGCCTCGGTGAGGCCTTCGGGTCGGTGGCCCGCCGCCTCCGCGCCGCCGCCATGGAGGCCTTCGCGGCCTACGACGTCACGCCGTCGCAGGTGCGGGCGATCCGGGTCCTGACGGACGCGGAGGGCGGGGGAGTGCGGAGCAAGGACCTGGCCGAGCGCCTGCACATCGCTCCCAGGTCGGCCACCGAGGTGGTGGACGCCCTGGAGGCCAAGGGGCTGGTCGAGCGCTCGCCGCACCCGGACGACCGCCGCGCGGTCGTCGTGGCCCTCACCGCCCGGGGCCGGGCGCTGTCGGAGGAGGTGCGCCGGGCCAGGGGAGTGGAGTCGGAGAAGCTCTTCGAGCGGTTGACCCGCGCGGACCGCGAGTCCTTGGCGCGCATCCTGGCCACGCTGCAGCAGGACTAGGAGCGGCGCGCGGCCCGCCGTTGCCCCTCGCGCCCGGAGTACGCCGCCCCCCAGCGGCCGTCGGCCCGGGCCGCCTCGACCTCCGCGAGCCCGGGTGGTCGCATCCGTCCGGCCGCCGTCAACGCCTCGACCTTGGCCACGTTGACCTGCGACCAGATGCTGCGCGGACGCCGCGGCACGTACTTCTGGAGGTACCACGTCTGGTCCAGCCCCCGCCGCTGACCGGAGATCCAGCCCCAGCACAGCCCGACGTCGACGGCCTCGTCAGCGGTGAGGGACGGGATCCCGGAGGAGACCTTGGCCAGCTTGAGCCAGACGCCGGACTGCTCGTGGTGGTGCTCGGCCAGCCAGGCCTCGAACTCCTCGGCGTCACGGAAGGGGCGGACCTCCGCGCCGTCGTCCCCGGGTCCGGCCACGGCTCGAGGCTAGCCACGCACGGGTCGCCACGCGACCCGTCCGGCGACGACGGTGGAGCTGCGGGACGCCGTACGGTGCTGGCGTGCACCTGCTCCGCTCCGCGCCCGTGCTCGCCGCGGTCCTGGCCCTGGTCGCACCGGCCGTCGTGGCGGCGGACCCCGGCCCGCTGGACCGGCCCGCCCCGCAGGCGAGGTCGTTCGTGGGGCCGGACGGGACGACGTACGCCTCCGCACCGCTGACCGTGCCGGGACAGGACGGCGAGCTCTACTACGGGCCGGACTTCGACGTCGCGTGCGGTCTGGGCTCGGCGACCTCCGGGTCCCTGGCGCAGGTCGCGAAGCTCGCCCGGGTGATCGAGCGCTCGGGACGCACGGTGGTGTGGACGGTGGCGCCGAACAAGTCGACGATCCGGCCCGAGAACCTGCCCGACCCGATGCCGCACGGCGACTGCGACGCGCGCGGGTTCCAGCAGGTGGGGCGGGCGCTGGACGAGGTCACCGACCCGAGCTTCCTGCCGCTGGAGGCGGGCCTGACCGGCTCGCGGCACCAGACCTTCTTCCGGACCGACACGCACTGGACCACCGTCGGGGGATCGGTCTTCGCGCGGGCCCTCGCGCGCCGGCTGGACCCGCAGGTGGCCCGGCTGCAGTCCTACGCCTACGGCACCGAGCAGCGCGTGGGGAACCTCAACTTCTTCGACGGGAACCTGGTCCTGGAGACCGCCGAGACGGCGGTGCCGACCACGAAGGTGACCACGCGGACCGCGGGGACCTCGGCGGACCAGGCGTGGAGCGGCTACCCGCAGATCACCTACGACTACACCTGGAACACCCGGCCGGCCCGGCGCACCGTGCCGGGTCGGACGCTGGTCCTCGGCGACTCCTTCACCATGTTCGCCCTCGACAGTCTGATGCCGCTGTTCCAGCGCGGGCGCTTCGTCTGGCTCGGCCACTCCTCGGACCGCAAGGTGTTCGCCGCCGTCAGGGGGGCCGACACCGTGGTCGTCGAGGTGGGCCAGGTGCTCGCCTCCCTCGGCTCCTCCGCCGCCGACCCGGGCTTCCGCAAGGCCCTGCGCAGGGCACTGCGCTGAGAGCAGCGCGTCCGTCGTGCAGCGGTGGCGTCGTCATGGGCGACCCCTGAGCTCCGCGCAGTCGATAGGTTCGAGAGCATGAGCGACGAACAGGGGCTCCCTGCCGTCTTCGCCGGGATCTCGGTGTCGGACCTCGACGCCGCCGAGGACTGGTGCTCGCGCCTGCTCGGCTGCGCGCCGTCGTTCCACCCGAACGACGACGAAGCGGTCTGGGAGGTCGCGCCCGGTCGTTCCGTCTACGTCCAGCGCCGACCCGACCACGCCGGTCACGCGCTGGTGACGCTGTTCGTCGACGACCTGGCCGAGCGCGTCGCCGCCATCGCCGGCCGAGGCATCTCGCCGCACCTGGACGAGACGTACGACAACGGCGTGCGGAAGGTGACCTACCTCGACCCCGAGGGCAACGAGGTCGGCCTGGCCGGCTGAGGGCTCAGGGGAGCCCCTCTCCACCCCGCGGATCCGTTCATGTTGACATAATGTGGCTTATCGGCGATCTGCCGGGAGGACTCGAGCGGGGTGGGCGTCCATCACCCAGACCGACCGCCACGACCCGCACCGCTGCCTGCGCAGAGTTCTGTCAGAGCGATTCTGAGCCGAGTGCTCCGCGGCGGTCAGGCCGGGTCGACGTCGGCGCGGCTGAGCGCGCGGCGCACGGCCGCCGGGATGTCGTGCAGCGTGGCGTTGAAGCAGATGACGGCGTCCGGCGCGTGGTGCTGCACCAGGTTGACGATGTCCTCGAACACCTCCACCAGGTCGTCGTCGGTGCGGATGCCTCCGCCGACCAGGACGCAGTCCCACGCCCGGCTCGTCAGTGCGGTCCGGACGACCGCCGTCACGTCGTCGGAGCCGTCCAGGCCGATGGCGCAGCTCTGGGCGTCGATGCCGGCCTCGCGCAGCTCGCGCAGACCCCGTTCAACGGCGGCGGCCACGGGAGCGGGGTCCCACGGTCCCGGGGTGCGGTACGGGTCGAGCCCGATCACCAGTGCAGCCGCCCCTCTCACGTCCACCGAGGCTACGCTGCTGGCCGGTTGACATAACGCTACCCGTGGCGCGCCGGGTCAGGTGCACAGGCCTGCGGCGGCCAAGTCGTCCGGATCGGCGTCCAGGGACGAGTCGTCTCCTGACGTGGCAGCGTCAGAGGGGCCGAGGTCTCCGGACGGCCCCGGGCTGCCGGAGTGCTCCTGGGTGCCGCCAGCGTCGCCCACCCCGATCGAGCCGTCCCTGAGGCTGCCCAGGGGCCGGTCGAAGCGGAGCCGCTCCCACAGCGTCCGCGCCTGCGGCAGCCACTCCACCCGGCCTTCGTGCGCCGTCGAGAGCTGGTTGGGGACGGTGAGGAACCGGATCCGGCCCTCGCCGATGCCCTTGAGCTGGAGGCCGAGCTCCGCGAGGTCCTTGACGCTGCCGAAGTCGGTGGCGAGCGACTCCGTGGCAGCGTCGAGGAACCTGACCAGCCTGACCGGGCTGGCCAAGGTGCCCTTGGCCACCACCTTGTGCGCCAGCGCCGCCATGAACGCCTGCTGCCGCTTGATCCGGCCCAGGTCGGTGCCGTCGCCGACGCCGTAGCGGATCCGGATGTAGTCCTCGGCCTGCTCGCCCATCATCCGGTGGGTCCCGGCCGGGATGGTGATGTCGCCCTTGTCGCTGTGCAGCTCGTAGGGCACGCACACCTCGACGCCGCCGACCGCGTCGACCATCTTCTTGAAGCCACCGAAGTCCACGACCACGACGTGGTCGACGTGCACCCCGGTGACCTGCTCCACCTGGCGTTGGGTGCACGCCGGCCCGCCGATGTTGAAGGCCGCGTTCCACATCGCGCCCCGCTCCCCCGGGATCGTGCCGCCGTCCTCGGTGAAGCAGGTCGGCCGGTCCACCAGGGAGTCGCGCGGGATCGACACGCCGTAGGCGGACTGACGGTCCGCCGAGAGGTGGAACAGGATCGTGGTGTCCGAGCCGCCGCCGCTCGCGCTGTCGAGCCCGCAGCCGTCGCAGTCGCGGGAGTCGGACCCGAGGACCAGGACGTTGAGCGGGTCCTGCGGGCCCTCGACCTCGGGCTGCTCGGGACGGTCCTGCCCCAGCTGCGGGGCCAGGTCCAAGTGGCGCAGGTTGCCCTCGAGGTGGCGGTAGACCAGCGTGACCGAGACGCCGGTCACCAGCGCGAGCGCGACCACGGTCACCGCCACGACCTTGGCCACCGTCCGCGCCGGCGTGCGCTGGCGCCGCGCCCCTCGTCCCATGCCCACCCAGACGCTCGGGAGCCGCGCAAAGTTGTGTCGCGGATCCACCGCACTCGAGCGGCGGCTCGGCCAGGCGCGACGGCTACGTCGAGGTGGTCCCACGTGAACCACCGGACCACCCGTCGTCCTGTCGGGCCGTGCCGCGCGGGTCGACCCGTCCGTGCGCCGTGTGGGTGCGGATCCGCCGGGGCTGGTGACCCGGACGCCCTGAGGGGTCTAGCCGGCGACGTACGCCGCGAGGTGCTTGCCCGTCAGCGTCTTCTTCCGAGCACCCACCAGCGCCGCGGGCGTCCCCTCGAAGACCACCGTGCCGCCGTCGTGGCCGGCGCCGGGACCTAGGTCGATGATCCAGTCGGCGTGGGCCATCACCGCCTGGTGGTGCTCGATGACGATGACCGACCGGCCGGAGTCGACCAGCCGGTCCAGCAGCCCGAGCAGCTGCGCCACGTCGGCAAGGTGCAGCCCGCTGGTCGGCTCGTCGAGGACGTAGACCTCGCCCTTCTCGGCCATCTGGGCGGCCAGCTTGAGCCGTTGCCGCTCTCCCCCGGAGAGGGTGGTCAGTGGTTGGCCCAGGCTGACGTAGCCCAGACCCACGTCGGCCAGCCGCACGAGCACCTTGTGTGCCGCCGGCGTCGCTGCCTCGCCCTGGCCGAAGAACTCCAGGGCCTCGGTCACCGGCATGGCCAGCACCTCCGCGATGTTCCTGCCGCCGAAGGTGTGCTCGAGCACCGAGGCCCGGAAGCGTCGGCCCTCGCACTCCTCGCAGGTGCTCTCCACCGTGGCCATCACGCCCAGCTCGGTGAAGATCACCCCGGCGCCGCCGCAGGCCGGGCACCCGCCCTCCGAGTTCGCGCTGAACAGCGCCGCCTTCTGGCCGGTGGCCTTGGCGAAGGCCTTGCGGATCGGCTCGAGCAGGCCAGTGTACGTCGCCGGGTTGCTCCGCCGGGAGCCCTTGATGGCGCCCTGGTCGACCACCACGACGCCCTCGCGCCCCGCCACCGACCCGTGCACCAGCGAGCTCTTGCCGGACCCGGCCACCCCGGTCAGCACGCACAGCACGCCGAGCGGGATGTCGACGTCCACGTCCCGCAGGTTGTGGCTCGAGGCGCCGCGGACCTCCAGCCGCCCCGTGGGCTCGCGGACCGAGTCCTTGAGCGAGGCGCGGTCGTCGAGGTGGCGGCCGGTGAGCGTGTCGCTCCGGCGCAGGCCGTCGAAGGAGCCCTCGTAGACGATCCGGCCGCCCGCGGTGCCGGCCCCGGGACCGAGGTCGACGACGTGGTCGGCGATGGCGATGGTCTCCGGCTTGTGCTCGACCACCAGCACCGTGTTGCCCTTGTCGCGCAGCCGCAGCAGCAGCTGGTTCATCCGCTCGATGTCGTGCGGGTGCAGCCCGATCGTGGGCTCGTCGAAGACGTAGGTCACGTCGGTGAGCGCGGACCCGAGGTGCCGGATCATCTTGGTCCGCTGCGCCTCTCCCCCGGACAGCGTCCCGGCCGGGCGGTCGAGGGACAGGTAGCCCAGGCCGATCTCCTCGAAGGAGTCGAGCAGGTGCTGGAGCCCGGCCAGCAGCGGTGCCACCTCAGGGGCCTCCACCCCGCGCAGCCAGGCGGCGAGGTCGCTGATCTGCAGGGCGCAGAGGTCGGCGATGTTCCGGCCCTGGATCCTGGCCGACCGGGCCTCCTCGCTCAGCCGCGTGCCGTCGCAGTCCGGGCAGGTGGTGAAGGTGACCGCGCGCTCGACGAACCGGCGCACGTGCGGCTGCATCGCCTCGACGTCCTTGGACAGCATCGACTTCTGGACCTTGGTCAGGACGCCCTCGTAGGTGAGGTTCACGCCGTCGACCTTGATCTTCTCCGGCTCGCCGTGGAGCAGCTTCTTCAGCTCCTTGGCGGTGTACTTCGCGATCGGCTTGTCCATGTCGAGGCCGGCACCGCTGAAGATTCGCCCGTACCAGCCGTCCATGCTGTAGCCCGGCACCAGCAGCGCCCCATCGGCCAGCGACTTCGTCGCGTCGTAGATCGCGGTCAGGTCGAAGTCGTTGAGCGAGCCCATGCCCTCGCAGCGCGGGCACATGCCGCCCTGGTAGACCGCCTCGCGGACGATGCTCGTCGAGCCCTGGCCGCGGTCGGTCTTCATCACCCCGCTCGCGACCCGGGTCGGCACGTTGAAGGCGAACGCCGTCGGCGGGCCGACGTACGGCTTGCCCAGCCGGCTGAACAGGATCCGCAGCATCGCGTTGGCGTCGGTGGCGGTGCCGACGGTCGAGCGCGGGTTGGCCCCCATCCGCTCCTGGTCGACGATGATCGCGGTGGTCAGCCCGTCGAGGCGGTCGACGTCGGGTCGCGCCAGGGCGGGCATGAAGCCCTGCACGAACGCGCTGTAGGTCTCGTTGATCATCCGCTGCGACTCGGCGGCGATCGTGGCGAAGACCAGCGAGCTCTTGCCCGAGCCCGAGACCCCGGTGAACGCCGTCAGGCGGCGCTTCGGGAGCTCGACGCTGACGTCCCGGAGGTTGTTCTCCCGGGCGCCGTGGACGCGGATCAGGTCGTGGCGGTCGGCGTCGTGCATCCCGGTGGTGCCTCCTCGGCGGGTCGGTCAGTCGGCGGGCAGGGCGGCGAAGGCCCGCTTGGTGTCCTTGTACCAGCCCATGCCCCTGATCGGGTGCTTCCAGCGGCCCTTCATCTCGGCCAGCGCCGGCTGGTGCGCGGTGTCGCCCCCGGCCACGGCCTCGCGCAGGTGCCGGTCCTGGGCCTTGATCACTTCGTCCGCCGAGTCGCCGCGCAGGGCCAAGTCGCACGCGCCGCCCAGCTGGCGGCAGGTCATGGTCCTCACCTCAGCGCACCTCGTCGATGCGGATGGTGTTGCCGGCCGGGTCGCGGAACGCGCAGTCGCGGCCGCCCCAGTGCTGCTCGGTCGGCTCCTGCATCACCTCGGCGTCGGTGGCCTGCAGCCTCTCGAACAGGCCGTCGAGGTCGGTGGTGGCCAACGTGAGCATGGCGTAGGTGCCCTTGGCCATCATCTCGCGGATCACGCGGCGCTCGTCGTCGGTGACCCCCGGGTCGGCCCCCGGAGGGAAGAGGACCAGGTTCACGTCGGGCTGGTCGGGCGGTCCGACGGTGAGCCAGTGCATGCCGTTGTAGCCGACGTCGTTGCGCAGCTCGAAGCCGAGGGTGTCGCAGTAGAAGGCGACCGCGGCGTCGCGGTCGTCGTGCGGGAGGAAGGCGTTGCGGAGCTTGAGGTCCATGCCGACCACGCTAGGAGGCGCCGCTCGGGCGTGCTTCTCGATTCCTGACCGATGCCCGCACCGGCCGGCTGACCTGCTTGACCACGCAGGACGGCACCCCCTCCAGCGCGTCGGCGGCCTGCTGCTTGTAGACGCTGGGCGCCACGCCGACGAGCTCGCTGAAGCGGGTGCTGAAGGTGCCGAGCGACTGGCAGCCCACCGCGAAGCAGACGTCGGTGACGCTCAGCTCGCCGGCCCGCAGCAGCAGCATGGCGCGCTCGATGCGCCTGGTCATGAGGTAGGAGTACGGCGACTCGCCGTACGCCTTCTTGAACTCGCGGCTCAGGTGCCCGGCCGAGACGTGCACGCCGCGGGCGAGGGCCTCGACGTCTAGCGGCTGGGCGTAGTCGCGGTCAATGCGGTCCTTGACCCGGCGCAGGAGACGGAGGTCGCGCAGCCGCTGCGCCTCGCCCGGGCTCGTGGTCACGGCGTGATCGTGCCACGCCCCGGGAAATCCGGGAGGCGCCGCTGACTCGTATCTGAGGCAGGAGTCAGCACTCCTGAGGACAACGGGACACCGAGAGGAGCACGGCCATGTGGGACACCGTCCAGCCCAGCGACACCCACCTGTCCCAACAACCGCTCCACCCGCTCGCGGCGCTGCTGGCCGTTGCCGCCAATGCCCTGGGCCAGCATCCCCTCCTCCACGATATCACCCACCAGCATGCGTGGATTCATCGAGGCGACCGGGTCCTGAAAGATAATCTGCAAATCCCGGCGCAACGGGCGCATGCGCCCGCTGCTCAGACCGACCAGCTCCTGCCCGTCGAATCGTACCGAGCCACCAGTGGGATTAAGCAATTGCAGAAT
>CAZEPK010000194.1:0-9611 GCA_964514085.1 uncultured Nocardioides sp.
GGGCCGGCGAGCCGGAGATGTTGGCCGAGCCGAGCATCTGGCGCAGGTACCACTCGGCGCGGGTCTCGTCCTCGAGCTCCTCCTCGGTGAAGTGGAGCGCACCGTCGGGGAAGTGGCCGCAGAAGATGATCATGTAGGACCACAGGTTCCGCGTGAGGTTCGCGGCGGCGTTGGCCTTCAGCGTGGAGCGCCACTGCCGGCCACTCAGGGCCGGGTAGACCACGTAGTCCTTGAGGATCTGGTTGCGGCCCTTGCGCCCGATCTGGCGCAGCTGGCGCTTCATCTCCTGCGGGTCCTTCTTGCCCTTGCGGATCGCCTCGAGGTCCAGGTCGTGCAGCGCGACGCCCCACTGGAACAGCCCGGCCAGCAGCGCGTTGTAGGCCGGCTGGCCCAGGTTGACCGGGTGCCACTTCTGCTCGCGGGCCATCCGCAGGATGCCGTAGCCGATGTCGTTGTCGTGGCCGAGCACGTTGGTGAACTGGTGGTGGATGTAGTTGTGCGAGTGCTTCCACTGCTCGGCCGGCTGGGCGGTGTCCCACTCCCAGTTCGAGGAGTGGATCTCGGGGTCGTTCATCCAGTCCCACTGGCCGTGCATCACGTTGTGGCCGATCTCCATGTTCTCCAGGATCTTGGCCAGCCCGAGGAAGGCGGCGCCGGCGACCAGGGCGGGACGCCGGGTCTCCTGGCGCTGGGTCCCGGCGATCAGCGAGATCCGGCCGGCGGCGGCCAGCCCGCGCTGGACCCGGATCATGCGGTTGATGTACGCCGCGTCGGCGGCCGAGCGGGACTCCTCGACCTCCGCGCGGATGGCGTCGAGCTCGCGCCCGAGCTGCTCGACGTCCGCCTCGCTGAGGTGGGTGTACTCCTTGACGTCTGCGATGGCCATGCTCGTCTCCTTCGTTGAGGCCGGTGGTCGAGGAGGTCGCGCAGCGACCGTCTCGGGACCCCGGTCGGTGTCAGATGTTCAGGGTCACGTCGCCCACGGCGACGCACACGCAGGTCTGCACCTGCTCGTTGGGCTGGTCGTAGTCCTCGCCGTTGCGCAGGTCGCGCATGGTGCCCTCGATCTTGGTGATCGTGCACGTGTGGCAGATGCCCATCCGGCAGCCGTAGGGCATGCCGATCCCGGCCGACTCCCCTGCCTCCAGGACGGTGGTGGCCCCGTCGACCTCGACGGTCTTGCCGGAGTTCTGGAAGGTCAGCGTGCCGCCCTCGCCACCGTCGCCGCCCAGGGCCAGGGAGAACCGCTCGATGTGGAGCTGGTCCTCCAGCCCGGCCGCCTCGAAGTGCTCCTCGATCGCGTCCAGCATCGGCGCCGGCCCGCAGGCCCACGTCTCGCGCTGCCCCCAGTCGGGGCAGAGCCCGTCCAGGGCGGAGAGCTCGAGGATCCCGTCGGTGTCGGTGTGCAGCTCGTGCAGCGTCAGGGAGTCGTGCCGTGACGCCAGCTCCTGCAGCTCCTCGCGGAAGATCATCCGCTCGGGCGTCGGCGAGGAGTAGTGCAGGACGACGTCGGGCAGCGAGCCGCGGCGGTCGAGCGTCCGGAGCATCGACATCACCGGCGTGATGCCGCTGCCGGCCACCAGGAAGAGCATCCGGGCCGGCGGCGGGTCCGGCAGCACGAAGTCGCCCTTGGGCAGCGCCAGCCGCACGATGGTGCCGGGCTCGAGACCGCTGACCAGGTGGGCCGACAGCAGACCTTCGGGCATGGCGCGCACCGTGATCGCGATGGTGCGTCCGTCACGCTTCGGCGGCGAGCTGACCGAGTAGGAGCGCCACTGGAACTTGCCCTCGACCTGCACGCCGATGCCGACGTACTGGCCGGGCCGGTGGTCGTAGCGCCAGCCCCATCCTGGCCGGATCACGAGCGTGGCGGCGTCGTCGGTCTCCGGGACCACCTTCTCGACGCGGCCCCGCAGCTCGCGCGAGCTCCAGAGCGGGTTGACGAGGCGCAGGTAGTCGTCGGGCAGCAGCGGCGTGGTCAGCTTCGACCCGGCGCGCCGCACCCGTTCCCAAGACACGGTGCTGGACATCCAGTTGAGTGAACACTTGTTCTCCCAAGTCTGTCAACCACCCGTCCGGGCGTAACGGTTTGTTAGGCCCCGGACACTTGAGGACATGGCCTACACAGTTGAGAAGTCCGATGCGGAGTGGCGCGAGGAGCTCTCCCCCGAGGAGTACGCCGTCCTGCGCAAGGCCGGCACCGAGCGCGCCTTCAAGGGCAAGCTGACCGACACCGAGACCAAGGGCGTCTACTCCTGCAAGGCGTGCCACGCCAGGCTGTTCGAGTCCGACACCAAGTTCCACTCCGGCTGCGGCTGGCCGTCGTTCTACCAGCCCATCACCGACACGATCGAGTACATCGAGGACACCACGATGGGCATGAAGCGGGTCGAGGTCCGCTGCGCGAACTGCGGCTCCCACCTGGGCCACGTCTTCCCGGACGGCTACGGCACGCCGACCGGCGACCGCTACTGCATCAACTCGGTCAGCCTCACCCTCGAGCCGGCCGACGGGTCGGCGCCGACCGCCGGCTGACTGACCCCTGGGGAGGTCAGCCCGCGTCGACCAGGGCGGAGCTGACGAGGACCACGTTGGCGCCGTACGTCGCGTCCGCCCACTGCTGGAGCGTGCCGTCGTCGTAGTAGACGTCGGCCAGGACGTGCCCGTCGCTGCCCTGCCCGCCCGACGCGCCGATCACGCCCGGGGTGTTCGTCAGCGTGCTGGCGATCTGCTGGAGCTCGTTGTCGCCGTAGGACCTGATGGGCGGCGGGGTCGGCGTGGGGGTCGGCATGGCGGGGTCGTAGAGGGCGCCGGGCACTGCCTCGGTCGCGGTGAACGACGTGCCGTCCCAGGTGCCGGTGAGCGCGTAGGTGCCCCAGCGGATGTCGCCCTGCTCGTCGTAGGTCCCCTCGTGCTGGCTCCAGTCCCAGCCGACGAGCGCAGGGCCGCCGCACTGCGGCGGGTAGGACTCGGCCACGGGGCCCAGGCACAGCTCGGGACTGCCGGTGTCCATGACCGTGGCCAGGTCGCGGGTGCGCACCGGCCCCGTCGGCACGGCCGGTGCCGGCGGCTGCGTGGAGGAGGGCGACGCGCCCGGACCGCGGGCCACGTCGTCGGAGCCGTCGTCGCTGCAGGCCGCTCCGGCCAGGACGAGGGTGGCCAGGACAGCAAGCAGCGACAGACGGCTCCGCACTGCGCTGGGACGCCGCCCGGTCCGTGCCGGTTCCGCCGGGCCGTCGGCCGGCATCAGGGGAGCCGGTCGACCAGCTCGGCGACCGGCACGAGCGCGCCGGTGTAGAACGGGATCTCCTCGCGGACGTGCCGCCGGGCGCCCGAGGAGCGCAGGTGGCGCATCAGGTCGACGATGCGGTAGAGCTCGTCGGCCTCGAAGGCCAGGATCCACTCGTAGTCGCCCAGCGCGAAGCTCGCCACGGTGTTGGCGCGCACGTCCTTGTAGTCGCGCGCCATCCGGCCGTGCTCCTTGAGCAGCTGGCGGCGCTCCTCCTCCTCGAGCAGGTACCACTCGTAGGACCGCACGAACGGGTAGACGCAGACGTGCTGCTTGGGCTCCTCGTCGGCCAGGAACGCCGGCACGTGGCTGCGGTTGAACTCCGCGGGCCGGTGCAGCGCCATCTGCGACCAGACCGGCTCGAGCCGGCTGCCGAGGGCCGTGCGGCGGAACCGGTGATAGGCCGCCTGGAGCGCCTCGGAGTCGGCGGCGTGCCACCAGACCATCAGGTCGGCGTCGGCGCGCAGCCCGCTCACGTCGTAGAAGCCCCGGACGACGACGTCCTCCTCCGCGAGCGCGGCGACCAGCTTCTCCACCTCGGCGCCCTCGGCCTCGCGGTCGGCGTCGCCGAGCACGTCGCGCAGCCGGAACACCGACCACATCGTGTAGCGGATGGAGTCGTTGATCTCCCTGATCCGGGACGCGTTGGACTGGCCCTCACTCATGGCTCCATTGTGCCCGTGCGGTTGGATCGCCTCGTGGTCCGCACCCTCCCGGCCGTCCTGGGCCAGCTCGGCGACCCCGGCGCGGCCGCCTGCGTGGTCCGCGGCGGGGAGGTCGTCGACGAGGCGGTGACCGGCTACCTCGACGGGCAGCGCCCGTGGACCCCCGACACGCTCACCATGACCTACTCCTGCGCCAAGCCCCTGGCCGCGCTGACCGTGCTGGTCCTGGTCCGCGACGGCGTCCTCGGGCTCGACCAGCGCGTGGCCGAGGTCTGGCCGGCGTACGCCGCGCAGGGGAAGGCGGCGACCACGGTCCGGCACGTGCTCTCCCACCAGGCGGGCCTGCCGGCGTTCCCCGAGGCGGCCGCCGAGGTCCCGTTCGAGTCCTTCGACGACCTCGTGGACCTGCTGGCCGGGGCCACGCCGGTCCACGAGCCAGGCGCCGCGTGCGCCGAGCACGCCCTGACCTACGGCCACCTGTGCGACCAGCTCGTCCGGCTGGTGACCGGCGAGGACCTGGCCACCCGGTTCGCGCGGCTGGCGGACAAGCAGGGCTGGGACCTGCACCTGAGGGTGGCGCCGGGCGACCTGGGCCGGGTGGCCGATCCGGTCGCCCTGGACCCCGACTGGCCGGCCCGCTACCGCGACGACCCGCGCTGGGGTCCGGCGATGACCCGGCCGCCGGGACTCCTCGACCCGGGGGTGCTGGGTTCCGAGCGGTGGCGCACCACGCCGTTCCCGGCGGTGGGCCTGCACGCGAGCGCCCGCGGCCTCGCCACCTTCTACGGCCACCTCTTCGACGGCACGGTCGAGGCTCTCCTGGGTGCCGAGCTGCACCGCGAGTACGTCGGTCCGCAGGCGGTCGGCCACGACCTGCTGCTCGACCGGCAGGTCACCTGGACCCTCGGCCTCCAGCGCGACGACCTCGACATCGGGATGGGCGGCGCCGGCGGCTGCACGGCGTGGTGGTCCTTCCGCGGGCGCTACGCCGCCGCGTTCGTCAGCCGGGGGCTCGGCAGCCACGACCGCGGCGACGCGGTCTACGACCTGCTCGAGGAGCGCTACCGCTCGCGGCCGTAGCCCGCCTCGCGGGCCTTGACGATCGCCTCGCCCCGGCCGGCCGCGTGCAGCTTGGCGTAGATCGAGGAGACCGTGTTGCGCACGGTCTTGCCCGAGATGAACAGCTCGCGGGCGATGGCGTCGTTCGTCCTGCCCGCGGCCAGCATGTCGAGCACGGACCGCTCGCGGTCGGTGAGGTCGGGGAACGGGTCCTCGGCCTCCGCGCCCGGACGGGCCGAGGCGAAGTACGACGCCACCCGGCCGGCCAGGGCGGCGCCGAAGACCATCCCTCCCGCGGCGGCGGCGCGGACGGCGTTCTCCACCTCACCGGCGGAGGAGCCCTTGAGCAGGTAGCCGGACGCGCCGGCCCGGATCGCGCTGAGCACGGTGTCGTCGTCCTCGTTCATCGTCAGCATCACGACACGTGGCGCCTGCTCCCGGCCGGTGATGAAGCGGGTCGCCTCGATGCCGTCCAGCTCGGGCATCTGGATGTCCATGAGCACCACGTCCGGTGCGGTCTCGGTGACGACGTGCACCGCGTCCTTGCCGTCGGCGGCCGTGCCGACGACCTCGAGGCCGTCGAGGACGCCGAGCAGCGCGAGCAGGCCGTCCCGGACGATCTGGTGGTCGTCCACCACGACCACGCGGACGGTGTCGCGGCCGGTGCCGGCGGAGGTGCCGGCGGAGGTGGAGGTCATGAGGGGTTCCCTTCGGTGCGGTGGAGGAGGGGGAGCCAGGCGCGGACCACGGTCCCGCCGGCGGCCGGGCAGGTGACCTCGCTGCGCCCGCCGAGCTCGGCGGCGCGCTCGCGGAGGGAGACCAGGCCCACGCCGGCCTGCGCGTCGGGGTCGATACCGGTGCCGTCGTCGGCCACCTCGACCAGCAGGTCTCGGTCGCCGCGCTGCAGCCGGACCGTGGCCCGATCCGCCCGGGCGTGCCGGGTCACGTTGGTCAGGGCCTCGCCGGCGATGCGGAACGCCGCGACCTCGACGGCCGCGGGCAGCCCGCCGAGGTCGCCGGCCTCGACCGCGATCCTGGGCCCGCCGCTGCCGGTGATGCGCTCGGCCTGCTGCGTCAGCGCGCCCACCAGGCCCCGGTCGTCGAGGGCGGGCGGTCGCAGGTCGTGGACCAGGCGCCGGACGTCGGCCACGACGTCCTGGACGTTGCCGCTCAGTCCCTCGATGGTGCGGCGCGCGGCGGCGGGGTCCTTGTCGACGAGCAGCCGCGCCGACTCGAGCTGGTAGACCACCCCGCTCAGCGAGGGTCCCAGTCCGTCGTGGAGGTCGCGGCGGATCCGCCGGCGCTCCTCCTCCCGCGCCAGCACCAGCCGCTCCCGGCTGTGCTGCAGCTCGTCGGCGAGCTGGCTGGTGCGGGCGGCCGTGGCGGCCTGACGGACCAGGTCGGAGAGCAGCTGCTCGTCGCGGCTGGTCAGCCGGCTGCGCAGCCCCCGGGCGGGCAGCACCACCCGCCCGACCTCCTGCCCGCGGTAGGCGATCGGCAGGGTGCGGACCTCGGCGGGGGCGGCGCCGTGCGTGGCGGTGAGCCGCTCCCCCGTCGGGCGGTCGACCTCGACCCGGACGTAGCCGACGCCGAAGGCCGAGGAGACCGCGTCGGCCACCGCCGCGAGCTGCTCGGGGCCCTCGTCGGCGTGCTCCAGGGTCGAGGCCAGGCCGGCCACCACGTCGTAGGGCCGGTCCCGGTCGCCGTGCAGCAGCCGGCGCACGACGTGCGAGAGCCGGAGCCGCACGGGCCCGTAGAGCACCACCGTGATCAGGAGCACCAGGACGACGACCTGGCGCTGCTCGAGCGAGTCGCTCAGCACCCCGTCGAGGACGGCGACCGCGGCCAGGTCCACCGCGACCAGCACGGCCGTGACCGCGGCCAGGACGATGGTGCCGCTGAGCAGGTCGAGCACCGAGACCAGCTCGGGCCGGACGATGCCGATGGTGAGCGAGACCGCGGGCAGGGAGGCGATGACGAAGATGGAGCCGTCGCGGACCACCGTGAGGTCGCTGAGCGAGGAGAGGGCGATCACCACCGCCATCACCAGGACCGACCAGACCAGCCAGCGCATCCGGTCGCGCTCGATCCCCTCGGCCCGCCGGTAGCGCACCACCACCGAGGCCATCGACACCAGGACGCCCAGCACGGTCAGGGCGACGGTCACCGGGACGGCGATGTCGGTGAAGGCCGTCGACATCGGCACGGCCCCGCGGTCGAGGTGCACGTCGGGCGGCACGGCCACGTCGTCGCTGCGGCCGTTGGCCGGAGCGACGAGGACCACCAGGGCCGAGCCCAGCATGAGCACGACCGCCACGCGTCCGACCTGCCCCCAGCGACCGGCCAGGAAGCGCCCGGTGGGGAAGAGCAGGAGCAGCACGGCCACGGTCAGGGGCAGCAGCGCCCCGAGCCGGTTCAGCACCCAGAGGGCCGCGTCGACCCCGGCCCGCGCGTGGTCCGCGTGGACGCCGAAGCGCACCCAGCTCTGGGCCAGCCCGTCGACGCCCCAGAAGAGGGCGAGCCAGCCGAACGCCCAGCCGAACGCCGGGCTCCCCCGGTGCAGCAGCACGATCGCCGAGCAGGCGCCGAAGACCACGCCGATGGCGGCGTACGGCCAGCCGAAGCCGGGCGCGAGGTCGACGCCGGTGCCGCGCGCCGGGGTCAGGACGTCGAGCCAGGCCGTGCTCGCGAGCACCACGACCGAGAGCACCGGGAGGGCCAGCAGGACCGCGCGGTGGTCGGTACCGGGCGTGCGCACGGCCTCAGTCTGCGGGACGCGACCCGGCCGGCCGGGCCCCTCGGGGGCCCGGCCGACCGTGTCGGGACGAGGTGTGGTCATCGGGTGGCGCGGTACGCCTTGTCGCCCACGGTGAAGCCCAGCGCCGTGACCAGCAGCCACAGCACGCCGGTGGCCCCGGAGAGGTACTCCAGGGGCGAGACGCCGAGGAGCACGGTCAGGCCACCGAGCACCAGGCCGACCAGGCCCAGCCAGCGCGGAGCGGCGCCGGAGCGGGAGGCCACGAAGACCGCCAGCCCGGCCAGGCCGATCAGGGTCCACAGCCACGGGATGGTGCCGATCCAGTGCCCGTAGAGGGCGGCCGAGCCGTCGTCGACGCGGACGTCGTCCTGGCCGGCGGCCATCATGAACTCGGTGTCGAGGCCGGAGCCCAGCACCGAGACGACCGCGGTGCCGGCCAGCCCCACAAGGGCCACCAGTGGGGCCAGGCTGTCCGAGCCGGCGACCCGGAGCCGGCGGAAGAGCCCGGCGCCGAAGACCACCATGAGCGCGGCGCCCAGGGCGGTGACGGAGTGGAAGGCGAACAGCACGGGTGCCTTGTCCACGAGCGCGTCGCCGGCGCCCTCGACCGAGCCGTGGCTGAAGCGGTCCTCGTAGATGAAGCCGCCGGCCGAGCTGGTGACGATGGTGGCGGCGCCGAGCAGCGCGGCGCCCAGGCCGGCGAGGGCCCAGGTGCGGCTCGGGGTGGTGGGTCGGTCGCTCGCGGGCTCGGTGGAGGCCAGGTCGGAGCGGACCGGGTTCTGCGTGGTGACGGTGGTCATCGCGGTCCTTTCGGAGGTCGTGGGTGTGCGATGACCTCACGGTGCCGGGCGCGGTGTCCCGGCCGGCAGGGACAACGGGGCAGGGTTGCGCGGACTACCCGCCCAGCCCGGCGACCGCCCGGCGGGCCGAGGCGATGACCGCGGGGATGCCCACGCCGTCGTACGCCGCACCGCAGACGGCCAGGCCCGGCACGGCGGCCACCGCCTCGCGGATCCGCGCCACCCGGGCGATGTGGCCCACGGCGTACTGCGGCAGGCCACCGCCCCACCGCTGGACGTGGGCGGCCACCGGCGCCGCCCTGATCCCGGCCGCCTCGGCCAGGTCGGTCAGCGAGGCGGCCACCAGCTCGTCGTCGGTGCGCTGCAGGGTGCTCGCCTCGCCGTGCCGGCCGAGCGAGGTCCGCAGGTGCACCAGCCCGTGCTCGGCGCCGGACTCGCGCACCCAACCCCACTTGGCGAAGGAGAACGTCGCGGCCTTGATCGCCCGGCCGTCGACCGGGGGCACCAGGAAGCCCGAGGAGTCGTCGAGCCCCCGCACGTCCGCCGCCCGGAAGGCGAGGGTGACCACGACGACCGAGGCGTGCTCGACCGCGGCGAGCTCGACGGCCGCCGCGGGCTCGACCGCGGCGAGCAGGCGCGCGCTCGGGGCGGCCGGGGTGGCCAGGACGACGGCCTCCGCCTCGAGCCGCTCCGGCGAGGTCGTCGACCCCAGCACCACCGCGAACCCCGGGCCGGACCGGGACAGCTCCCGCACGGTGGCGCCGGTGCGCACCGGCACCCGCGCGGCCAGGGCCTCGGCCAGCCGGGCGGTCCACGCAGCCAGTTCCCCTATCGACGTGATCGCCGGACCTTCGGAGCCGCCGTGGCCGGGAAGGTCCACGGCGAGGGCCCGGGTGTCGTGGTGGGCCAACCACCGGGTCTGTTGCGACCAGACCGTCCGGTCCATGCCCCCCTGGTGGTGCTCCTCCACGGAGCGGGCATGGACCGGACGGTCTGGTCGCAACAGACCCGGTGGTGGGCCCACCACGACACCCGGGCCC